>JBIOZK010000100.1:0-9969 GCA_044870975.1 Pyrinomonadaceae bacterium
CGCTCGACCATCTGCGCGCCGCTGGTCACTGAGTCCGGCGTTCACGGAGCGTTGTATGCAGATCGTTTGGATCCATTCTCGGCATTCAAACCTGATGACCTGGAATTGATTAGCGCCGTCGCCGCCCAGACGGCCATCGCGGTCGAGAATGTGCGCGCCCACGAGCGGCTGGCTAAGGAAGAAGTCGCGCGGGCGAATTATTCGCGGTTCCTGCCCGAATATGTCGTCAAGCAGATGCTGGAAAATCCCGAGTCCTTCAAACTCGGCGGCTCGATGCAAACGATCACAGTGCTGTTCGCAGATATCCGCGGGTTCACGCGCATCTCAGAGCATGCGCCGCCCGAAAAAATCGTGCATTTGCTGAATCGATATTTCTCGGCAATGACCGACATCATCTTTGCGCACGGCGGGACGCTCGATAAGTATCTCGGCGACGGTATGATGGCGTTGTTCGGCGCGCCGACGGTCACGGAGAAGGACGCTTCGAACGCAATGTCCGCGGCCGTGGCGATGCAGAGACGCATGTTGAGCATCAACGACGAGCTGCGCGCTGAAGGCTATCCGGAAATCGGCATCGGTATCGGCCTGCACACGGGCGAGGCGGTCGTTGGCTACATCGGATCCGAACGCCGCTCTGAGTACACTGCCATCGGCGATACCGTGAACACTGCATCGCGGCTTGAGTCGAACGCAAAAGCCGGACAGATTCTCGTCAGCGAAGCAACCACCAATGCTGCCCGCTCGCGATATCAACTGGCGCCCCGCGAACCGATCAGTGTCAAGAACCGGGTGCAGCCGGTCCCTCTTTTTGAGATCGAATGGCAACACTCCGTGAGTAACGCGTGACCGGCAAAGGGCTGAGAGCTAAGAGCTAAGAGCTGAGGGCTAAGAGCTAAGAGCTGAGAGCTAAGAGCTAAGAGCACTCGGTTTTGGAACACCTTGGGTCATGCTGGCGTCTAACTCTTTGCGCTTAGCCCTTCGCCCCTTAGCTGTTATGGCCCTTCCGGAAATCTTCAAACGACAGATTCTGGTTGCCCGGGTCTACAACATTCCCGTACGCATCGACTACACCTGGTTCGTCGTGTTCGCGATGAGCGTGGCGCTGATCGCGGCGAACGTTCGCAAGCATCCGCTTCAACTCGGCACCTTAATTATTCCGCCCACTGGCGATATCGTCGCCTGGACGCTGGGCATCGTTACGACTCTCGGGTTGTTCCTGTCAGTTTTTGGTCACGAGTTGTCGCACGCGCTGATGGGTCGCACGGAAGGAATTGAGATTGAAGAGATCGTTTTGCACCCTTTCGGCGGTCTGGCCCGCATGAAGACGCAGCCGCAGAATCCGAAGGCCGAATTCAGGATCGCGGTTGCCGGTCCGGCAGCCAGCTTCATTTTTTCAATTATCGCTTTTGTGGGAATGATGCTGACCGCCGCCATGCGATTTAATTTCGGCACGGCCTTTTTCTTTTTTGTCGGCGCGGGCAATTTCCTGCTCGCAGTCTTCAATCTATTTCCCGGATATCCACTGGACGGCGGCCGGGTGCTGCGCGCAATCATCTGGAAGCGCAGCGGAAACATTCGTGAGGCCACGCGCATCGCCGGTTTCTGCGGTCAGTTGATGTCGCTGGTACTCATCGCATTCGGAATTTACATGGCAATTGCGCCGACCTTCCGGGCGTACTTCATGGGCCTCTGGTCGGTGCTGGTAGGCGTGTTCCTGTTGGCCGCGGCGACGAGCGTCGTGCGCAGCACGCGAGCATCCGTCACCGTCGCCCAGGCGATGTCCCCACCAATTCCGGTCGAACCGGATTTGCCGATTACCAAATTCATTGATGAAGTCCTGCCACTTCAACGTCACGTCACTTTCCCGGTGGCACTCAATCGTCGGCTGCTCGGAATTCTGGCGCTGGAGGACTTGAAGAAAATTCCGCGCGAAAAATGGCGCGGCCTGCGCGCCCGCGAGGTCATGCGGACAGTCAATTCGCAACTGTTCGTTCCCGAGAACGCGACGATCGAAAGCGTTACTGAACTGCTCGAGGTGAATGGCGTCGGCGCCGTCGGCGTGATCAATCAATCAGGCGAGTTGATCGGCTTCCTGCGGCGCGGCCGCCTGCGCAAGAAGTAAATTCAAGTCATTGCCTCACATCACTTTTTCCGCGATAATCACAACGGAGCGTCCGTTGATTGAGGCGCGGTCGTTACCATCTGTACGGAACCCTTCTCCGGCAATTGGTTTTGCTAGAAAGACTGATGTAAGTGCCACATCAGACGCTATTCGACTAGGTTTATGCTGCTGTTGATTCCATGGAGGCAGTATCTCGATCGGTTGGCCGAGCCGCGCTCGATTGCCGACATTGTGCTCGTGTTCCTGGTCGTTTACGGCGTGCTGAAATTGCTGCGCGGGACGCGCGCCGCGCCCATGGCGGCGGCCATCGGAGTGTTCGCGTTTGTCTATTGGTTGGCGGTTTATGAGTCGCTGACCACGCTCGAATTTGTCTTGCGCGGGGCGCTGCTCTACATCGGAGTGGCCATCATCGTTTTGTTCCAGGCCGAAATTCGTCAAGGGCTGATCAGATTCGGCAATCAATTTAGCGTCCCGTTTACGCGCCGGCAACGCGGACAATTCGGCCAGGGCATCTACGATGAAATGGTCCTGGCGGCGACGACTTTGGCCTCGACCAAGACCGGCGCCTTGATCGTGATTGAGCGCAACGTCGGACTAAAAACTATCGTTGATGCAGGAGTGACGCTGGACGCTCAGCTTAGTTACGATCTGCTGGTTTCGATTTTCAATCCGGCGTCCCCCTTGCACGACGGCGCGGTGATTGTGCGTGCCGATCGCATCGCGGCTGCATCGTGCTTTTTGCCTTTGTCGCTCAATCCAATTTCGGCAAAGGAACTCGGCACGCGCCATCGCGCCGCGCTGGGAATCACCGAAGATTCAGACGCCGTCGCGATCGTCGTCTCTGAGGAGACCGGCCTGATCTCGTTCGTCCGCGGCGGCAGAATTAAGCGAGCGCTCGATCCGACCCGATTGCGAGCCGCGATCTACAAAGCCGTCGAGCGTGACCCGACGGAACGAAAAAAGGCGATCGATCCCCACGCTACTGAATCGACCGAAGTTGAAAGCGTGACATGATAATTTGGTAACGATGCCTGCTCGACCAGTTCCATCGACGGGAATTTCTGAGCGACTCGAGTCGTGGCTGCGGAGAATCTTTCTTAAAGATTGGAGTCTCAAGCTGCTGGCGCTGGCGATTACTCTGGCGCTGTGGTTTTTCGTGTCGGCGCGTCAGCCAGAGCGCGAGGTCGCGGTGGAACCGCGCGTCGAAGGCCGGCCGGCGGCAACCTTCGAGGTGAAAGAAATCGTCGTAACACCAAACAAGGTAAAGTTGCAGGGGCCTGCCGATCGTCTTAATGTGATCGATCGATTGATCTTGCCTGTTTCCGTTGAAGGGCGCCGCGAGAGTTTTGACGCACGCGAACTGGCTTTGCCAGTTCCTGATTCGCACATCGCACCGCTCGGCACCGTAAATGTTCACGTCACGATCGTCTCGAGTCGAACCTCAAACGGAAAACCCGACGTCAATTGAAGCTCAAAGAACACACCAAACTATTCGGGACTGATGGCATTCGCGCCCGGGCGGGAGAATTTCCGCTCGATCCGCCCACCGTGCGAATAATCGGAGCGTCGCTCGCGCAACATCTCGCTGAGAACAACGACGGAAAGACGCCGCGGATTATTGTCGGGCGGGACACGCGCGAGTCGGGTCCCGTGATTGAGGCGGCCCTGAGCGAAGGCGCAAGGTTTGCCGGCGCCGTGGTGGAATCGGCAGGCGTCATCACTACGCCCGGCGTGGCGTTTCTTGCGCGTTCCTTACCGGCTGATGCGGGCGTCGTCATTAGCGCGTCGCACAATCCCTACGAAGATAATGGAATCAAGATCTTCGCTCCTTCGGGTCGCAAGCTCGATGATCCAACGGAACGAAGAATTGAAGCCGATATAGCTGAAGGGAAATTCAGTTTCGGCGCCAACAGTTCAGGCGAAGGTAGCCATGAATCTAACGGACAGTCGCTGCGGCAGAAGTATCTCACTTATCTACGCGAAGAAGTTGCGCACAATCTGTCATTGGACGGTCTGAAAATCGTTCTTGATTGCGCGAATGGTGCGGCATCAGACCTCGCGCCGCAGTTGTTTCGGGAGCTCGGGGCCCGCGTCATCGCAATTAATACGGAGCCAGATGGACGCAATATTAATTTGAACGCCGGGTCGCTCCACATCGAAGGTTTGCAACAGAAGGTCAAGCAAGAGCAAGCCGCTCTGGGAGTGGCTTTTGACGGTGATGCAGATCGGGCTCTCTTCGTTAATGCTGCCGGAGACTTTGTCGACGGCGACGCGACCATGTGGGTGCTGGCGAATTTCATGAAGTCCCGTGACGAGCTGGACCATCAGCTCGTAGTCGCGACTGTGATGACTAACCTCGGCCTCGAAGTGGCGTTACGTGGGCACGGCATCGATTTGGCTCGAACGGACGTAGGCGATAAGTACGTGCTCGAGGAACTGCTACGTTCAGGAGCGTCTCTGGGCGGAGAGCAATCGGGACACATAATTTTTCCGAAAATTAGTTTGGCCGGTGATGGCATGATGACTGCGCTGGCAGTTTTGCGGGTGCTCCGGGCCTCAGAAAAATCATTATCGGAGCTAACTCAGGGGTTTACACGTTTCCCGCAAGTTCTTGTGAATGTGAAGGTTAGGGGGAGGATCCCCTTCAAAGATTTGCCGAATGTAATGGCCAGGGCTCGCGAAATTGAAACGTCGATGGGTGACCGCGGTCGATTGCTGCTGCGATATTCGGGTACGGAATTACTTGCTCGCGTGATGGTCGAAGGCGAAGACCTCGCGCAGGTCGAGACAGCCGCAAATGAACTCGCGGAAGTGATTCGCGCAGAAATCGGCGCTGAGACAAGCTGAGTCCGAACGTAACCATTTCACGATCGAGAATATTCTACAGAGCCGATCGTGAACAATGTTCATTGAGGCCATTTTTGCCTCCCGGAAGGTCCATCGAAGGTTGTGAATTGCTGAGGTTTTCGGTGGCAAAAATCTTCTATTGCGCGGCACAAACGTTGCGATGTATATTGTGGGGCAAGAGAGACGGTTGGTGGATCCTCCGTCTCAAGTGGTTGCTGGGGTGAGGACAGTAACCACGCAAATGGATGAGCGCTGCGACGCCCACGTTGCAGCGCTCATTCGGTTTTTTGGGGTCGAGTAAGCCAACCTCGATTTGACTCTCAGCCATCCATTCAAGTAGATAGTAGCGATTTTATGGCTGAGTCGCCCGCGAATCTTACCAAGGCAATCGTTTCCACCTGTCTGATCGCCGCCCTTTCGGTATCACTCATAGGTTGTCGCCGAAACAGGACCGCCAATTCCAACAGCAACACTTCCAGCAGTTCATCAGTTCCGAGCGATCCCGAAGAGGCAAAACGTCAGGCGCAGTCCCTGGTCGAGAAAGGTAAAGATCTATACCGAAACGATCAGGACGAACAGGCTGCCGAAGTCTTCAAGCAGGCCATTCAAAGCGACGCAGAGAACGCCGAGGCGCACCTGCGTCTGGGAATGAGTTACGCCGCGCTGGAAAAGAAGGACGAGGCCGAGGGCGAGTACAAAAAGGCAATTGAGCTATTTAAGAAAAAGAATTCAAGCGATTCGAAAGACGCAACCTCCTACTTTTATTTGGGCGAAGCGCATAGCTTTCTTCATCAGGACGAGAGTGCGGTAAGTGCTTATCGGCAAGCGACTAAGCTGAATCCCGAAGACGAAGAGGCGTGGTATCGGCTGGGCATGGCCCTCACCCGGCTGGCTCAATATCCGGAGGCGAGTTCAGCATTTCAGAAAGCACTTGATCTCGATCCTAACGATTCGCGCGCCAGCGATGGGTTGGACAGTGCCAAGGAAGGCTCGCAGCGGATCAAAGAAGGCAAGAAGCACGCGGAGGACATGCTGAAAAAACAGCAAGAGGCGAACGCTAACGGAAACCTGAACACGAATTCCAATTCGAGCGCGAAACCTACGCCCAAGCGGACCCCTCGCAAACCGTGGTAAGCTGGTTTCTCCCGGAGTTGTAGAGCAATGGCTACGTACACACCACCCCCGTACTTTCCTCAGACTTCGCTTTCACCACCCGACCAGAATCGGTATCGTAAATTTAAGTTAATCGTAGCTGGCGTAGTGCTGGCCCTTTTGATTTTGTTGGGTGGCGCGATTACCGGGATAGTTATTCTGATCAAATCGCTCGCACATTGACCCGCGAGCTCACGATCGCCGCTTGACATCGTCCATCCCCGTCCGTATAGTTTCCCGTTTCGGACTACGGTCTGGAGTCCTCCAAGTGCAACGCTATAACTGGTTCTGTCGGTGCGGAGGCGTTGCCCGGTAGATGTGCAGACATCAACCGTTGATAACTATTGTGGCGTAAGCACTGGCGTGATTGCGCAAGTCGTTGAACGGACCCACTCGGTCGGCGACGCCACAGAAAAGCTTCGGCTGAATTTTGGGCTAATTGGGAAGCCAATATCCGCGCCCGCCTAAAAGCGAAATCAGAACGTCCCTGTAGAGAGAATCAATAGCAGGCCAGTTTGTCTGCGCTGACTGCCGGACTCGTTCCGGAAAGAGGCAGGCCACGGCCCTTTTTGCGCTTTACGCGATGGAGTCAGTACCGGAAGCGGTAGCGACCGGTTTTTCGAAAAGAGCACGATGCCGACAATTAATCAATTGGTTCGCAAAGGCCGCCAGCGGGTCAAATACAAAACGGCCAGTCCGGCGCTGCAGAGTTCGCCGCAGAAACGCGGTGTTTGCACCCGCGTCTACACCCAGACGCCTAAGAAGCCAAACTCGGCGCTACGTAAGGTTGCGCGCGTTCGCCTGACCAACGGCATCGAGGTGACGACCTATATCCCGGGCGTCGGCCATAATTTGCAGGAACACTCGATCGTTTTAATTCGCGGTGGCCGCGTTAAGGACCTGCCGGGCGTTCGTTATCACGTTATTCGCGGCACTCTGGATTCCGTCGGCGTAGGCGATCGCAAGAAGAGCCGCTCGAAATATGGCGCCAAGCGACCAAAGGGAGGCGCGAAGTAATCTATGCCGAGACGCAGAGTTGCAGAGCGACGACCAGTTCTTCCCGATCCGGTTTACAACAGCCCGCTGGTGACCAAGTTCATCAACGGCATCATGTGGGGCGGCAAGCGCTCGATCGCCGAAAAGACCTTTTATAACGCCCTGAAACAAGTCGGCGACAAGGCCCAGGAAGAGCCTTTGAAGGTTTTTAAGCGCGCGATCGAAAACGTGCGCCCGACCGTCGAAGTCAAGTCGCGACGCGTCGGAGGATCCACCTATCAAGTTCCGGTGGAAGTTCACCAGGAGCGCCGTGGCGCCCTGGCGATTCGCTGGATTGTTCTCTATGCGCGCGGGCGCGGCGAGAAGACGATGACAGATCGATTGGCTGCGGAATTACTGGACGCGGCCAACAATCGCGGTAACGCCGTCAAGAAGAAAGACGATGTGCATCGCATGGCAGATGCGAACAAGGCGTTCGCGCATTACAAGTGGTAACCAGTTAGATGGCTAAGTACGACCTCAGCAAATTCCGGAATATCGGCATCATGGCGCACATCGATGCCGGTAAGACCACCACCACCGAACGGGTCCTTTATTACACGGGCGTCTCGCACAAAATCGGCGAGGTGCACGAGGGCACGGCGACGATGGACTGGATGGAACAGGAGCAGGAGCGCGGCATCACTATCACGTCCGCGGCGACCACCTGTTTCTGGGAACGGAACGGAGAGGACCATCGCATTAATATTATCGACACGCCGGGCCACGTAGACTTCACGATGGAAGTCGAACGCAGCTTGCGCGTCCTCGATGGCGCCGTGGCCGTATTCGACGGTGTGGCCGGTGTTGAGCCACAGTCCGAAACTGTCTGGCGGCAGGCCGATAAATACGGCGTTCCGCGCATTTGCTTTATCAACAAGCTCGATCGCGCCGGGGCCTCATTCCAGCGTTCGTTTGATTCAATCATCAGCCGTCTCGGCGCAAATCCCGTCGCACTGCAAATTCCCATCGGAGAAGAAGATCAGCTCAAGGGCGTGGTCGATCTAATCGCGATGAAGGGCCTGATCTGGAAAGACGAGACCAAGGGCGCCGAATACGAGACTGTCGAAATTCCGGCGGACTTGAAGGACGCGGCCGTGGCGGCGCGAGAAAAACTAATCGAAGCGGTGGCTACTGTCGACGATGACTTGATGCACAAGTACGTCGAGGCTCAGCCGATAACAGAAGACGAGATTCGTAAAGCGCTGCGTAAAGGCACGCTGCAATTGCGTCTGGTGCCGGTAGTGACGGGATCCGCCTTCAAGAATAAAGGCGTCCAGACGCTCCTCGATGCGGTTGTTGATTATCTGCCGTCGCCGCTGGATATTCCGCCGGTTGAAGGCGTCAACCCCAAGAACGGTAGCAAAGAATCACGTGCTGCCGATGCGAGCGAGCCGTTCAGCGGCCTGGTCTTCAAGATCATGGCGGACAAGCACCTCGGTCAGCTTTCGTTTGTCCGGATTTACAGTGGCACGATCAAGTCGGGTTCATATGCCTACAACTCGGCCAAGGACAATAAGGAGCGCGTCGGTCGCCTGATGCGCATGCATGCGAACAAGCGCGAAGATATCGAATCGGCCAGCGCCGGCGAAATCATCGCCATCGGCGGTATGAAGCAGGTGACCACCGGCGATACGGTTTGTGACGAGAACAAGCCGATCATTCTCGAGGCGATTGAGTTTCCGGCGCCCGTGATTCGCGTGGCCGTCGAACCCAAGACCCGCGCTGATCAGGACAAGCTGGGCGTGGCGTTGGGACGTCTGGCTCAGGAAGATCCTTCGTTCAACGTTTCTACCGATCATGAAACGGGCCAGACGATTATTGCCGGCATGGGCGAATTGCATCTGGAAATTATTGTCGATCGCATGAAGCGCGAGTTCGGCGTCGAAGCTAACGTCGGCAAGCCGCAGGTGGCCTATCGCGAAACCATTACCCAGGCCGCTTCCGGAAAAGAAATCTTCAAGAAGCAGACCGGTGGCCGCGGACAGTACGCGCATGTCGAGCTCGAGATTGAACCGGCGCCCGGCGAAGGCTTTGTTTTCGAGAGTGAGATTAAGGGTGGCGCAATCCCGCGCGAGTTCATCAAGCCGACAGAGCAGGGTGTTCACGACGCCATGGAGCGCGGCTTTCTCGCCGGCTATGACCTGGTCGATATCAAGGTGCGTCTGATTGATGGCGGTTTTCACGAGGTTGACTCGGACGAGCGCGCCTTCATTATTGCCGGTTCGCTGGCTTTTCAGGATGCAGTCAGGAAGGCCAAGCCGGTTTTGCTGGAGCCGATCATGCGGATCGAAGTAGTGACGCCAGACGATTATGTGGGTGCGGTTAACGGCGATCTGATGAAGCGCCGGGGCCAGTTCGCCGGGACCGAGATGAGACCGGGCGGTGCGCAGGTGATCACGGCGTTCGTGCCGCTCTCAGAGATGTTTGGTTACACAACCGATCTGCGTTCAGCGACGCAGGGCCGTGCCACTTCGACGATGCATTTTGAGCGTTACGATCAGGCGCCCAAGAATGTCGCTGAAGAAGTAATCGCGAAGGTTCAGGGAGTGGCAAAGTAAATAGTTTTGTTTAGCGGCGGCACTTGTGCCGCCATTCTTTCGAAGGACGAGAGACAATGAGCAAAGAGAAATTTGATCGCAGCAAGCCGCACGTGAACATCGGGACGATCGGTCACGTGGACCATGGCAAGACGACTTTGACGGCGGCCATCACCAAGGTTCTGGCGAAGAACAATCCGAAAGTGCAGTTTGTGGCTTTCGATCAGATTGACAAGGCGCCGGAAGAAAAAGCACGAGGTATCACGATCGCCA
>JBIOZK010000101.1:0-36942 GCA_044870975.1 Pyrinomonadaceae bacterium
TCAACTGACTCCAGCCACCGAACGGGTTGCGAAACCTGCCGCACCAGCGATTCGCGCGCATCTAAGCCGCGATTCACGGGCTTCGCGTCAACATTTGTCACCAGCGGCGCCGCCAGGTCGCTGAAACTGACTTTTTCCAAATCAGCCGCCAGCCGATCCTGCGCCGGCTTCATTAGCGCACAATGAAAAGGCGCACTGACATTCAACTTCACGGCCCGTTTTGCGCCGCGCTCTTTCAGAATCGGAATAGCCCGGTCGATTGCCGCCGCGTCACCCGCAATCACGATTTGCCCGGGTGAATTGATATTTGCCGGGCTGCAAACATCGCCTTGCGCGGCCTCGTCGCACGCATTCCTGACCGTCTGCAAATCGGCGCCGAGGATCGCGGCCATCGCGCCCGTGCCAACCGGCACGGCTTCCTGCATATAGCGCCCGCGCGCGCGCACAGTCGTGACTGCATCGATCAGCGAAAGCCCGTTAGCGGCAACCAGCGCCGAATACTCGCCGAGACTGTGTCCCGCTACGAATGCGGCCGCCGGAAAATTCTCCGATTGCATCGCGCGCAGCGTCGCAATCGACGTTGTCAAAATCGCCGGCTGCGTGTTCTCGGTCAACTGCAACTGTTCGGCGGGCCCGTTAAAGCAAAGTTCCGACAGCGCAAAACCAAGCGCGTCGTCTGCTTCTTCAAAGACCTGTTTCGCGGCCGGAAAATTCTCCGCCAAATCTCTTCCCATGCCCGGGTTTTGCGATCCCTGACCGGGAAATATGAAGGCAATCATACTAGTCAATCGTACATCGTGAATCGTGAATAGAATCCATCCAAAGACGACTATTCACGATTCACTATCACGGTCTCATCACCACCGCATTACCACGCTGCCCCAGGTAAAGCCGCCACCAAACGACGACATCAACACGATGTCATCTTTCTTGATGCGACCGCCTTCGACACACTCATCCAGGGCGATGGGAATCGAAGCAGACGAGGTGTTGCCATGCTGCGCGATATTAGAAAACACTTTCGACCCATCAACGTTTAGCGAATTGGCCACAGAATCGGTAATCCGCTGATTGGCCTGATGCGGAATAAACAGATCGACGTCGTCAGTTTTCAAACCGGCTTCGCACAGCACGTTCTTTGAAATTTCAGTCATCGAACGCACTGCGATTTTGAACACTTCATTGCCCTTCATCTTGAAGAAGTGATCGCCGCGCGCAATCGTCTCAGCGGTAAAACCGCCCTTGGTGCCGCCGCCGGGCGCGTACAATTGTTCCTCAAAACGGCCGTCTGACTTGATCCGGGCGGCCAGAATTCCATGCTCCTCATCTACCGGACCCATGATCGCCGCGCCCGCGCCATCGCCGAAGATCACGCAAGTTGATCGATCGGTGTAGTCCACGTACCGGGTCAACAACTCTGCGCCGATAACCAGAGCGTACTTGATTTGACCGCTACGAATCATCGGATTGGCAATCGTGACGCCATAGAGAAAACCGGAGCATGCGGCGACGATGTCCATTGCCGCCGCTTTGTTGGCGCCGAGTTCAGCTTGAATCAGGCAGGCAGTCGAAGGAAGTATCTGATCCGGCGTCACCGTCGCGCAGAGAATTAAATCGATCTCCAATGGATCGATGCCCGCGCGTTCGATCGCTTCCTGCGACGCGCGCACCGCAAATTGCGACGTGTACTCGCCCGGCGCAGCTTTGCGCCGCTGCTTTATTCCGGTGCGCGTTGTGATCCACTCATCGGACGTTTCGACCATCTTCTCCAGGTCGGCGTTCGTTAGCACGCCCGATGGATAAGAGTGACCGGTGCCGAGGATTCCCGCGTTCACATTATTCATTGATTGGTTGGTGGCGTCAGTTGATGCTCGAATGATGGATTAGGTGTTTTGTTCGACCTGAATCACTTCTCGACCTTTGTAGTACCCGCACTTCGGACAGACGCGATGTGGCATCCGCGGCTCCTGACAGTTTGGACACGTGCCGGTCTGGGGCGCGCGGAGCGCATCGTGCGCGCGGCGCTTGCCGGTTCGGGCCTTTGAATGACGACGTTTTGGATTTGGCATAGCTTCAACTCCGTAATGTTTCGATTTCTGATTTCAAATCTTCGATTATGCTTACTCGAAAATCACAAATCTAAAATCGCAAATCTTTCAGCTTCTCCCAACGTGAATCAATCTGTTTCGTTTCGCAGTCACATGAACTCACGTTCAGGTCGGCCCCGCAATGCGGGCATAGCCCTTTGCATTCTTCCTGACAGAGCACATGTCCCGGCAGCGAGAGGATTATTTCTTCCTTCACGAGATCATCCAGCTCGATCGCCTCCCCGTCAAAAACCGCCAGATCCAGGTCTTCGGCTTCCAGCTCGTGCTGTTCCTCGTCCTTCCAGGCGACGGCCGGCGTGAAGCGCTCGGTGAATGCGACTTCAATCGGCAACTCAACAGATTTCAAACAACGACCGCAGGGAATGGCCAACCGGGTAGCCAGTTTGCCGCGCAATTCGACTTCTTTATCTCGGCGGCGGACGCGGCCTGCAACGGTCACCGGTTCAAGCAGACGCAGGTCGTGCTCGTCAAATTTCAGAGCATCCGGCGCGTAGCTTTCCGCGAATAAACCACCTCCGCGCTCCAGGTTTTCAAGCTCTATCCGCATATCGAAACCCCCTGGCTGACTGATAGTCCGCATCAGGGGGCGTCGGCAAAGTCGCTAATTATAGCTGGGCTGGCGGTACTTTCAAAACGCGGCGACCCGATTTTCCGCAATTATCGGCGACCGGTGGCTGCTTTTCGCTTCACCTTGCGATTTCGCTTGGGTTGCGCAGGGTCCGCCTGCTTTAACTTCTCACATTCTTCGCGCCACCTGAGTTCGAGCCTGGCGTTATCGACGACGCCAACCTCGTTCAGCATCTCGATCAGGCTCTTCACCAGCGCGTGATTGCTGTACGCCGTCTCAGAATGTCGCAGCAGCAGTTTGAGCGCATGTTCGAGTCGCTCAGCCAAACGCGCCAGCGTGTTCTCGAGCATCGTCATGCGTTCAAGCAGATGTTCTTCCGCGGGCGTGGTCGAAGGAATATCGACGCGCACCGACGGCGGCTGCACTACCAGCATCAAACGCGTCCCGCAACGCAGACAGAATTCCTGGCCGAGAGGGTTCGCCGCTCGGCACTTTTGGCAGTAATGTGAAATTGTGCCTGGCATTTCTTAAAGAGGTTAGAGGCTCGGGATCAGAGGTTAGAGATTAGTGACTAGCCTTTCGATAAAAAGGGGACGCTGGTTTCGCATTCCATCCTTCTTAATCAGTTAACCGTCCTTAGTTTTGAATACTTGATCCCCAGCGTCGCGCTACCCTTAGGTTTCCGACTTCTAGCCTCTAACCTCCATCCCCTAACATCTAGCATCTAGCATCTAGCCGCTAGTACTCATAGAACCCTCGCCCGCTCTTGCGACCCAACCAACCGGCATCGACATAGCGCTTGAGTAGCGGACACGGACGATATTTCGAATCACCGAAACCATCATGTAGCACGTTCATAATCGCAAGGCAAACATCGAGGCCGATGAAATCGGCGAGCGTCAAGGGGCCCATCGGATGATTCATCCCCAGCTTCATGATTCCGTCAATGCTCTCGCGCGAAGCGACGCCTTCGTAAAGAGCGAAGATCGCTTCATTGATCATTGGCATCAGCACGCGATTTGAAATGAATCCCGGCGAGTCGTGGCATTCAAGAGGAGTCTTGCCAAGCTTCTCGGTCAACGCATGAACGGCTTGATAAGTCTCATCAGTTGTGGCCGCCCCTCGAATAATCTCGACGAGTTTCATCACCGGCACCGGATTCATGAAGTGCATGCCAATGACTTTGTCAGGTCGTCCGGTGATCGCTGCCAGTTTCGTGATCGATATCGACGAGGTATTCGAAGCCAGGATCGCGTCGTCCTGCACGATTTCATCGAGCGACTTGAAAACTTCGGTCTTGACGGACAATTGCTCAGTGATGGCTTCGACGACAATGAATGCGTCACGCAGGTCGGCCAGATCGGTCGTCGTCGTTATGCGGCTAGTGATAATTTGCTTGTCGTCAACCGTGAGCCGTTCTTTATCGACATCCCGCTGCAGGCTCTTATCGATGGCTGACATGCCCCGCGTCAGGAATTGCTCCGCGACATCACGCAGCACCACGTGAAAACCAGCACGCGCCGCCACCTGAGCAATGCCATTGCCCATTGTGCCCGCGCCCACCACACCAAAAATCTCATTCATAAGAAACTTATTTGAGTCGCTCGGCGACGTTCATCAACGGTTTCGCACGACCTAACGCCCTCTCTAACTCGTTTGCATCAGTCACGCTCGCCTGACCACCGTACAACTGAACTCCAGCGGTGCTGCGGAAGAACTTCATCGTGTAAATCCCCAAAGCTGTTCCGATCGGAATGTTCACCAGCGATATCACGCCAACACCAATCCCCAGAGGTTTAACCCAGCCGCTTCGCTGCCGCAATCCTGTGCCGACCATTACCGGCAGAATACCGACTGCGAACAGCAACACCACGAAGACCAGGGCGCCGATGATCATCATCGACGTAGTCAGCAGTTCACCGGCGACTGAGGCGAATTTAAAGATCAGCACTAAACCCAGCAGACCGAGTAACGTCAACCCGTGGACCGCTCCGTAAATAAAATAGAGGGTCCCGAGCGTCTGGTTGTGCTGTTCCGCGGTCATCTCAACCGTTTCCGCGCTCGTGCTCAACCGCCAGCGCGACGGCATTACCACCGCCGAGACAAAGCGCGGCAATACCCCGACGCGCATTCCGCCGCTTTAACTCGTAAAGCATGGTCGTGAGGATGCGCGACCCTGATTGGCCAATTGCGTGACCCAAAGCGACGGCGCCGCCGTTGACATTCACCTTCTCAGGATCGAGGCTCAATTCGCGCGTGATGGCGACTGCCTGAACTGCGAATGCTTCATTCAATTCGATTAAGTCAACGTCGTTCAGCGACCAGCCGGTCTTTGTCAGCAGCTTCTTGATCGCCTCGACCGGCGCCATCATGACCAGTTGCGGCTCAGTCCCTGACGTCGCTTGCCCGACGATACGCGCCATCACTTCGACGCCCAGCGCCTGCGCGCGTTCCTCGGAAGTAACCACCACGGCCGAGGCGCCATCGTTGACGCCGGGCGCATTGCCGGCAGTAACGGTCCCGCCGCCCTTGAACGCCGGCTTGAGTTTGCCCAGGCCTTCCAGTGAAGTGTCTTCGCGCACCGGTTCGTCCGTATCAAAGATTGTGGGCGCGCCCTTCTTCTGCGGGATCTCGACCGGCACGATTTCATCTTTGAATTTTCCGTCTTTGATCGCGGCGCTGGCTTTGCGATGCGAATTCACCGCATATTCATCCTGCTCTGCCCGCGAGACATGAAAACGTTCGCTCACGACCTCGCCGGTGCAGCCCATGTGCTGATCGTCAAACGCGCACCACAGACCGTCCTGAATAATCGCGTCGAGCATCCTGCCGTGACCGAGGCGATAGCCTTCACGCGCCTTCGGCACCAGGTAAGGCGCGTTCGACATCGACTCCATGCCACCGGCCACGACCATTTCAGTATCGCCCAGAGCAATTCCCTGCGCCGCCATCATGATTGCTTTCAAGCCCGAGCCGCAGACCTTATTAACCGTCACGGCTGAAACTGTATTCGGCAATCCGCCGTGCAACGCTGCTTGTCGCGCCGGGTTCTGTCCCAGACCGGCCTGGATGACACAACCCATGATCACTTCATCGACGTCTTCGGGTTTTACTCCGGCACGTTTGACGGCTTCGCGCACCACGATGGCCCCCAGATCGGTGGCTTTGAAATTCTTGAGCGCGCCGAGGAACTTTCCGACCGGCGTACGCACCGCACTAATAATGACTGGTTGTTTGATAGATGACATTTTGATTATTCGACTAACAGAATTGATTTAGCATTACTGTTAACAAGAATGAGTGTCAAGCGCATCAAGTGGCACAGACTTCAGTCTGTGATTTGACTGAAGAGCGTGATAGCCCGGCGGAACACACAGACTGAAGTCTGTGCCACCTAAAGACAAATTGAATCTACGCAGGCTCGGATGCTAGACTCTCGCGTTGAAATTCAAACCTCTTTCATCGACTGACCGAAATAATCCGACATGCAGGCACTAATACTGGCTGGTGGAAAAGGCACACGCCTGCGTCCACTGACTGTCTACACACCTAAACCGATCGTTCCGATTTGCAATCGACCGTTTCTGCTTTACCAAATCGACACCTTAAAACGCGCGGGCGTCACCGACATCACGCTTTCGCTTTCGTATCAACCGGAAAAGATCGAACAGATCATGGGCGACGGATCGAATTTCGGGGTAAAGCTTAAATACACCGTCGAGCCGCAGCCAATGGGAACTGCCGGAGCTTATAAGTTTGCGGAAGATTTGATTCGCGAGCCGACCGTCGTTCTCAATGGCGATGTACTCACCGATCTCGATTTGAAAACGGTGATTCGGCAACACAAAGAGCGAAAAGCCACCGCCACGATTGTGCTCACGCCGGTAGAAGATCCCAGCAGCTTTGGCGTCGTTGAAACTGACGAAAACAATCGCGTGCTTCGCTTTCTTGAAAAACCGAAGCCGCACGAGACCCCTTGTCGCAACATCAATGCGGGCACCTATGTGCTCGAGCCCAGCGTGCTCGATCTGATTCCGAAGGGTGAAAACTATTCTTTCGAGTATGGCCTGTTCCCGTCGCTGCTGGAGAAAGGCGAGGCATTCTTTGCGCATATTCCGCCGCGAACTTATTGGCTCGACATCGGCACGCCCGCGCGTTACCTGCAAGCCCATGAGGACATGCTCGCGAATCGGGTAACCCGCTTTCATCTCAAAGACCGGCGCGGGGACTTTGATTCAGCCACCCACTCAGAGATCGACGAGTCTTCGATCGTCGCCGACGATTGCACTCTTAAACCCGGCGTCGAGATTATCAATTCGGTTCTCGGGAACGGCTGCTACATCGAAGAGCGCGCGCGAATTGAGAACTCGGTAATCTGGAGTCACACCCGCATTGGCACTGCCGCGCAGGTGACAAATGCAATCATCGGCCGCGGCTGCCACATTGGACGCTCGACCGTTGTCGGTGCGGGCGCAGTTCTGGGTGACAAGACTTCATTGACCGATTACACGAAGACTTGCGCGTGAGACAGTGGCACAGACTTCAGTCTGTGATTGTTTTGCAGTTGAGTTCCACAGACTGACGTCTGTGCCACAAAAGGAAATCATATGAACTTCGATTGTTTTCGTGCCTACGACATTCGCGGGGTTTTTCCCAACGATCTCGATGAAGAAGCCTTCTATCGAATCGCGCAGGCCTACACTCACCTCTTTCATCCCAAGACGATGGTGGTCGGCATGGACGCGCGCGAATCGGGGCCGGTTTTGAAAGAGGCGCTCACCAAAGGATTCATCGATGCCGGCGTGAACGTAGTTGATATCGGCGGCGTCACGACCGACATGCTCTATTACGCGGTGGGAGCGAACGAAGAATATTCAGGCGGCATTGTCGTTTCAGCGTCGCACAATCCGAAGGAATACAACGGCGCGAAGATGGTCAAAGAGAAGGCCGCGGCGATTTCATCCGACACCGGTCTCTTTGAAATTCGCGATCTAATCAAAGATGGCAAGGACAAGGACGTGACTTCCGACGCCAGGGGGACAGTAACCGAGAAAGACGTCCTGACCGATTATGTCGAACACGTGCTCGGCTTTATCGATCGAGAATTGATCAAGCCTTTTCATATTTTCGCCAACGCCAATTTTGGTTACGTCGGTGGTCCCGTGGAACGCATCGCCGACAAACTCAGTTTGAATCTGACCAAGCTGAATTGGGAACCCGACGGCAGCTTTCCAAAGGGAACGCCCGATCCAATGCAGCCAGCCAATCGCGCTGAGAGCGAAGAATTGGTCAGCAAAGGCAAGTTCGATTTCGCCGCGATTTGGGATGCGGACGCCGATCGCTGCATGTTCCTCGATGAAAAAGGTGAATTCATTTCCGGCGCCTACGTCACCGCCATGCTCGCTGACGTGTTGCTGGCTAAGCACGGCAGCAATAACAAGATCATTTTCGATCCGCGCGTTATCTGGCCGACGATAAAGGTCTGCGAACAGCACGGCGCACAGGCAATCATTTCCAAGAGCGGTCACGCCTTCATCAAGGATCGCATGCGCCATGAGAACGCGATCTTCGCCGGCGAAATGAGCGCCCATTATTACTTCCGCGAAAACTTCTACGCCGACAATGGCGTGATTCCCTTCCTCCTGGTGCTCGAGCTATTGTCACGCACCGGCAAAACCTTTTCGGAAACCATGCGACCGTACATGGAAGGCCACTTCATGTCCGGTGAATTGAACTACCGGGTTGAGGACGCGCAGAAGACCATTGATGCGGTTAAGGATCGTTTCCACCAGGAAGGCGCTGAGGATTTCACCGACGGCTATTCGCTGACGGCTGAAGATTGGCGCTTCAACATTCGTTCATCGAACACCGAACCGCTTTTGCGCCTTAACATCGAAGCGCGAAAACCCGGGTTGGTAGAAAAGATCCGAAACGAGATCGAGCCAATCATCGGCTCCAAGCCACACTAACCATAAAATAGGCCATTTAAATAGCCGCGGAGGCCGGTTTGCCCACCAAGGTTGCCGATTTGCAGGCCGCGGGCGCCGTCTTGCGCGCCGCGGGCGTCGTCTTGCAGGCCGCGAGTCCCGTCTTGCACGCCGCGGGTGCCGTCTTGCACGCCGCGGGTGCCGCCTTGCACGCTGCGGGTGCCGTCTTGCACGCTGCGGGTGCCGTCTTGCGCGCCGCGGGTGCCGTCTTGCACGCCGCGCGTCCCGTCTTGCACGCCGCGGGCGTCGTCTTGCACGCCGCGGGGGCCGTCTTGCACGCCGCGCGTGCTGGTACGCACGGCGCGCGTGCTCTCCCGCACTTAAAAGGGCGCGTGCCCAACGCTCTACGGCACGGTCGTTGCCAAACTACCTGAGCAGTTCAAAAGACAATTCACAGGAGGGGAATTCTGTCATGGGATTGATCCTGCTAATTTTGCTAATAATTCTGCTGTTGGGCGCGGTGCCGGCCTGGCCGTACAGCCGCAATTGGGGCTACGGACCCAGCGGCGGACTCGGGTTGATCGTACTGATTGTGATCATTCTATTACTGCTGCGCGTGTTCTAAGCTGATACGCTTTTCTTTCAGACGATATCCAAAAAGAAACCGGACGCGCTTTTGACTTTCGGCGGTCTCTGATTTCACACTGCGCGAATGCCAGAACTGCCGGAAGTCGAGCACGTCGTCCGCGCCCTGCGACGTGTCATCGTAGGACGAACGATTGTTGCCAGTGAAGTGCGGCTGCCGAAGTTGATTGCGCCGCTGTCACCTTCTGCATTCAATAGAAGAATCAAAAGCGCGACCATCAAGGGCGTTTCGCGAAGAGGTAAGTTTATTCTTGTCGAACTCGGACGCCACGCTGCCCTCCCTCACGGTCGGGCTTCTGACACTAGTCTTCGGAGCGCGGGCATCCTGCCCGCAAAGCGCGCACAGCGTGGTCAATCCTTCATCCTTGCCGTTCACCTCCGCATGACCGGAAAGTTCGTCCTGCTCAATACTGACGACGACCTTCCGAAACACGCTCACGCAATTTTTTATATGGATCGCGATCAGCGTCTGGTCTTTCGCGACCAAAGACAGTTTGGCGTGATGAAATTGATCGAGGCATCAAGCCTCACTCAGACCAAAGGCATTCGCGAACTAGCCCCTGAGCCTTTCGGCGACGAATTCACAATTGACTACCTACGATCGCTTTTGAAGCGATCTCATCGGTCACTAAAAACTCTGCTGCTCGATCAGACAAAGGTGCTCGGCCTGGGAAACATCTACGCTGCCGAGGCGCTCTTCCGCGCCCGCATCAATCCATTTAAGCCGGCGAACAAACTTGCCGCACGCCGGGTGCTTGGGTTGTATGAAGCGATTCGCGAGGTACTGCAATTCGCGGTCGATCACATTCGCGGGTCGATCAGTTTGGAAGAAGGATTCTCGTATGGCGCTGCCTTCGAGCGGTTCTGGCAGGTTTACGAACGCGAAGGCGAGCCTTGCGTAAGATGCGGGACAAAGATTCGCCGCGCGACGCAGGGTGGGCGCTCAACCTACTGGTGTCCGAAGTGTCAGAGGCGATAGCGGCACGACGACGGTCAAGGAGTTTTTATTCACACCCGGCTTCAGCCGGGTGATTCGACTTAACTGAAGTTGCGAAAACCGTTTCAACGGTTTTCGATTGCATGGGTCTTTCACCAGGTTCAGACTGCGAACCGAAACAGATCCACATGTCCACTCACTCCTACTCTCGCTGTTGGCTTCATCTAATCCGGGAAACACTGCGCCGCGAACCCATGCTAGATAAGCGGGCCGCAGCCAGAGCGTCACAGAACCTTTATGAGTATTCCCGCGACAAAGGAATTTACATGAAGATTAACTATTTCAATGCAGATCACACTCACACGCTGATTGATCTACCGACCAATCTTACGATTGAACAAGTCGTACAACTACTGAAAGGTAGTTCATCTCATTGGATTAACGAGATGCGTCTGCTTCGAGGTCGATTTGCCTGGGGACGCGGCTATGGTGCTTTTTCTGTTTCGCATTCGGAAATTGATCGAGTCTGTAAGTACATTGCGAGACAGGAGGAGCATCATCGCAAGCGAAGCTTCGAGGACGAGTATCAGTTATTCGTCAAGCGTTATGGTTTGGAATGGCGCGACGAGGTAAACCGTTGAAAACGGTTATGGTCAACTACACTGCCTCTAGTCACCCGGCTGAAGGCGGGTGTGAATGAGTCAAACCTCGAAAACTATGTTCGCTGGTTATTGCGGGGTCAGGTCAAGCGCCTCAACCACTCGCGTGAAAGGAATGTTCGCCTGCTGGTTGACCGCCTTGACGTCATCGGCGTTGCCCGCTTCAAACAAGCACATGCAGTGTGCTTCGCCGGGAACGAACGTGGTGCGAATGTAGCGAACCGGTTTGCCGTCAGCTGTGAACTGGTTACTGGTTTCGATCGCGGCTTTCTGCGCGGCCGCCAATTGTTCCATCTCAATTCCCGGTAAATCTCTTTCGACCATGTATACAGGCATTTCGGTTCTCCTCTTTTTGAGTCACCGCCTCAAAGTTATCTGATTAACTACGCTGCTTCGCGAGGGATCAGTTTCTTAATAAAGGGCGTCAGTATTGCGAGAATCAACCCGGAAGCGACCAGCGCGACTGTTGTCCATACAAACAGCATCGGTGTCTGTTCGAGCTTTTCAGGATCCACGCTGCCGCCGACTAAACCTGCGATGAGATTGCCAACCGAGGAAGCGAGGAACCAGATGCCCATCATCTGGCCGACATATTTGCGCGGCGACAGTTTGGTCATCGACGACAGGCCAACCGGGCTGAGGCACAACTCACCGAAGGTTTGGAATAGGTAACTTACGATCAGCCAAATGGCGGAAACCTTAATCAGCCCGCCGGTGCTCACCAGGTAATTCGCGGGAATCACCATCAACGCGAAGCCTACGCCGGCAAACAGCAATCCGAGGGCGAACTTGGCGGGACTCGAAAGATTGGTTCCGCGCGCCGCCAGCTTCAACCAGATTGCCGCGAACACAGGCGCGAAGATTACGATAAAGAGCGAGTTGACGACCTGAAACCAGGTAGCCGGAACTTCCCAACCAAAAATCTGCCGCCTGGTAAAGTCCTTCGCGAACAGATTCAGCGACGTAGGCGCCTGCTCAAACGCGGCCCAGAAGATCGACGCAAAGATGAAGAGGATAAAGATGACGATGATGCGCTTCTTTTCATCCGCCGTCAGGCCACCGCCGAAAAAGATTAGGGCAAAGTAGATGACCGCGACTCCGACCAGCACGTAGGTCATGTTCTTGCCGATGGCCTGCGGATCCAGATGAATAGTTCCCAACGATGCGAGCACAATCACCAGCGCCAGGATCGCCAGGCCGATCCCGATGCTCAGCTTGATCGTCAGTTCCTGTCGTCTTTGCTTCACGGGATCAGGATTGCGCGAAGGCTCGGTACCAAGATCGCCCAGCGTCGGTTTCGAGCGCATCGCAAACCACGCCAGACCAATCAACATGCCCACGCCGGCGGCGCCGAAGCCAAAATGCCAGCCAACCTTCTCGCCCAGGAAACCGGTGATTAATTGACCCAACACGGCCCCGGTGTTGATTCCCATGTAGAAGATCGAAAAGCCTGCATCACGACGCGCGCCGCCTTCGGGATAGAGGTCGCCCACGATTGCGGAGATGTTCGGCTTCAGCAAACCAGTGCCGAGCACGATGAGAATCAAACCGATGAAGAAAGTTATCTGCGTATGCAGAAATGACGAGAAGCTGATCGAGATATGACCCAGGGAAATCAACACCGCGCCCGTCATGATCGCACGGCGTAATCCGAGCAGTCGATCGGCTATCCAACCGCCCGGCAACGAAGCGAGATAGACGCTGGCGGCATAGATGCCGACGATTGCCGACGCCTGAGCGCGCGGAATGCCGAAGCCCCCGCTCATCAAGGCCGTTGACATGAACAGCACCAGCAGCGGACGCAAACCGTAGAAGCTGAAGCGCTCCCACATCTCGGTGAAGAAGAGCGTCGAAAGACCGCGCGGGTGGCCGAAGAAGCTGGTGTCGTCGCTCGGCAGCTGGCGTTCGGTCCTGGGCATATCCATGGGTTCGCTCATTAACTAGTCTCCTCCTCAGGCGATGGCTCTTAAACTCGTTGCGACGGATGTTACGTGGAGAGTGCGAGCATTCAGCCAGATGGCGCAGCGCCTGTCAAGACACAAATTCTGGAACGCAGCAGTGCTTGACACTTGAGATTGCGAGGGCGTATAAGCGTGTTTGAAAAACGTGGTGAGTTAAGGCGACTTGCGGCCACGCAAAACAAACAGCTAAACAGCTCGGCGAGTTCTAAAAACGAACCGAAAAACTTCAAGACGGATTTGAAGTCCCGCGTTGTTTGGCGCGGGACTTTTATTTTGTCAGTTGTCATTGGTCCGTTGTCAGTTGGTGACTTTCAACTGACTACTAACTACTGACTACTGACTACGGACGTTCAACATGGAAACCTTCCAACAACTACTCGATTCCGACAAGGCTTACATCTTCGACGGCGCCATGGGCACGATGCTCTACTCCAAGGGCATCTACATCAATCGGTCGTACGACGAACTGAATTTGGTCGCGGCCGATCTGGTCCGCGAGGTTCACAGTGAATACGTGCGCGCCGGCGCGGACATCATCGAGACAAATACCTTCGGCGCCAACGTCAACAAGCTCCAGCCGTATGGTCTGGAAGCCGCTGCGCGCGAAATAAATATTAAGGCAGCGCGGATCGCCCGCGAGGCCGCCGGCAATCGCGCCCTGGTCGCGGGCGCCATCGGGCCACTCGGTTTGCGGATCGAGCCGTACGGTCCCACCTCTTTTGCGGAAGCCCGGCAGATGTTCTCAGACCAGATTTCGGCGTTGCTCGAGGGCGGAGTCGATTTATTTATCCTCGAAACTTTCTCTGACATTTCCGAACTGCACCAGGCCATTCTGGCAGTGCGTGACCTGTGCGATCTGCCGATCGTCACCCAGGTCACGATTCAAATGGACGGCAATACTCTGTTCGGCGCGACGCCCGAGGTGTTCACCAAGCGGCTCGCAGAGTGGGGCGCCGATGTGATTGGACTGAATTGCGGAGTCGGTCCGGCAATTGTGCTGAACGCCATCGAGAAGATGCGGGCGCTGACGGACAAGAAATTATCGGCGCAGCCAAACGCGGGTTTGCCGCGCGATGTCGGTGGGCGTCAGATCTACATGTGCTCGCCTGAATACATGGCTGAGTACTCGCGGCGCATTATCCAGGCCGGCGCCAGCTTCGTCGGCGGCTGCTGTGGCAGCACACCGGCGCACATCAAGATGATCGCCGACGCCATCCGCCAGTTCCATCCGCGAACACAACAGGTTCCGGTTTCCGAAACGGCGAAAGTCAGTGTGCGCGATCTGAAACCGCCAGAGGTAAACGTCGTTCCCTCTGAAGAACGATCCAACTGGGCGCGCAAAATCGCCAAAGGCGAATTCGTCACCACCGTCGAAGTCCTGCCGCCGAAGGGTTGTAACCCGTGGAAGACTCTGGACGCGATTCGTTTGTTGAAAGACGCAGGCGTCGACGGCGTCAACATCCCCGACGGCCCGCGGGCGCAGACACGCATGGGCGCCATGGCCACGGCCGTGATGGTGCAACAGGAAATCGGCATCGAGGCGGTACTTCATTATTGCTGTCGCGATCGAAATTTGCTCGGCATGATGTCGGATATCCTGGGTGCTCAGGCGCTGGGTGTGCGCAACCTGCTGCTAATCACCGGCGACCCGCCGAAGATGGGGCCGTATCCTGATGCGACCGCGGTATTCGATATCGACGCGATCGGTCTGACGAACATGGTGAACAAGCTGAACCACGGTCTGGACATCGGCAACAACCCGATCGGCGATCCGACCTCATTCTCAATCGGTGTTGGCGTTAACCCCGGCGCGGTGAACATGGACGAAGAGCTGCGCCGCTTTGAATGGAAGATCGAAGCCGGCGCTGAGTATGCGATTACCCAACCGGTATTTGATATTGAGCAACTGCGCGAGTTTTTGAAGCGTATCGAGCATTGCCGCATACCAATCATCGCCGGCATCTGGCCGCTGGTCTCATTTCGCAATGCCGAGTTCCTGCACAACGAGGTGCCCGGCGTCCGCGTCACACCCGAAATCATGGAGCGCATGCGGGACGCATCAGCCGTCAGCAAAGAAACGGGACGAGATGAAGGTTTGAAGATTGCCCGCGAATCGCTCGCGGAAGTTCGCGATTTGATTCAAGGGGTGCAGGTCTCGGCTCCTTTCGGAAATGTGAAGTACGCCCTGGAAGTCTTCAGCGTGTTGCCAGAATTCAGCGACGCCAAAGAGGCTGCCGCACCGGCGGCCTAGAGCGAGCACCGTCGCCTGCGGAAGCCTGCACGAAGTAGGGGCGAGATAAGCACTTACTGCGTGCGTGCTTCTGCATCTTCAGCGCAAACTAGAGCAGCCTCTATCGATGGGGCCGATCTTGACAGCGTCGAGTCTTAACACCTAAAGTCCAACTCCCCCGTCCACCGACGAATGTTTTCAATCGCTCGCTAACCCATAGGAGTAAAAAGATGAAAAGAAAGATCCTGTTTTCAGTGGCTCTGGTCACAATTACCTTAGGATTGATTTGGGCCCGACCGGTTACGAAACGCGCCAACGCTGAACCCGCCACCGTGCGCACCACGACGCCGCCAAAAGCCGTCATGCCATTGCCGCCGGCACCCGCCAGGAAAGATCGCTGCGGCACCAAGCAAATCGATGAGAGCATCGCGGTGCAATATGAAGCTGCGCTGAATAACTTCAATGCGCAACGAAATCCCGGCCAGATTCGCAAGTCAGGCGCGGTTACGATTCCAGTCTTCTTCCATGTCGTTAATAAAGGACCCGGAATCGAGAACGGCGACGTGCCGGTCAAGTGGTTGAAAGATCAGATTCGCGTGCTCAACGCTGCGTATGCAGGCGCGGATCCAACCGCTGTTTCCAGTTCAAGCAACACGCCGTTTCGGTTCGAAATGATGGGCGTCGATCGCACAACTAACGCTGCCTGGTTCAATTCAGGAATTGATTCGGCCGAAGAGCGCGCGATGAAAGCAGCGTTGCGCGTCGGTGACGCGAAGACCCTCAACTTCTATGTGAACAATGCGGGTGGCGTTTATCTCGGATGGGCCACCTTCCCGTTCTGGTATGCAGGCGATCCGTTGCAGGATGGCGTCGTGGTTCTCTATTCGAGTCTCCCGGGCGGCGATTGCTGTGGTGCCAACGTTTACAACCAGGGCGACACCGGTACGCATGAGATCGGCCACTGGCTTGGTTTGTTCCACACTTTCCAGGGAGGCTGCGCCGCCGTTTACAACGACTTTGTGGCCGACACGCCGTCGGAGCGCAAACCGGCTTTCGGTTGCCCCGTCGGTCTGGATACATGTCCAGGCGAAGGTCTCGATCCGATCGAGAACTTCATGGACTATTCAGAGGACTTTTGCATGTATCAGTTCACCGCCGGCCAATCTGCCAGAATGGAAGCCTTGTCGCTTCAGTACCGCGGGCTCTGATCGATCGCAAGGCGACACCCACTTTCGCGCAGTGGTGCAGTTTGGCCAAAGATTGCAGAAGCCCGCACGCAGTAAGTGCACATTTCGCCTTTACTTCGTGCGGGCTTCCGCATCATGACTTCAAACTACACCACTACCACTTTCGCCTTTCCTGAAATCAGCGGAATGATTCTGTTACACTCGCCCACGTAGTGGCACAGGCGACAGTTACTAAGAAGACTCACGGTCGTCAGCGAGTTCGCAAGATTAGAACTCGCGCCCGATACGAACAGCGAAGACTACAAAGAATCTCGCGCACCGCGACTCTCGGCGGTCTCTTTCTCTCATTTCTCAAAATCGGTGTGACAGGTTTTGGCGGCGGATTTGCCGTGCTCACGCAAATCCGACATCTCGTCGTGCTGGAGCGACGTTGGTTGGGCGAGAACGACTTCGTTGAAGCCCTGGCCTTGGGCCAGAGTTTGCCCGGCACCAGCGCCGGCAACGCCGTCACCTATCTGGGATTTCGACTGCGAGGGTGGCGGGGTGCAACGGTCTCACTGACCGGTTTCATTCTGCCTTCGATGTTGATGATGATGGCGCTGGGCGCGTTTTACGATCGCTTTCGCGCTTTGCCGAATACCGAACAACTCTTTCACGGTTTCAATGCCGCCGTCGTCGCCATCATCGCCGTAACTGCCTGGCGCATGGGCAAGCACACATCGAGCAAAAACTGGCAGCGCATCCTGATTGTACTTTCTTTCGCGGCGGTCATTTTTCTGCGAGCCACGGTCGTGGAAATAATTCTGGTTGCCGGACTGATCGGCATCGGCATGGAGTCATTTATTGAGCCGCGTCTGCCGCGACTCGGGCGGATTCGAAGCTTCGCCGCTCGTCGTCAGCAACGAATTAAAGAACGCATTGGCAGGAGACGAAGACGAAAGCCTCACCGCTTCTACGGCGGCTACCTGACTGAGGCAATGGCCGAACAACGTCTGCGCGAAATGAGTGAACAGTTGGTAACGCAGTCTCCCGAAGACGATGATCGCAACGACGACGGTCGGATCAATAAAAGCCCGCCAACCCGGAAAGCGTTGCTGTTGCTTCCCGCGTGGCCGATCATTGCAAAGCTCGGCCTGGCGTTATCAGTTTCATTCATCTTTCTGCGAATCGGCGCCGTCACCTTCGGCGGCGGCTACGTGATGATTCCGGAAATCGAAAACGAGGTCGTCAACTCACATCATTGGCTGGATCATCAGGAATTCGCGGACGCCACCGCGCTCGGCCAAATCACCCCGGGGCCGGTTCTGATTATGGCGACCTTCGTCGGCTACCGCGTCGCCGGCGCGACCGGCGCATTGCTATCGACCCTCTGCGTCTTCCTGCCCTCGTTCCTGATGACAATTGCCGCAGGCTCATCGTTCCGTCGTTTTCGCAGCAACCGTCAGACACAGGCATTCCTGCGGGGCGTGGCGCCGGCAGTCACCGGTCTGCTGGCCGCGGCCGCGTGGAGCGTCGCCCGCGCCGGCATTCACACGATCATCGGCGCCGCGATGTCGGTCTTAATTTTGATAATTCTGCTGCGGTATCGCCCAAATGCTTTCTGGGTCTTGATGGGAGCTGGTGTGTTTAGATTCCTGCTGGCACTCGTGCTCTGGTGAATCGTCAATGGGCATATCTGCGCATCGCGCCTTCCAACGCGGGATATTTGAATTCAAATCCCACTGACATAAGTTTTTTCGGAATCACTTTCTGACTCGCCAGGAGCATCTCGTCCGCCATTTCACCGAAAGCAATCCGCGCTGCGAACGCCGGCATCGCCAAAGCCGTCGGCCGATTCAGCACGTGCCCCAGCGTGCGGGTGAACTCTTCGTTGGTCACCGGATTGGGCGAGACAACATTCAACGGTCCGCGGATCGACGAGTCATTGATCGCCAGCTTGATGGCGTTCACCACATCATCGAGTGCCACCCAACTAATGAATTGCTTGCCCGATCCGACTTTGCCGCCCATGCCCATCTTGAAAGGGGTCAGCAGTTTCGAGAGCATGCCGCCTTCGCGCGCGAGAATCGGGCCCAAACGCAGATTGACTACCCGTACGGCAGCTTTGATGGCCGGCTCGCAGGCTTTCTCCCATTCGCGACAGACGCCCGCCAGAAACCCGCTGCCGGACTCGCTTTGTTCGTCCAGCGTTTCATCATCCCGATCGCCGTAGATGCCCGTCGCGGAAGCGCAGATGAACGCCTTCGGCTTCGCGGTCATCTTCGCGATGGCTTCACTCAAAAGATGTGTCCCGCTCACGCGGCTGTCGCGAATCTTCCGCTTCTGTTCATCGGTCCAACGCCCACCGGCGATATTCTCTCCAGCGAGGTTGACGATGACGTCGAACCCTTCCAACGGCTGGACATTCAATTGATCCTGGTTGGGATGCCACTCAATTTCACCTGATTTGGGCGCGGATCTGACGAGACGAGTTATCGTCGCCCCATCGGCGGTGAGTGAAGGAATCAGCGCTGAGCCAACCAAGCCGCTGGCGCCCGCGATTGCTATCTTCATCTGCCGGCTTTCCTTTACTGGGGTCTCAACATCTGAGCGTTCTCAGCATCCTAACTCAGTCTGCCGTTCGATGCACCCCCAGTTTCATTGTATTTACCTCAAAACTATGTAGAATTCCCGAACTATTTGCTGCCCAGAGTCTGCTGCGTGAATCGTCAAAGATTAGTAGTCCTGATTATTCTCGCGACTGTCGTCGCGTGCCTCGTACGCGTACGCGTTGCGCGCGTGCAGTCATCGACACTTCGGCGCATCACCAACACCACTGAAGAAGGAATTAATCTCAACCCATCGATCAGCGGCGATGGCCGAGTCATCGGATTCGAATCAACAGAAGACGTCGCGGCGGTAGGCGGCACCGATCACTTTCGCGCGATTCGCGCAAACATCAGCAGCGACCCGGCCTCGTTTTTTCAGGTGGCCGGCTCGCGTTTCGTCGCTCCGGCGATTTCGCAGGACGGTTCCCGCATCGCCTTCGCTGCGCGAGACGACCTGTTGGGAACCAATAGCGACGGCAACTCGGAGATATTTCTCTTTGACGGCGCGAAGCTGATTCAGGTGACGAACACTTCGCCCGGAAGTCTCGCCAATAGAATCACCAACGGAAATTTTCAGCCTTCGATTTCCGACGATGGCAGATTCATCGCCTTCTCTTCCAATCGAGATCTTGCGGCTCAGAATTCGGACGGCAATTTCGAGATTTTCGTCTACGACTCAACCGCAAACTCGTTTACTCAGCTCACGAATTCGTCCGGAATTGTCGGCGCGACCGACGCAAAAATCAGTGGTGATGGTACCGCTATCGCTTTCATCCGCGACCCCGGCGCTACACCCGGCACCGCTCGCACTTTGATGAAACAATCGCGTACCGGCGGGGCCGCGACCACCCTCGCCGCGAGCGTCCCGTCGCTGGCAATGACCCCGGGCCGCGCGATTAGCGATGACGGATTACGCGTAGTTTATTCAGCCGAGACCGCTACGAACACGACGCAAGTCTTCATGTTTGACGGACGCTCGGGCGGAACAATTCGCCAAATCACTACGCTTGGCGCGCGCGTTACTGAAGTGCCGCTCAATCCGACAATCAGCGGCGACGGATCGCGAATCGCTTTCGCGGCCCGCCGCGCTGTCAGCGGCGCAGGCAGCAACTCGGATGGCGGCGTCGAACTGTACGTTTATGACTTGCCCACCCAGGTTTTCTCGAAAATAACCAACGCGCCCTCGAGCGCCACGGCCGAGGTAGTTTCTTCTCTCAATGACGACGGTGCGATCGTAGCGTTTAATTTTCCCCGGGTGTTGTCGGGAGCAGTTACAAACAGCGGCACGGAAAACAACTCGGAGATTTATGCAATCGCGCCTCCCGCACGTCCTGCGAATGGGACGCTGACGGCCGTTCTCAATGATGCGTCCCTCGGACATGAGCCTGCGACCCCGAAAGCCATCGCGCCTAACAGCATAGCCGCCGCCCAGGGTTCCAACCTCGCCGGCGCAACCACGCAAACGCAACGGTTGCCGGACGGGACGTTCCCTACCAATGCCGGAGGCACGCGGGTGACCGTCAATGGACGCGCGGCGCAAATCTTTTTTGTCTCACCGACCCAGATAAATTTTCTGGTGCCCGCTCAAACTGAAATCGGCACGGCAGAAGTCGTCGTTACTAATTCCGAAAACTTCCCTGCCCGCGCCACCGTCGCTACCTTGCGAGCCGCGCCGGGAATTTTCACAAAGACCGGTGACGGTATTGGCGAAGGTGTGATTCTCAACGGCGATACGCTTCAGGAGGGTCCATTCGATCCTACCGGAGACAATCTCCACCTGAGTATCTTCACAACCGGCGCCCGCAATTCAGCAACGACGACGGTGACGATTGGCGGCCGCGTCGTGAATGCTGAAGCTGTAGTTGCTTCAACCACCATGCCCGGTCTCGACGAAGTTCATGTACGCGTGCCGGCAGACTTGCGCGGCGCGGGCACAGTCAACGTTTCGGTGAACTGCGATGGACGCGACAGTAATCCGGTAACCATCAGTTTCGTGGGCGATCCCACTCGCGCCATCTTCTTCAACGAAGTTCTGTCCGATCCGCCGAACGGCATTGCCGGCGATGCGAACAACGACGGCGTGCGCGACGGAACTGACGATGAATTTGTCGAATTCGTAAACGGCAGTGGCGGAGAGACCATCGGCCTGAGTGGCTGGACGGTTAAGACGCGCGCGACCGGCAGCACGACTGAGACAACGAGATTTACTTTCCCTGCAGGCACGTCGCTCGCTTCGGGCTCCGCGGCGGTCGTCTTTGGCGGCGGCAATTTCAATCCAGCCGATGCCGTCTTCGGCTGCGCTCAGGTTTTCAAAGCGACCTCCTCGGCCGGACTGTCGCTGACAAATTCCGGCCTGACGATTTTGCTGCGCGACTCGGCCGGAAATCTGATCGCCCAATTCGCTTACGGCGGATCGACGGGCTTGGATGGCAACAACTCGCAATCGTTGACCCGGTCTCCCGACATCACCGGTTCGTTCGTGTTGCATACGACGGCAAACGCTGCGCGCCGCTTTTCACCGGGACTGAAAGTTGATGGCACGCCGTTCGGTACGTGCGCTGGGCATCCATCCACGGTGACTATCTCGCCACCTTCGACGAGCGTTAACCAGGGACAGTCCACGCAATTCACCGCGCAAGTCTTCGATCAATTCGGCCGCGCGATGACGAATGTGCCGATTACCTTCACTTCAGATAACACCACGGTCGCCACCATCGATTCGACCTCAACCAATCAGTCAACCGGAGTCGTCACCGCAACTGTCGGCTCACACAATCCGGGCGTCGCGCATATTACTGCTTCGTCGACTGACGGCACGACGACGGCGAATAGCAGTCCGGCAACGCTGACGGTTGTCGGCCCGGCGTTGAGCGTCAGCGATGTCTCAAAGAACGAAGGCAACTCAGGCACAAACACTTTCACATTCACTGTCAGCCTCACGCTCCCCGCGCCGTCCGGCGGCGTCAAGTTCGACATCGCCACGCAGGACGGCACCGCCACAGTCGCTAATAGCGATTACGTCGCGCGCGCTTTAACTAATCAAATCATTCCCGCCGGTGCGCAAACCTACACATTCGACGTCACCGTGAATGGCGACACGGCGATCGAACCTAACGAGAACTTCTTTGTCAGCGTTGCGAATGTCAGCGGCGCGAGCATAACCAAAGGCCAGGGCACGGGGACAATTCAGAATGATGACAGCCCCACGTTAAGCGTTAGCGATGTCTCAGCCAACGAAGGCAACAACGGCACAACTACGTTCACGTTCACAGTGACAACGCCCGTTCCGGCGATGTCCGGAGGGGTCACTTTCGACATCGCCACCGCTGACGGTACTGCCACCGCAGCGAGCGGAGACTACGTTACGCGATCACTGACATCGCAGACCATTCCCGCAGGCCAGTCGAGCTACACCTTCGACGTCACCGTAAACGGCGACACGCTGGTCGAATCAAACGAGACGTTCCTGGTGAACATCACGAATGTTTCCGGCGGGACCGTAAACGACAGTCAGGGCCAGGGAACGATTCAAAACGACGACACCCCGAACCTGGTAATCAGTCAGGTCTATCCGGGTGGCGGGTTGTCCAGTGCAACGTACACAAACGACTTTATCGAACTCTACAATCGCGGAACCTCAACGATTGATTTTTCGGTCACGCCATATTCCGCACAGTTCCTCAGCACCAGCGGTTCGACCTGGACCAAGACGGATTTGACCTCGGGAGTTATCGCCCCCGGACGTTATTTCCTGATTAGAGAAGCTTCGGGCGGTGCGACGGGAAGTTCATTACCCGCAGCCGACGCCACCGGCACAATAAATCTAACGAGCACAACTGACGGCAAGGTCGCGCTGGTCATCGGCACTACCCTGCTTACCGGCAGTTGTCCGGGCGACGATGGAACGCAACCCTTCAATCCAACGAACGTTGCGGACTTTGTTGGCTACGGGGGGACGGCGGCGACGGCGAATCACTGCTATGAAGGAACCGGGCCCGCAGCGTTCAGTCTGGGCAACAACACGATCGCGGCGTACCGGAAAGCCGGCGGTTGCGTTGATACGAACGACAACGCGAGCGACTTCTTCACGGCACAACCAAACGCGCGGAACAGTGCGTCACCCATCGGCGATTGCAAGCCCGAAATCACAATCAACGACGTGACGCTGACTGAGGGAAACAGCGGAACATCGAACGCCACCTTCACGGTGACGCTCTCAGCCGCCAGCGCTCAGACCATCAAAATCGATTTCGCGACCGCAGACGGCACCGCCACAGCTCCCGCGGATTATCAATCGAACAGCGGAACCCTGACATTCAATCCCGGCGATCTCACCAGGACCATCACCGTGCTCGTCAATGGCGACACGATGGACGAACCGAACGAGACGTTCTTCGTAAATCTCTCGAATGTCAGCAATGCTGTAATTCTCGACAGCCAGGGCCAGGGGACGATTACCGACAACGACGCCGCGCCGTCGGTCTCGATCAATGACGTCGCGGTCACGGAAGGAAACAGCGGTACCACGTCTGCGACGTTTACGGTTTCCCTGTCGGCCGCCAGCGGATTCACCGTCACAGTCAACTACGCCACTGCCGACAACACCGCAAACGCGGGCAGCGATTACCAAACGACGAGCGGCACCGTCACATTCAATCCGGGCGAGACGTCAAAACCGATCACGGTGCTGGTAAACGGCGACACTGATTTCGAACAGGCCGAAAGCTTCTTTGTGAACCTCAGCAGTCCAGTGAACGTGACCATTGCGGACGGTCAGGGCGTCGGCACAATCAACAACGACGACCCGTTGCCGCCAACTCCGAATTTCTTTATCGACGACGTCACCGTCAGCGAGGGCGACGTTGGCACGAAGACCGTGAACTTTACGGTCACGCTCAATCCGGCAGCCGGTCAACAAGTAACGGTGCAGTACGCCAACGCGAACGGCACGGCTACGGCCGGCTCAGATTATCAATCGACCAGCGGGACGCTGACTTTTGCTGTCGGCGAGACGAGCAAGACCGTCAGCGTCACAATCAACGGCGACACCCTGGTTGAAACGGACGAGACTTTCTTCGTGAATCTGTCGAACCCGAGCGCCGGCACCAACCTCGGCGACCCACAGGGCGGCGGCACAATTCAGAACGACGACCTGGCGAGTTTGGTAATCAGTCAGGTTTATCCCGGCGGCGGTTTGACCGGCGCGACTTACGCGAATGATTTCATCGAACTTTACAATCGCGGCACCACGACGGTTGATTTCTCAGTCACGCCTTATTCGGCCCAGTTCCTGAGCACTGGCGGATCGACCTGGACGAAGACTGATCTGACCACCGGCACCATCGCGCCGGGCCATTACTTCTTAATTAGAGAGGCTTCCGGCGGAGCAGTTGGCGCTGCGCTGCCAACGGCTGACGCGACGGGCACGATTAATTTGACCAGCACCACGGCGGGCAAAGTCGCCCTCGTCGATAACACGACGTCGCTAACCGGAAATTGTCCCGGCGACGACGGCACGCAACCGTTCAACGCCGCGGGAGCAAACATCGCAGATTTCGTCGGATATCTCGGCACAGCGGCAACCGCGAACCATTGTTACGAAGGCAGCGGACCCGCCTCATTCACCAGCGGCAGCAACACGACCGCAGACTTCCGCAAGGCCGGCGGCTGTCTCGATACAAACGACAATGCGAACGATTTCTTCGTAGCTCAACCCAGCCCGCGCAACTCCGCTTCACCGGTCGGCGATTGCAAACCCGAAATTGTTATCAACGATGTGACGGTGACGGAAGGAAATACCGGCACCATCAACGCCACGTTCACTGTGACGCTGACCGCCACGAGCGCGCAAACCGTGACTGTTGATTTCGCGACGGCTGATGGCACTGCGACCGTTGGTGCAGACTATCAATCAAACAACGGCACGCTCACGTTTGTCCCCGGCGACACGACGAAGACGATCACCGTACTCGTGAACGGCGACACGCTTGACGAAGCGGCTGAGACATTCTTCGTCAACCTTTCTAATGTCGCTAACGCGGTCATTATTGATAATCAGGGCCTGGGCACGATTACCGACAACGATCCCACGCCCTCACTGTCAATCAACGATGTCAGCATTTCTGAGGGCAACAGTGGGACGACCTCTGCGCTCTTCACCGTTTCTTTATCGGCAGCCAGTGGTCAAACGGTCACGGTGCATTACGCCACCGCCGACAACACAGCCACCCAGCCGAGCGACTACAGTTCGACCAGCGGAACGCTGACCTTCAATCCTGGGGATACCACCAAGCCAATCTCAGTTACGGTTAACGGCGATACCGACATCGAGCCGAACGAGACGTTTACCGTCAACCTCGACACCCCGACCAATGCCACGCTCCTCGACGGCACCGGCCAGGGCACGATTCAGAATGACGACAGCCCGTCGATTAACATCGACGATGTCTCGGCGAACGAAGGCGACACCGGCACAACTACTTTCACCTTTAGTGTGAGTCTCTCGCAGCCGGCGCCCGCGGGTGGCGTCACCTTCGACATTGCAACTGCCGATGGGACCGCTACCACTGCGGCCAACGATTACGTCGCGCGCGCGCTGACAAATCAGACCATCGCCGCCGGCCAGTCAAATTATTCCTTCGATGTGACGGTAAATGGCGACAAGCTGGTCGAAACGAATGAAACGTTCCTGGTGAATATCACCAACCCCAGCGGCGCGACGGTGGGAGATGGCCAGGGCCAGGGCACGATTCAAAACGATGATGTTGCGGATTTGAAGATCAGCCAGATCTACGGCGGTGGCAACAACTCCGGCGCTACTTATCAAAATGATTTCGTCGAGATCTTCAATCACGGCTCGACCACCGTCGATTTCTCGGTCACGCCATACTCAGTCCAATACGCCGGAGTAGGTTCCAACTTTGGTAGTAATCGAACCAACCTGACGGCGGGCAGCATCGCTCCCGGCAGGTATTTCCTTGTCCAGGAGTCGGGCGGCACAACCAACGGCGCGCCACTGCCAACGCCCGACGCGACCGGCTCAATCAACCTCTCCGGAACCACGGGCAAGGTTGCACTCGTAGTTGGGACGACGTTCTTATCAACAACAACATGTCCCGGTGACGATCTCGTGGCGCCGTTCAACCCCAGCGACGGCACGATCGCAGATTTTGTGGGCTACGGCAGCAGCGCCGGCACGTCGGGCCACTGCTATGAAGGCTCCGGTCCCGCGCCGGCTGCGACCAACACCTCAGCAGACTTCCGAAAGGCCGGAGGCTGCACCGATACGAACGACAACACCGCCGACTTCTTTGCCTTTACACCGTCACCGCGAAACTCCAGCTCGGCAATTAACAATTGTACTGGCGCCGCGACGCCGAATATTTCAATCAACGACGTTAGCGTAGCCGAAGGCAACAGTGGCACGACCACCGCCACCTTCACCGTCAGCCTGTCAGCGCCCGCCCAGGGAGCCGACGTCACGTTCGACATCGCGACGCAGGACAGCAGTGCGACAACCGCCAACAACGATTACGTCGCGAAGTCTTTGACCGGCCAGATCATTCCCGCGGGACTAACAACCTACACTTTCAGCGTTACAGTCAACGGCGATATCAATGTCGAACCCGATGAGACTTTCTTCGTCAACCTCGCCAATGTCTCGGGCGCGACGGTCGCCGACGGTCAGGGCACGGGAACGATTCAACATGATGATTTGCCGACGATGTCGATCGACGATGTCTCGGCTGCCGAAGGTGATTCCGGAACGACCACCTTCACCTTCCACGTCACCCTGTCGGATCCCGCTCCGGCCACGGTGAGCTTCGATATTGCCACTGCCGACGGAACTGCGCAGGACCATAATCCGGTCAGCGAAGACAATGACTATCAGGCTCGGTCAATCATTGCTCAGACAATTGCCCAGGGCGCGTCGTCATTCAATTTTGATGTGACCGTGAACGGCGACACTACGGATGAAGGTGCCGAGAATTTCCTGGTCAACCTTTCTAATGCCTCAGGCGCGACGATCCTGGACGCGCAAGGCGTGGGAACGATTCAGAATGATGATGCCCCGCCGACGCTTTCGATTGGCGACGTTACCCAGGCTGAGGGCAATGCCGGCACAACCACATTTACTTTCGCCGTCAATCTCTCAGCCCCTGCCAAAGTCGGTGGCGTCAGCTTCACTGTTAACACGGCCGACGGAACGACGAATCCCGCCACCGCGGGTAACGACTATGTAGCCATCGTCAATGGCAGCGGCAGCATTCCGGAAGGAAGTTCATCGACATCGGTAGCGGTCACCGTGAATGGCGACACCACCTTTGAGACGAATGAAACGTTCTTCGTCAACCTCACCAGTGTGACCGGAGCAACCGTTAACGACGCGCAGGGCCTGGGCACCATCAATAATGACGACGCCCAGCCGACCATATCCATCGCCGATGCCAGCATCACCGAGGGCAACTCCGGCACGTCATTGATGACTTTCACCGTCACGCTAAGCGGCGCGTCGCAGCCGGCGATTGGCGTTAACTACGCGACCGCGGACTCCAGCGCGACCACTGCCGATTCCGACTATGACGCGGCCGGCAACACCTTAACGTTTGCGTCGGGCGAGACCTCAAAGACCTTCGACGTGACGATTCACGGTGACACCAACGCCGAAGGCGATGAAATGTTTTTCGTCAATCTCTCTGCGCCGTCCGGAGCCACCATCAGCGACAATCAGGCGCTCGGCATCATCTTCATGGATGATCCATTCAGCATCGCCGCCGTCAATACCGCGTACAGCGAGAACTTCGACGGACTCGCGCAAACCGGTGTTTCGGCAACGACCCCCGCCGCGTGGACCCGCGCCGAAAGTCTCTCAGCCGCAAACTTAACCTACACGGCGAACACCGGCGGCAGTGCGACGGGCGATACTTACAGTTACGGCATCGCCGGCACCAACCCGGTCACTGATCGCGCGTTGGGCGGACTACGCACCGGCTCGTTAGCCCCAACCATCGGCGCGTACTTTAAGAACGACACCGGCTCGACCATTAACTCGCTTCAGATTTCCTATACGGGTGAAGAGTGGCGTCTGGGGACCGCGAGTCGCACGGACCAACTCGATTTCCAATACAGCACCAACGCCACAAGTCTGACGACAGGAACGTGGGCGGACTTCAATGCTCTCGATTTCACCACGCCCAATATCACAACGACAGGTGCAAAGGATGGCAATAGCGCGGCGAACCGCACCACCCTGACTCAGACGATAAGTGGCCTCTCGATCGCGGCTGGAACAACGTTCTGGATTCGCTGGACCGACGTGGACGCCAGCGGCGCTGACGACGGACTCGCGGTTGACGACTTCAGCGTCACGGCTGGCGTTGATACTCCTGCCCTCTCGATTAGCGACGTGACCGCTGCTGAGACTAACGCCGGCACCACGACCTTCAATTTCAATGTGAGCTTAACTTCGCCGGCGCCGCCGGGTGGGGTGAATTTCACGATCAATACTGCCGACGGCACGACCAACCCCGCCAACGCCGGCAGTGATTACGTTGCGATTGTTAACGGCAGCGGCAGCATCGCGCAGAATGGTACCTCGACGACAGTCAGCGTCACCGTCAACGGCGACACAGACATCGAGCCTAATGAGACATTCTTCGTGAATCTCAGCAACGTGACCGGGGCCACAGTTTCGGATGCGCAGGGCTTGGGCACAATTCAAAACGACGATGCGGCTCCAGCCTCAGCGGATCTTTCTGTTAGTAAGACAGACTCACCGGACCCCGTAGCCGTCGGAAATGACATCACCTACACGATCACTGTGACGAACTCTGGCCCCGACCCCGCGGCTAACGCTGTGTTGTCTGAGACGACACCAACGAATACTACGTTTAGATCAATCACGCCGCCGGCCGGATGGACGTGTGGCACCACGCCGGCTGTCGGTGGGACGGGCGCAATAAGCTGCACGAATTCGAGCTTTGCTGTTGGCTCCTCAGTATTCACCTTGGTAGTTCGAGTGGACTCGGGTGTCGCTGACAACACCACAATCTCAAACACAGCCTCGGTCAGCTCAAGTTCCTCTGACTCAAACGGTGGAAATAACTCCGCGCCTCAAACGACAACCGTCAGGAACCCCGGAGTGACTATTAGCCAGGTCTACGGCGCTGGAGGAAATGTCGGGGCAACTTATCAAAATGACTTTGTCGAACTCTTCAACCGCACCAGCGGCGCAATCGATATTTCCGCTTGGTCGATACAGTATCAAGCCGCGGGTACCACTGGAGGAAGTTGGTCAGTCGCTCAAATATGCCCGTCTACGGCAGCGGGAACGTGTCTCGTTCCAGCTCATTCCTATTACTTGATCAAGTTGGCCGGCGGAGCGAACGGCATTGCGCTGCCTACGCCTGATTCAACCCCATCCAATGCGATTATCATGGCTGCGACGGCCGGTAAGGTTGCCCTTGTTAACAGCACGACTGCGCTCACATCCCTGGCCGGAAACGGCTGCCCCTCCTCGTTCACCAGCGTCATCGACTTTGTCGGATACGGAACTGCAAATTGTTTCGAAGGAGCGGGAGCCGCACCCGCGCCGAGCACTACCAATTCCACCAAGCGAGCTGGAAGCGGCTGCACTGACACAAACAGCAACACTGCGGATTTCGCAGCGTCAGCCGTCAGTCCGCGTAATTCAGCCTCACCTACATTTACCTGTCCCTAATCCGTTCATCCCGAAGTCGTTTTGCGTGGGTCAGAACCGCTTTGCCTCAAAAGTCCTTCGATTGTTTCTCTGAAGATGTGGCCTGAGTCATCGCCGCAGAGCGGCGAGATGTCTATAGTTCGGCGATTGCCTCTCATTATCCGCAAGGAGCGAAATGCTAAGCAGTTCGCTCTTTGCGGAAGAGTGAGATGACCATGAACTTTCTATAAACATTACGTGCCTACGGCACGTTTCTGTCCCGATTCGCTCGAGCGATTACTTTTGAGACAAAGCCGGTCAGAACCGAAGTTTCGCAGTCCTGAGCCAAGTTTCGCGGTTCGAGGGCTTTGCTGCAAAAGTCGGCGAAGCCGACGAATGGCAATAGCCCAGCGCTTTAGCGCTGGGAACCAAGGTAGTGACGGAACCGAGTCCGCGCAGCGGACGACTGAAGGAAAGTCTTCATCCCTAAGGTTTTCAACCGTCCGCGAAGTGAACTGCGAATTCACCTGCCCCTGTCCCGGCGCTAAATTGGCCTTCAGTCTGCTTCACGGACGTAGCAAATCGACTTTTGCAGCAAAGCCCGGTTCGAGCCCAAGTTTTCATAGTCCCGAGCCCAAGTTTCGCGGTTCCGAGCCGTAGTTGCGAAGTTCCAACCCGAGGTTGCGAGGTTCTAAGCCGAGGTTGCGAAGTTCCAGGCCGAGGTTACGAAGTTCCGAGCCGAGGTTGCGAAGTTCCAAGCCGAGGTTGCGAAGTTCCAAGGTCGGAATCCCGAGGTTCCAAGCCAGAGTTTCCGGGTTTCCGAGACGAACTTTCGGCGGCTTCCCAGCTGAAGTTTCGCGTCCGGAGATCCAGTTTCGCGCTCCGGAGATGGAGTTTCGCGTTCCGGGGGGTGGAGGTTCGCGGTCTCAAGCTCTCGGATCTCAAAGCCTCCTTTAGGAGGCTTTCTTCACCAATTTGATTCTCGACACCCAGCCGTGAACGGTGGCAGTGACATCTTTAGTAATCAAAGTCGCCTGACTGGAAGCCGCCAGGAACGCCGAAGGCGTTTGTAAATGACAGCCCAGGGTTGTGCGCGCCAGCGCGCTACCCTGGGGACAACAAGCGTTTTTTATCCAACCCTGAAAGGGTTGCAGAACCGTTGTTTATGTCCAATCGAATGGTCCTGAAACATGTTTGTGAACTCTTTCAGAGTTTGTGGTGGCAACCATCTCGTTCCTCCCCAGGGCGTTGCCCTGGGCTACAATTGGCCAACGCCTGCGGCGTTCCTTGGAAACGATTCATCAAGTATGTTATTGCCTAAACGGCTGGCCTGGAGAAAGTCTTAACGAACGACGCCAGTCACCGGACTCGACGCGCTGGCATAAAGCCGCTTCGCCATTCGGCCCGACGCATAGGCCAGTCTGCCCGCCTGAATCGCCAGCTTCATCGCTTCGGCCATCTTCGCGGAATCAGCAGCCTCAGCAATGGCCGTGTTCATCAGGACAGCATCCGCGCCGAGTTCCATCGCGATGGCGGCATCGCTGGCGGTGCCCACTCCGGCGTCGACGATGATAGTCGCGTCGGGCAGTTGTTCGCGCATGATGCGCAGGTTGGTGGGGTTCTGAATGCCGAGACCGGAACCAATCGGCGCTGCCAGCGGCATGACCGCGGCGCTACCGGCGTCGAGCAGTTTCTTGGCAACGATCAAGTCGTCGGTGAAGTACGGCAGCACGATGAAGCCTTCCTTGACCAGGGTGCGCGCGGCTTCGAGGGTGCCTTCGTTGTCGGGAAAGAGCGTTGTCTGATCGCCGATGACTTCCAGCTTGATCCATTCTGTCTCCAAAGCCTCGCGTGCAAGTCGCGCGGTGCGCACGGCTTCTTCGGCGCTGTAGCACCCGGCGGTGTTCGGCAAGATCTGCAATGAAGGGTCGAGGTGATCGAGAAACGATTCGCTGCTGCGATCGAGCGGGACGCGACGAACGGCGACGGTGACCATCTCGGCGCCTGAGGCGCGGTGCGCGGCTTTCATCTCATCGTGGGTTCGGTATTTTCCAGTACCGATGATGAGGCGCGAGTTGAAAACCTTTCCGGCGATTTGAAGTTGATCGGTTAAAGCTGTTGCTGGTGTGGACATATTACAAAATTCCTCGAATGTTCCCGATCAATGTACACCGTGATTGGGTTCGGGAAGAAGTGATCAGGGGTTACCCTGGCGCGGTGAATGGCTTAACCACGCAAGCTAACAGCTTGCGCTACATCGCACCACCGCCGACGAAGTGAACAATCTCGATCTGGTCGCCCTCATTTAGCACGGTAGTCGCCCACTGGTTCCGACGCACCACGCCACGGTTGAGTTCGATGGCGACTCGCGTCGGCTCGAGCGCGAGAAATGCGACGAGAGACTCGATCGTCGAGTCGTCCGAAATTTCTCTGGTTTCTCCGTTGAGTTGAACTTTCACGAGCGCTCTCATTCGCTGGGCGCGATGATGCGGCGCAGTTCGGCACGCAATGTGTCATCCTCGGCCTGGACCAGAACGGCCGCCCGCCCCCCGCGGAATCGAGGAAAGGTTAACGAAACTGAGGCCACTCCCGCGTCGTCGGTCAATGCTTCGATCTTGCTTGGTGAAAAGCTGGTGCTCAGCGTTTTGACGACCACTTTCACACTGGCTGCGGGCGTTCGGCCGCCGCTGCCGGCGCGAGTTACCAGAGCCTTCAGCACAACCGAAGTGCCGCCGCGAAACTCCGGCTCATCGATCAATCGCACATCCAAAGGTGCATCGCTGACATATGGCGCCTCTGCGGGTGTTGAAGCTGATTCTGGATCGGAGGGTGCGGCTACCACATCCGACGGCAGCGGGAGCGGCTCATCGGCCGGCTGCGAACTCTCGGGCGCCCGCGGTGGTGGCGCTTCGCGCTCTCCCATTCGTTTTAGTTCTTCAATGCGGCCGGCGTGAACGGCGGCGCAGATTAGCCTGTGCTGGCGCTGCAGCCGGTCAGCCAAAATCTGCTTATCGAAACCAGATGAAATCAGATCGTCATAAGGGGCGCGCTTGCTCGCCAGAATCGCGCCGCCTACGTAAACTAGCGACAGAATGATCGGCGTCTGCAGACCTTTGTCTTCAGTCTGGACGTGATAGACCACGCCGTCGTACTCAACGTCTGTGTTGTATCCGGTGATCACTTTCCGAGTTGAAGCTTATCGTCGGGTCAAAAGCAGAAACTGTAGGCCAACTCGAAAGTAGCACACGGATTTTTCAACGGTCAATGAATTCTTCATTTCCCGATCGATCGAGACATTCATCGCCTTGACACCCTCAGATCGTTGGCCTACGATCCTTGCTTGTACAATCATTCTCAAGCAGACGCGGCAAAGTGCGAAGCGCAAAGTGTCAGTTCCTTTTTGGGATCCTTTGCTCTTACCTCTTTGCTCTTTGCGGTGGACGCGCACGATGAGCTTTAACCTGAGCGATTACTTGCCGGTAGTTTTGATGTTTGTCGTGGCGGCCGGTTTCGCCGTGACGTTTATCGGACTCTCGCAGTTCGTCGGTCAGCGCAAGCGCACGCGCACCAAGCTGATGCCCTACGAGTGCGGAAAGGATCCGGTCGGCTCCGCCCGCGAACGCTTCTCGGTCAAATTTTATTTGATCGCGATGATCTTCATTCTGTTCGACATTGAAGTCATCTTTCTGGTGCCCTGGGCCGTGGTCTTTCGCAGGTTGTCTTCGCCCGAGTATGGATTGAGCAACGTGGTCTTCTTTGAAATGATTGTCTTCATCGCCCTGTTGGCCGCCGGCCTTATTTATGTAATCAAAAAGGGCGCGTTTGACTGGAGCGAGACCGCACGGCGCGAAGCGGAAGCGGAAGCCAAGTTGTTGGAAAGCAAGGTTTCAAGTTCCAGGTTTCAGGTTCCAAGTTCGTCAAAGGCGGCTTAAACCTGAAACTTGAGACCTGAAACCTGGAACCAAATATTATGGGTTTAGAGAACGTCTTAGCCGAAGCACTGCCGGAAGTCCTGACGACCAGTCTCGATTCCCTGATCAACTGGGCGCGCAAGTCGTCGCTCTGGCCCGCGACGTTTGGCCTGGCCTGCTGCGCGATCGAAATGATGAACGTCGTCAGTTCGCGCAACGACATTGCCCGCTTTGGCGCCGAAGCGTTTCGCGCGTCGCCGCGTCAGGCCGACGTGATGATTGTTTCGGGACGAGTCTCGCGCAAGATGGCGCCGGTGCTGCGACGAATTTACGATCAAATGCCTGAGCCCAAATGGGTCATCTCGATGGGCGCTTGCGCGACGTCTGGCGGCGTTTTCGACAATTACGCCATCGTGCAAGGGGTGGACAAGATTGTGCCGGTCGATGTTTACATTCCCGGCTGCCCGCCGCGGCCCGAGATGTTGATCCACGCGATCATGATGTTGCAGGACAAAGTGATGAAAGAATCAATTCGCGAGCGCCGCGATGCGCCGGATGAAGAAGCTCGCGCTCAAATCACGCCGGGAACTTTGCCGGTCACCGACGGCTCGACGCTGCGGGCGCCTGAGCAGATGCCGTCGAAGCCTTATACGATTGCTTCGCGGCACGAGAAAAGACGATCGTTCTAGTTAAGTGCGATTTCAAATCTGAGATTGAGAATTCAATTCCGGTCAGGTTAGATGGAACAGCCGAAAAGCCCAGCAGATATCTCAGAAGTTCAAGCCAACGGTAGTCAGGAAGGCGCAACGCCGTCGCCAATCGCGGCGGCGTTACAGCGTGAGCATCCGGAATGGAAGATCGACGTCGTCGATGCCCTCGGCGAGACGACCATCATCCTGCCGCGCGAACATATCGCGTCTGCTTGCAGCTATTTGAAGTCTGCGCCTGAACTCGATTTCAACTTTCTCTCTGACCTGTGCGGTTTCGATCGCGGGCCGGAAGAAGAGCCTCGCTTTGAAGTCAATTACCATCTGTTCTCAACCACGAAACATCACCGGGTGCGCTTGAAAGTGCTGCTGAATGAGGACGATGCGCACGTCCCCAGCGTCACCGACGTCTGGCGCACGGCCAATTGGCACGAGCGTGAGACATACGATTTGTTCGGCGTGATCTTCGATGGGCATCCGGATTTGCGCCGCATTCTTTTGCCCGATGATTGGCAGGGCCATGCGCTGAGAAAAGATTTTCCGTTGCGAGGTTACGAACCGTATTCACTGGAATAAGTTTCAAGTTTAAGGTTTCAGGTTTCAAGTTAAGACCTCGAACCTGAAACTTGAAACCTGAAACTTGAAACTATGAGCGTTTCAACAGTCAACATTCCGCCGCAATTCGAAGTCGTCGATCAGCCGCTCGACACGCAGATGACGTTGTCGATGGGGCCGCAACATCCTTCGACGCACGGCGTGCTGCGGCTGGAACTGGTGCTCGACGGCGAGATGGTGGTTAAGGCGACGCCGGACATCGGTTATCTCCACACCGGGATGGAGAAGCTGTTCGAATATCGCAAATATCAGCAAGGCATCGTCATCACGGATCGGATGGATTATCTGAATCCGCTCGGCAATAACCTCGCTTACGTGATGGCGGTCGAAAAGCTCTTGCAGATCGAGATCCCCGAACGCGCCCAGACAATCCGCGTGCTCATGTGCGAAATGCAACGCATCGCTTCTCACCTGGTCTGGTTAGGGACCCACGCGATCGACATCGGGGCGATGACGGTTTTCTTCTATTGTTTTCGCGAGCGCGAGAAGATTTTGAATTTGATTGAGGCCGCGTCGGGCGGTCGTCTGACTCCGTCATACTTTCGCATCGGCGGCTTGATGATGGATGTGCCGGCCGGTTTTGAACGGCGCGTGCAGCAATTCCTCAACGACTTTCCGCACGCAGTCAAAGAGTTTCACACGCTCGTTTCCGGAAATCGCATTTTCCAAAAACGCACGCAGGGCATTGGTTACATCTCTGCCGAAGACGCGATCGACTGGGGACTGTCAGGCCCGAGCTTGCGCGGCAGCGGCGTGAACGTCGACGTGCGCCGCACCAATCCTTATTCCAGCTACGAACAGTACGATTTCGAAGTCCCGGTCGAGCAGGATTGCGATGTTTGGGCACGATACATGGTGCGCATGCGGGAAATGACTGAGTCGCACAAAATCGTGGCGCAGGCGCTCTCGCGGCTGAAGCCGGGTCCGGTAAAGGCAGATGCGCCCAAGGTTGTCCTCCCCGACCGCGAAGCGATGAAGACACACATGGACGCGTTGATTCATCACTTCTTAATCGTGGCGGAAGGTTTCGACGTGCCGGCGGGCGAGGTTTATCACGCGATTGAAGCATCGAAAGGCGAACTGGGGGTCTACATCAAATCGATTGGCGGACCCAAGCCGGCGCGGGTGCACTTCCGCGGACCGAGTTTCGTGAATCTTTCAGCGCTGCCGCACATCGCCCGCGGAGAAATGATTGCTGACGTGGTCGCGATTATCGGATCGCTGGATATTGTTCTCGGAGAAATTGATCGTTAGGAGGGCGCGGTGAGAAAGAGTGTTTTGACCATTCCGGAAATTGGATTGATTGGGCTCACGCGCGTGGCCCTGGGGTTGGGACTGGGTTTGCTTTTGAGTGGCAAACTGGATCGGGACGCACGCAAGGCCGCCGGAATTGCCCTCGTGGCATTCGGAGTACTTACGAGTTTCCCGCTCGCGGCGGACATTCTGTCTAAGAAGCCGGAGTCTGATCGCTAAGCACGACAATGAAAGCGGGGATGCGAAAAATATCTGAAATTAGCCTTGCGGCCCTGGCGCAAGCGTCGCCCATCCCCGGTCTGGGCCTCCTTTTAAATAAGCGGGCGAGACGAAATGCGCGCCGCGCGACCGGTATAGCCTTGCTCGGCGCCGGCGCATTAATCGCAATTCCGGCGGCGTTGTATGTCATCTGCAAGACATCGCCCGGCTCTAACAAGTCGAACTGATGGCCGAAGTGCTAGTCAAAATTCAGCCGCCCGATCATCCGGTCCACATGCCGGAGCCGGCCACCTTTTCTGCCGAGGTCGAGGCAGAAATTGATCGACACATCGCCAAGTACCCGGTCAGGCGTTCGGCAATTCTGCCTTTGATGTTCATCGTGCAGCGCGAGCGTGGCTATCTCGATCCGCCGGGGGTGCAGTATCTCGCGAATCGCCTGCAATTGCGGGTCACGGACATCTGGGAAGTTGCGACGTTCTACTCGATGATCCTGACAAAGCCGGTCGGCAAGTATCACATTCAGATTTGCAGGACGCTGTCGTGCAAGATCATGGGTGAAGGCCAGATCACTGAACACGTCTGTAACAAGTTGGGTATCAAACCGGGTGAGACTACTCCGGACGGAAAATTCACTCTGTCGCTGGTTGAATGCCTGGGCTCATGCGGAACGGCCCCGATGTTTCAACTCAATTTTGACTATCACGAGAACCTGACTCCGGCCAAAGTGGATCAAATTCTCGATTCACTT
>JBIOZK010000102.1:0-5619 GCA_044870975.1 Pyrinomonadaceae bacterium
CTCGCGAGGGAATTCACAGACTGAAGTCTGTGCCACTGGCGCGAGGGAATTCACAGACTGAAGTCTGTGCCACTGGCGAGCTTCTGACACCCAGCCGTCTTCGAGTAAAGTAGCGAGCATGCCAAACCTGCCGGCTCGCAAAGTTTTGCTCTTATGTTTCGTCGTCTGTCTAGCCACTGCCGCTCTCGGTCAGACCAGTCAACCCGCTGCGCCAACGCACGCAAATATCCTGCGTGGTGAATACGGCCGCTATCGCGCCAATAACGATCTGCTGGCTTATGTCCTCGATATTCGGATCGATCCCGCCAGGAAATTCATCAGCGGCAAGAACACAATTCGCTTTCGCATGCTGAGCGATGACACGCGAATTCAACTCGATCTCTACGACAATCTCAATATTGACAAGATCGAGCAGGTAATTAATCGCGAAGAACCGCGCGCCAGTCACGCGCAGATGAACGGAGTCCCACTCAAATATGAGCGGGACGCCGGCGCAGTCTTCGTCGATTTTCCTGAGACTCTGAAAGCGGGACGCGTCTACGCCATCGACTTCTATTATTCGGGGACGCCGAAGACGATCGGCCGCTTCGGCGGCTTTACTTTCGGCAAAGACCCGGCCGGCCGCGACTGGATATTCACCGCCTGTGAAGGCGAGGGCGCCAGCATCTGGTGGCCCAACAAAGATCAGTGGAAAGACGAAGTCGAGCAAATGCGAATCAGCATCGCAATTCCGAATGGCCTTACCGACGTGTCGAATGGCAAGTTCATAGGGAAGACGGATGTGGGCGGTGGCTACACTCGCTGGGATTGGCTGGTGCAGTATCCCATCAACAATTACGATGTCTCAGTCAATATCGGAAAGTACGAACACTGGTCCGACAACGTCGGCGATTTGCCGCTGGATTTCTATGCGCTGCCTGAAGATTTAGAGCGAGCCAAAAAGCAATTCGCTCAGGCCAAGGGAATGATCGAAGCCTTTCAGCATTACTTTGGCGAGTACCCATTCAAGAAAGACGGCTACAAGTTGGTGCAGGTTCCCTATTCGGGCATGGAGCATCAGAGCGCCGTGACCTATGGCAATCGATTTGCGAATGGATATCTCGAGCGCGATTGGACCGGCGTCGGCATTTCGCCGCGCTTCGATTTCATCATCATTCATGAAAGCGGGCACGAGTGGTTTGGCAACAGTATTACCGCTGCCGATCGCTCTGACATGTGGATTCATGAAGGCTGGACGACCTATCTCGAATGTCTCTACGTGGAATACATGTACGGCAAGGACGACGGGCTGAAATATACGAACGGCTACAAAGCGAAGGTGCAAAATCGACAGCCAATCATCGCGCCGCGGGGTGTGAATGCGACGCCGCCACAGGACCAGTACTTCAAGGGCGCATTGTTCCTGAATACTTTGCGGAGCGTCGTGAACGACGACGCGCGCTGGTGGGCATTACTGAAAGAGTTCTTTCAGCACTTCAAATATCAGACGATCATGACTGAGGACATCGTCGCCTGGTTCAATCAAAAGACGAAGATGAATCTCACCCCGATCTTCAATCAGTATTTGCGACACACGGCCATACCGAAACTGGAATTAAAGTTCGATGAAGCGGCAGGAACAGTTTCGTATCGCTGGACAGCAGACGAGGCGGCCTTCGCCATGCCCATCAGGGTCGGGACGAAAGAACGCTGGCAAGTGATTCGACCTACAACGGAATGGAAAACGATGAAAACGCCGCTCAAGAAGAATGATTTCGAAGTAGCGACCGACCTCTATTTCGTCGAAGTCGACAAGTTGTAACGGGCCTAGAAGTCGATCTCGAACTTGCCGCGCACTGAGGTGTTGAGGCTGTTGAAGAACTGCCCGAAAGACGAACTGCTGAGGTTGTTCTGCACGTCGCGGGGATTGAAGTGATTCGTAATGTTGAAAATGATCACACCGGCGCGCGCCTGCTTGTCCAGGAACGGCACTGTGAAGCTTTTTAAGACCGTCGCATCCAGCGAAAGAAACACCGGAAAATTTTCGCGGTTGCGTACCCCCACAAAATCCAACCGATCGTTGACCACCGAAAATGGAAACCCTGAACGAATTTCCAGAGCCGGCATGACGGTTAGGCCGAGCGGCATCTTGACCTCGCCATAAGCGAGAAAGCGGTGAGCTGCGTCGAAAGGAAGCCGGCCGTACTGATCCGGTCGCACGACGAAGGCCGGAAAATCGCCAAGGAAGTTATCCGCTGTATTCAGATTGCCCCGCGCTCTGGACCATGTATAAGAAATGGTCCAATTGTGAAAGCGCCGATCGTCATAGAGAGCGAGCGCCTGGAGTTCGTTGTATCGGGAAACACCCTGACTCTTGAGGACGAGAAATCCGCCGCCATCGGTCGCGACTTCCGGCGTGATTATCGGTTCGTTCTTCGTAAAGCGATGCACATAGCCGGTCCGCAGCGTCAGATGCTTCCCGACACGTCGATCAATCTGCACGCCCCACCGTAACGCGCGCGCATCCCGGAAGGGTTTCCTGATGACGTTCACAAACTCGCGGGGCCCGTCGACGATTGTTTCGCCGTCGCCGCCGTAAGTGGTAACAACGCGGGTAGGAAAATTGGTCTGGGAACTGAGTCCCAACCCGCCGGGATCAACCGGATCGTCATCGTGATTTTGACTCTCGGGCTCGAAGTATCGGGTCGAGAGCGCACTGCGCGCGTAAAAGAGGCCGATGCCGCCGCGAATGATCGTGCGATCGTTTTTGAAAGGACGATAAAGCAGCGAGAGGCGCGGCGAGAACTCGTTTTGATGCGCAATCGAGTTGCGGTCAAAACGGACGCCGCCGTCCAGCGTCAGGGTCGGGTTAATCTCCCAGCGATCCTGGATAAAGCCCCCGAGCTCAATCAACGGCCGATCGATATTGGTGGGCCGGATAAAGTCGATTCGCTGACTCAGACTCAGATCCGGACGGCGAATCTCAATTGGCCGGAAATAAAATTGTCCGGTCAGGTTTGTATGATCTATTTCGCCGCCGACTTTCAAAGAATGCCGCCCATAGAACTTGATGGTCCGGGCGAAATATTGCTCCTGCCATTGCCAACGTTTCGCTGAGCGGCGCGTGTCCGCGAAATAACTTCCCCGGTTTCCGTCGGGAACGAGGATCAACGGCTGCAAACCCTGACCGAAAACATCCAACTCGAAAGTCTTATACGCCAGCAGCGAGCTAAGGAACGACTTATCATTGAATATGGCCTGCTCGGAAACTGAAAACAAAGTTCCGCGCTGCTTCGTGTTCGCGGTTGTTTCCTGGGGATTGAAGGTATTCAACCCGACGTAGCGTTTCTTTTCAGGGAAGAGTGCCCCGATGAGCTTGAGACGGTGGTTGGCGTTTACCGTCAGATCGAGCTGCGTGTAGGAGTTGAAGGCCTCGGCAGTCGAGTTGTCGCGCGGCGCGGAAAGACTCGGTACGTAAATCCGCGAGAACCGATACTCAAACGACTGGAGAAAGGTCAGGCGCTTCTTGATCAAAGGACCTTCGAACGTGACTCGCGGTCTGAACGAGTCGATCTTGCCACTGATAATATTGTGAAAGGTCGGGAAAACACGCGCCGCGCCAAATTTGAATTTGTCGCCGCCGGTCCTGGTTTCCAAATTACTCATGCCGCCGGTCGCCTTACCGAACTCTGCCGAATAAGGGTTGTCCTCAACGCGGACGCTGGCGGCCGCTTCCAGGGGAATAGCGAAAGCTAAATTGCCGGTAACCGGATCAGTAACATCGGCGCCGTTGACCATGTAAGCGTTGTCGCCGGCGCGAGTTCCCTTGATGTGATCGGCTCCGGCTGAATCTCTGATCACGCTCGGAGTCAGCGGCGCAGCGCCCTGATAGTTGTCGGCCCGCAAGGGAAGCTGCTCCAGCTTCGCGGCGCGAATGGTATTTGAGGTAGTGCTTTCGCCCGCGCTGAGTAGTCCCTCCTCTTCGCGGATCGTGACTAACTCAGAAACAGTGGGCGCCATGATGATGTCGACTATGAGCGTCGCACCGGTGGTGAGAGCGATCTCGCGTTTGACGGTGAGTAGTCCCTTAGTCTCGGCGGTCACAATGTAGGTGCCCGCAGGCAATTCGAGAAATGCGAAATTGCCGGTTTCATCTGAAACCGTTTTAAAGATAGCCGTGGGCACATCGCGGTTGATAAGCGTGAGATTCGCGCCCGGAAGTAACTCGGGACGGGTAGAAGCATCTCCCGAGGTTGCGCTGACGGTGCCCTTGATTTTCCCAGTCAGTCCCTGCGCGCGGGCGATGGTAATCAAAGTTTGAAGTCCAAGGGCGCAGCAGAAAATCAGCGTTAGACAGCGGAGCGCCCTTTGTCTGGACGACGCGCGCATCTCGCAGCCAATGAAGAACTGATTCGACATCCCGGCCTCAAATGACGCGGCCTAAAGAGATCGGCGGACGATGGTCCCCGACATGAACGCAATTGCGTCAACGGTACCCGGAGTTCCGGTAGTTAAGGGGAAACTTTCAAGGGAAGTCAGAGTCCTGAAATCGGGGACTTGTCGGGTCCAGGAGTGAAGCACCAGCGTACTGCAGGTCTTAGTAACATTCAAGAGAACCTGGTATCGACTGGGTGCCCGCTATTTCATGTTCTTTCTGAACCACTCTACAATTCTCCGGTTGTTGTCCATCTTATTCATGCTGATCCCGTGATCGTCACCGGCATATACGATTAACTCATATGTCTTGCCGTACTCCTGCAATTTCTGGGCAAAGGATAATGCCTGGCCGGGGTCCGCGCGCCAGTCTGCGCCTCCCTGCATGATCAATACCGGCACGTTGATTTTCTCGGCCCAATAGATGGCCGACCGCTCGCGCATCAACTCTTCGGCCTGCTTGTCCCATCCCGGAATCAGTTGCCTGAGAACATTGACCATGCCGGGCCGCTTCTTATTTTCAGCGGCCATGTCGGTTGGGGCGCCGCCGACTGCGACGGCATTAACAGGCACATTACTTTTGAGCGCAAGGTACGTCATCATCCCGCCGCGCGACCAGCCGAACATGAATAGATTCTTCATATCAACGTAGCCCAGCGACGCCGCCAAAGGAACCAGGTTCAGCACGTCGTGCACGTCTGCGCCGCCAAACTCTTCAATCCCCTCCCCGCCGTCATTGCCACGGTATTGTGAGGCGATCACGATGAACCCTTCCAACGCGAAGCGGTGAATCGGATGCCACGCCGTCAGTTTAGCGAATTCACGGTTGCCTCCACGGTTAAAGATAATGAGCGGGAGCTTCTTGCCACTCAGGTCCTTTGGCTTCCAGATAAAGCCGACAACTCTTAATCCGTCGCTCAGATATTTAATGCGACGGCATTCGATCTTCGAGGAGTCACTCTCGCGTCCGAACTCTTCCTTGCTCATGTAGGTGAGAGGTGTCTGCACGCGGTAGCCAGCCCGGTTCGCCGCCTCGACTTCCTCGGCGTACCTTCGTTTTGCAGATTCGACGTACTCTTCGTATGTGATTACTGGGCGAGGCGCGCATGGGGTTTGTTCAATGATGGTCCCATCGCGCGGGGGAGTGGTTTGAGCCACCGCAGAAGAGATGCCCCCAAACAGGAGAGCACCTGTGAGTAGTAAGCG
>JBIOZK010000103.1:0-13113 GCA_044870975.1 Pyrinomonadaceae bacterium
GCGGACTGAATGACAGTAGCCCAGTGCTTTAGCACTGGGAGAAGTCGCAAGGCCGTTGAAGTCCGTGAAGCGGACGACTGAACAAACCTGTGAACCTTAACAACAGTTGGCCCCAGCCGTCCGTTGCACGGACTGCCGTCCTTCTCGGTACCCAAACCCACCGATGAATCGGTGGCTATTATCATTCGTCGGCTTCGCCGACTTTTGCAGCAAAGCCTGCTTCGGCTGTGTTTTCTTAGACATAGCCACCTCCACGATCAAGATAATGACTGCCTGGTTTTCTTCCAGTAAGGCGGAGCCAACACAAAAAGAGTTACGATTGCGAACCCAAAAGCGAAATACAAACTATTGACGAGCCACACTGGTGCATTGGCAACTAAGATGAAGGATAGCAACCGGTCCATGAAGGTGGAGTCATCCAGGGGCTGCCCGGCGACGCCTCGGAGTTGCATCTCCCACGTGGTCAGCGGGCAATTCGCTTTTACGATCAGTTCGTACATGACGATGAGGATCGCCAGCAGATGAGTGACGCGAAACCACGGGTTACGAGTCCAATTCCATTTTCGTCGGAGGCCGACGATGATCAGCACGAGGCCCACGACTATGTAGGCGACGTAGAGAAGATGAATGACGACAATCGCGTCGGCAGCTAGTGCGTACCACATAAAACCCGATCAACTTTCACAGTGTGAGAATCCGCGTGGTTCTAAGTCCAGATTCGGTCGCGTTCGCCGAGCTGCGGTGAATCCTCATCCGCGCGAAGGGATGACCGATGCTCTAATCCGGCAAATAAAATCTGAATTTAAGTCCGTATATTCCGTTGGTCCCAAAGTGCGAAACCGAGGTGTTAATGACGAGATCATCGAAACTCTTTGCGGACATTATCGGTTTTCCTTTGCTGGCGAGCATTTCATTCTTAATCACATTCGGCAGCGACGCCGCAAACGCTTTTTGCCAAAGCGCTTCAGACATCTTCACGAAACGATCTTCAGCTTTCTGGATTACCTCAGGTTTGTTGGCGGCGCTCGCGCTCAGAGTTAGCTCAAGCCATTCGATATTCTCCTTCGTGCCGAAAGGTTCGTACGTCCAATACAAATGTTTTCCGGATCCAAGTTCCTCGGTCTTCTCTGACTTACAGTTGTAGATGCTGCCCGTGTAGAGTTTGTGTTCGGTGGGCGCGAATTCGGACAGCCAGGCACAGACCACTTTAGGATCGTTCTTTTTAGCAGCCCGGTTAACCGGCAGCGGAGTTGGATTGGCGTTGCTGTTATTCGGAGCCACGGCCGGCGCGCCCGGCTTCGGTGAAGTGCACGACAAAGCCGTAACGAGCGGCGCGACCAATAAGAAAAGTTTTAAAAGCTCGATGGTTCGGTTCATGAGTGTCTCTCTTCCACGTTCAGTCTTCGAAGTGTAAGAACCCTTGTGATTGTAAGTCCCACACGCGGTCTCGCTCGCGAATTCTAATTGATTCTCTCGCGTCTGTTATTTCACCGATGCGCGTCATCGCAACGCCATCGACTTTCCTGGGCAGACGCGAAATGTTCTCCGGCGTGACGGTGAATAGCAGTTCGAAGTCTTCGCCGCCGTGCAGGGCGAGCGCGAGCGGATCGAGAGCGCGACGGCCGCAGAGGTGCTTGACGTCTTCGTCGAGCGGAATGCTGGCCGCGTCGATAATGGCCCCGACGTTACTCTCCTGGCACAGGTGATGAAGGTCGGAAGACAGGCCGTCGCTAATGTCGATCATGGACGTAGCCAGATGCTGTTCGCCGAGGACGATGCCCCAGCCGACGCGGGGTTGCGGGCAAAGTTGGCGGAGCAGGAGGGATTGAATCGAATCGTCGTCGGAAAGCAGAGCAGCATCGTCACTGAATGGGCGGTCGTTGAATGCGCCCTCCCTGACGGTCGGGCTACTGACTCGGGCGCCCATTTCGATTAGTTTTAGTCCGGCTGCGGCGGCGCCGAGATTTCCCGTTACGTAGATTTGGTCTCCTACACTGGCGCCCGCACGAGCGACTGCCGTGCCCGAATCAACTTCGCCCAACACGATCGAGTCGATCACGATTCCCGTCGTTGATTCAGAGATGTCGCCGCCGGACAAGGTCACACCGAAACGATCCGCTAGCGCGAAATAGCCTTCCATGAACTCATCTTTGAAGTTGGTTTTCCAGCGTTCCCGTGGCAGGCCGAATGAGAGAAACGACCAGCAAGGGCGCGCGCCCATACCCGCGATATCTGAAAGTGAAACCGCCAGCGCTTTATGTCCCAGGAGTCGCGCCGGAGTCGCATGAGCGTGGAAGTCGATGTCTTCGACGAGCAGATCGGTCGTGACGATTAAGTCGCGATGAGCGGACTGACGGATGACTGACCCATCGTCGCCTATTCCTTTAATTATTCGCGGAGAAGACTTGCGTGAGTTGACTTGCTGGCGAAGACGGTTGATGAAATCGAATTCGTTCATGAAAAATGAGTGGCACAGACTTTCAGTCTGTGATACTCGTTCACGATTACAGACTGAAGTCTGTGCCACTAAAACACAACTGCCAGCGAGCGCAAACTGCGTCACAAATTGCGGCGCATCGATTCCAATCCGCGTTCGATGGTTTCCAGGGAAGTGGAAAACGAGAAGCGGACGTGACCTTCACCCTGCGGGCCGAACACGATGCCCGGTACTGTCGCGACCTGCGCTTGGTTGAGGAGAATCTCGGAAGCCTTGCGACTATCGTTGGCGATGCGGCTCACATCGGGAAATGCATAGAACGCGCCGGCGGGCGGTGCGCACGTGAGTCCGAGTTCATTCAATCCGGCGATCAGAATGTCTCGGCGCTGGCGATATTCGGCACGTGAGGTTTCAAGGAAGTCTGATTCAGTCGTGAATGCCGCGAGGGCCGCCCACTGAGTCGGCGTGGAAACGCCATTGGAAGAATAAAGGACGGACTTCGCTAATCCGGTCATCCATGGTTCCGCGGCGACCGCGTAACCAATGCGCCAGCCGGTCATGGCATAAGACTTTGAAAGCGTGAAGCAGGTGATCGTTCGTTCGAACATTCCGGGAAGGGAAGCGATCGAAACATGCTCGCCTTCATAGACCAGGTCTTCGTAGGCTTCGTCGGCAATTACGATCAGGTCGCGCTCTTTGGCGAAATCGGCGACCTCTTCAGCTTCGCTGCGCGAGAAAACGACGCCGGAAGGATTCGTTGGGGTGTTGAAATAAATCGTGCGCGTCTTCTCAGTGACGTGGCGTGACAGCGTCGCGCGGATTCCTTCAGCACGCGCCTCATTCGTCGGCACCAAAACCAGGCGGCCCCCGCAATGCGCGACCAGATCCTTAATCGGCGTCCAATAAGGCGAGAAGATCAAAACGTCTTCACCGGGATTGGCCGTCGATTGGAATGCGCCGAACAGTCCCTGCATCCCGCCGTTAACGACAATCACATTTTCGGGCGCGGCTTTGATGTTGTTTCGCTCGGCCAGCTTCTCAGCGATTGCGCGCCGCAATTCGGCGATGCCTGATGAAGGTGCGTAACGCGTCTTGTTATCTGCCACTGCGGCGGCGATTGCTTGTTTGATGTAATCAGGCGTCGGCCGATAAGGCTCGCCGCCTTCGAAGCGGTAGACCTCGGCGCCTTGCGCCTGCAATTCCATGACTCGATTACGAATTTGGACGATGTCGGAGAACCCTACGTCGTCGAAGCGTCTCGCCAGACGGAAGGACACGGGCGCGGCTGCTGACATTTGACCTCTGTGATCGAAGCGAAAGTTATGATGTGATAACGCGTGATTATATCCTGCAGCCTTGGAGTCGTCCATTAACCAGGCAGAAATAAATCGAGCGACGTTCAAGCAATAGATGAACGACCGCTCACCTGACGCAATGCCTTAAACCTAAAGTTGAAGGCAGTGGAGCTAAATGTAACTGTTGACACTGTATTCGCCGCACAGTACCATGCGCCTGCCGAAGCAGTCTGCGGACAAACGCACCGAGTCGGATCGCCTTTCCTGTTGTCGCTAATGAGTCAGCCCGCCACGTCAATACCTCAGAAGCTGTTCTTTAAGATTGGCGAGGTGTGCGAACTCGCGGGAGTGCAGGCGCACGTGCTGCGATATTGGGAGACAGAGTTCCCGATGCTCGCGCCGCAGAAGAACCGCGCCGGTCAGCGCACCTATCGCCGAAAGGACGTGGAGATGGCGCTGCGAATCAAAGAATTGCTGTACGACGAACAATACACAATCGCCGGCGCCAAGAAGAAACTGGCTAATGAAATGCGCTCGCCCGGTCGTGAGAGCGGAGTGACGCCTGCCAGGACGCCGCTACGCAGTCTGAAACCGCCGCCTTCCCTCGCGGCGCGATTCGCGGCAAGTCCGCAACCTGCGACGACACCGCAGCCGGCCGACGAACCCAGGTCCACATCACCAGTCACGCAGCTCGCGGCCCGGCTTCGCGAGATTCTGGATCTACTGGATCAAGGTGACGCCGAACTGGAAGCCCTGCGCGAAAAAGCCAAAGAGAAGTAACTACGCGACCGTTTGACAAAGCTCACATTCCAGCCATACTTGAGAACGATTTGACGGGACGTGGCGCAGCCTGGTAGCGCGCACGCTTGGGGTGCGTGAGGTCGCGAGTTCGAATCTCGCCGTCCCGACCATTATCCAAATAACATCACTGCTTGCTGAGCCGCCTTTATCGGCGGCTCTTCTTCTTTTGTGGCTGCATTGTGGCAGGAACGATGGCCCAACGTGTAGGCGGGACTTCAGAGGATAGATATTTGTTCAGTCCGGCTGGCCACTGGTTTTGAGTTCAACTTGATAGCGGTCGATGAGTTCTTTCAGGATGGGAGCCGAGTCAAAGGCAGGTCGACTGTTGACCTCCAACATGCGGCCGATTACTGATTGATAAGCGAGGCTCTCGGGCTTCGAACTATCGTGCTCGGCGCTGCCTTTACTCTTTAGTCCCGCCTTACACAAACGCCAGAACACAGCTCGCACGAGCGTCGCTTCGCCACTCAAGTTGCCGCGTCCTTCAAGGACAGTCGCGCGGTCGCGCCATACGGCGTTACATAGATCTCCAAATTGCTCGGAGTTGATTGTCTTCATTTCGATCGCTCAATCAGCGAGAACTGTTGCGCTCAACCGCTTTGACGGATCGGTAATGGTCAAAAGGGACGCAAGTTGTGACGGTGGTAAGCGGACGCCTCGGTTCAGGCCGGCGAACGGATCATCAATAATGCAGAAATCGACCTCACCGCGGTCGCGCACCATCTCGTCGAGCAACCTGGCATTGAGCGCGATGGGCGAGAAAAGCAGCATTTCAACGGTTCGCAGCCGCGCCATAAAGGCGTCGTCGGCACTGTGAAAAACAGGCACTTGCATTCGGCCTTCATCCTCAAGCGCAAACCAGTCGCCGTTGGCCCGCCGCATTGCAAACATATCGGTCATCGTCATTTACCTCAGCGGACTCCGTGCGAGGTAATATGCATTTCATTTCGACGGTCATAACGGCGAAAGCTCGAGATCACAAAGAATGCTCCCACGCAGGTAACCAACCCGATGCCGATAGCGACCCACAAGTGAATTGTGCCGCCCTGAACATCGGCGATACCGTCGGCGCCCCTAAAAACTGCGAACAGATAGAACTGCCAGGCGGCAATGGCGGCGAAGATCGCCAAACCCAGTAACATTAAGATTCTTGCGTAACTCTTTGTGATATCCACGTATGCCTCCGGCTTTTGACAATCAAATGCCTCATTTTAAGAGCGCGGCTCATTCGAAAACTTCGGCGAACCAGGTTAGAGGTTAATTGAACGGTCGGGGACTGTCTGTGCGTTTTACCGCTTATAGGTGCAGTCTGAACCATAGCCGTGAAGCACTTCGCACCGCCGAGTTTCACTATGTGTGTTGTCGCACGGACGGCTCAACGTCAAGATTGTAGGCTGATTCCCGAGAGCATTTTCGATCGCATACCAGGTAAGAGCGTAAATCACTCTAATGACCCCAGAAGACTACATGCCGGCCACCATCCTGGTCGTTGAGGATGTTCACGAGACGCGCGACGGCATTGAAACGCTGTTAACGGCGGATGGCTACACTGTTGCGTCGGCAAGAGATGTGCGAGACGCAATTGAAAGCGCGCGACGAACCGAACCCGATTTAATTCTGGTCAGTCTGGCCGGATCACCCCGCGAAGTTATTTTTAATGCGCTCAGTATTCGCCAACGTGCCGAGATAAGTGAACATGTCGCGGTGGTCGTTTTTTGCACTGATGGCATCGACGAAGGTGAGGAAGTAGCCATCGGAAAGAATGTACATCTCACGCATCCCGACAACTTCAATCAATTGAGAGGCCTTATCGCACAGCTGTTGAAAGAGAATTCAATGGTCGCGGCCGCGGATTTTGCGATGTCCGCATAGGAGAGAGTTTATGAGCATCAATAACGAGAAGCCTTTTACCTTTAGATTTATAGACGCGAAGCCAAGGATGCTGCTGGAGTTGCAGAACACCACGGAAAGAGCGTTCAGGTCGATAGAGATCCTGACGATTTTTTTGAAAGATCAAGAAGCCCCGGACGGTGCTCCGCTGCAGGCTCATATACGATTCGACGCCATCAAGACCATGCAACCAAAAAACAGCGCGGTCGTCTCTCATCGAACCTGGATTAATGGAAAGCCGGCCAACGACGCGCGCGATCAGATGGCCCGCCTCCAGGGGGTGGCCGGCGAGGCCAATCCGTACGTGCTGAATCTTTCCTGGCAGGATGCGGAAGGCAAAGCGCGTTTTCAAAGGATTCCGATCGGTAGATGAATTGCGCTCGGAGATGTGCAGATTCAGTATCCGAGTAGCCGATCGAACTCGTCTTTAACCACTCCGTAACATTCGCAGACTGTGGCTTCCAGCTTTTGGCGGTTTAGGATCTGAATACGACCGCGCACGTAGCTGATGGCGCCGTCATCCTGCAAGCGACCGGCAGCCACTGTGACCCCTTCGCGGCGCACTCCCAGCATGTCGGCAATGAGTTCCTGGGTCATCACCAACTCATCCGTGTTCAATCGGTCATGACTCAATAGCAGCCAGCGGCAAAGTTGTTGCTCGACTGAATGAAGCCGGTTGCAAACTGCGGTCTGCGAGATTTGGGTAATCAATGCCTGGGTATAACGCAGCAGCAATTGCTGGAATTTTCCACCGAGCGCGAATTCTTCCTGCAGTATCTTCGCCTTCATCCTGAGCGCGCCCCCAGCGCTTTGCACGACCGCGCGGTTTGGCATGGTGCCGCCTCCCATGAAGAGCGCAATTCCGACCACGCCATCATTACCGGTCAGGCCCATTTCTGCGCTGGCGCCGTTTTCCATCGTGTACAGCAGAGAGATGATTGAGGTGGTAGGGAAGAATACGTAATCGAGGTGTCCGGCAAATTCGTAGACCACTTCGCCCAAGGCAAATTCGATCCGCTGCAAATGCGGACGCAGCCGTTCGTACTGCTCGACCGGCAGAGCGGCGAGCAGACGATTTTCAATTGGGTCATTTAAGGCTGCTACCATAGGGACGTGCGGCCGGCTGAGGTCTCCGAGACGAGAAAGACTCCGCTTCAGGCCGAATTCTAATCGATGTTCATAATGGCCTCCAAATGCGTTACTCGGAATCGTTGCAAGAAGCCAGGGTAGCCGTGGTTGTCCTCACGAACCTCGAGGTCGCTTTCTTAGTCCACGCTATTTAATTGCAGGGAACGGGAAGATTAGATCGGCGGATCTCCATGCGACGAGCAGTGGCCTAAGCCTGCCCAATCACACTTCAAAACAGTGCATTCTCAATCACCTTGGTCTTGCGGACACCGCTCAGGGTTGCAACTTCGGACGAACTCTGGCATTATGCTTGCTGTAATCCTTCTCTCGCGCATCAACGGTGATGCGCCCCGCGCACAAAACGATTAGCGCCGGACGTCTGGATGGTTCGAGAGTAGGCTCGCTACTAAATCTCCGAAGCCGCTCTATTTAAAGAGCATCCGAACCAGGTCCTTCGACCGCTACCGTTTCGCCGAAGCCAATCCGATTCGCAGCTTCTTTTTCATTCCCAAAGGGGAAAGGTATATCTCTATGTCAAATAAACTCTATGTTGGAAATCTCGCTTTCCAAACCACCAGCCAGGATCTTCAGGAGCTGTTTGCTCAAGCCGGCACGGTTGAATCAGCGAGTGTGGTCGAAGACCGCATGACTGGCCGCTCGCGTGGGTTCGCCTTCGTCGAAATGGCCAGTAAGGAAGATGCTGCTTCAGCCATCGAACAGTTCAATGGTAAAGAAGTCGGCGGCCGAGCGCTGAAAGTCAACGAAGCCAAACCGCGTGAAAACGGCGGCGGCGGACGTGGCTTTGGCGGTGGCGGCGGCGGTGGTCGCGGCGGCTACGGTGGTAATCGTGGCGGCGGCGGCGGTCGCAACGGCGGCGGCTTTGGCGGTGGCAATCGCGAACCGCGCTGGTAAGACCAGTGAGCAGTAAGCGGTGAGCAGTGAGCAGTTCTTTGGATCTCCCGCGGTCAGTCTGAAACATTGATTACCATGGCCGGCACAAAGAACTGCGCTCCCGCGCAAGGAAACAAACCCGACGACGCAGGTCGTCACTTAGCAAAAGGAACTTAATGGATTTTTCTCAACTGGGACTCGCGCCGGCGCAACTGAGCGTCTGCAAGTCTCTCGGATACAACGAACCGACACCAATTCAGCGGCAGGCAATTCCTGTCATCCTCAGCGGCCGAGACGTAATCGGCTGTGCCGAAACCGGCACCGGTAAGACGGCCGCATTTCTTCTCCCCATCATCCAGAAAATCACAGCCAAAGCCCGACCGGGCCTGCGCGTTCTCGTGCTGGCGCCCACGCGTGAGTTAGCGCTGCAGATTCAAAAGAATTATGGCGAGCTTAATCGCGTCAAAGCTAACGCATCAGTCATTGCGATTGGTGGCGCGAACATACGAACCCAGATAAGCGAGCTGCGGAAAGGCGCGAGCGTTTTGATTGCTACGCCGGGACGTTTGCTCGATCTGACTGAGCGCGGCGCGGTGAATCTTTCGACCATCGAAGTCCTGGTCCTGGACGAAGCCGATCGCATGCTCGACATGGGTTTTCTGCCCGCGATCCGTCGCGTGCTGGCGATGTTGCCGACCAAACGCCAGACGCTGCTGTTTTCAGCCACGATGTCATCGGGCATCGAAAAGCTTGCTCGTTCGACAATGAAAGAGCCGGAGCTGGTTGAAGTAAGTCAACGTGGCCGCGCGGCCACCATGGTCGAGCAAACTGCATATCATGTGGAGCAGCATTCAAAGACCGCGCTCCTGATTGAGTTACTGGAAAAAGAGAGCGACGAATTTGAACGTGTGCTGGTATTCACGCGCACGCGGCGAGGCGCAGAACGCCTTTCGCATATCTTGAAGGCACGCGATCACAGCGTGAATCGCATCCACGCCGATCGCTCGCAACCACAAAGAGAAGCAGCCCTGCGGGAATTCAGCGATGGACGCACCCGCGTGTTGGTAGCGACCGACATCGCCGCGCGCGGCATTGACGTCGACTCAGTCTCGCACGTGATCAACTATGACGTGCCGGCCGCGCCTGAAGATTACGTCCACCGCGTTGGCCGCACGGGCCGCGCCGGAAATCAGGGCAAAGCCATCACCATCGTTGCCCCCGTCGATGAATTGTCGATGCGGGCAATCGAACGGCTGACCGGTCAAGCAGTGAAGCGAATAAGACCGGAAGGGTTTGGCATGCAGGCGACGGTTGCCGGCAGTGGCAGTTCATTTGCGCCGATTGCCCGACCTGTTCGGAGCACGGTGCGTTCGTTCAGTCCGCGGCGCCGAAGATAGAAAAAGGTAATCGAGAACCAAGGAGCATCTATGGAAGACAAACAAACTTTCAAAATTGGGGATCGGGTCGAGCAAATGTGCCTCACCTGTAACGAGGAGCGAGGTCACGTGGTTGCTTTGATCACTAAAAGCGGAAAGGTCTCGCGCGTGAGTTGCCCGATTTGCGGCTCGCGCGTTCCTTACCGCAGTGGCACAGCGCCGCGACCCTCGACCAAGGTCGGCGCCGTGTACGATCGCGGGCGAACATATCGTAAGGGACAAACCCTTATCCATCCGACCTTCGGCGAGGGCGAAGTCACTGCCCTCATCGAACCGCAAAAGATGGATGTGCTGTTCCCCGACCGAATGAGACGCCTCATTCATGCGCATTGATAAGCGGCGACTAAGTCGAAGCAGTCGTGCGAATTGTCGGTGACGACGGAACCCGGCTGTCTTCCGCACCGAAGTTAATGCCTGACGCCTGTGCTGCGCGTGAAGCACCGGCGGACGACAGCTTTTACGCGAACGCCGGCAATGCTAATTCGATTGGGGCCGTAACGAATGATTGTCTGTGAATTCTGTTTGCACCACACGCAAGGTGGCGAATGTCGGCTCGGGCTCGACATACCGAAAGGTTTGTCCTGCCGTGAATTCGCCCCGGGAATTGAAAAGTTTTGCGCCGATCCAAAAGATTTCGTGAATCAAGGTCAGATCGTCCAGATGGCTACTTTCTTTGGGTTTCAGCGAACGGAATTGAAGAAAATCAGGCTGATGGCGGCCGGCGAAGAGACCCGCGTAGCGGGCGAGTTACCAGGTTGAATAATTTAAATATGAAGAGTTTATTAGAAACCAAAACCCGGACAAGAAGCTGGAATTGGGGAACGACAGTTTTCCTGGCGATAGCGCACGTCGGGACGATCGCGGCGTTGTTTTTTTGGAGCTGGCCCGCACTCATCTGTGCTCTGGTTCTGTATTGGGTCGGCGGCAGCCTCGGCATCGGCATGGGTTTTCATCGTCTGCTTACTCATCGCGGTTATCGAGTGCCGAAGCTGGTTGAATATTTTCTGGTTACCTGCGGCACGCTGGCGCTCGAGGGCGGGCCGATTCAATGGGTAGTTACTCATCGGATCCATCACGCGCACACAGATCGCGTTGGCGATCCGCACACGCCGCGCGATGGTGGCTGGTGGGCCCACATCGGCTGGATACTGCGCGGCATCCAGGATTACGATCAGGCTGCGATCGAACGCTACGCACCTGATTTGGCCAAGGTCCGCTATTACCGCTGGCTGAATCGTTATTATTACGTTCCGCTCATCGTGGTCAGCGTGGGCCTGCTCCTGTTTGGCGGCTGGAGCGTCCTGTTCTGGGGTCTTTTTCTTCGCGTAACGCTGGCGCTGCACGCGACCTGGCTGGTGAATTCCGCGACCCACATGTGGGGACGTCGACGGTTTGATACCGGCGAGGATTCGCGCAACAGTTGGTGGGTGGCGCTGCTGACCTTTGGCGAAGGCTGGCACAACAACCATCACGCCCACCCGACTTCAGCTCGTCATGGATTGAAGTGGTACGAGATCGATTTCAACTGGTGGGGCATTCGCGTCTTGCAGTTCGTCGGTCTGGCCCGAGCGATCAAGCGGATCCACTTCGACTCGACGACGGCCATGTGGCGACTCGTGGTCAAGCGAGACCGCAAGCGAAACCGCTCGCTGGGAAACGCCCAGGCGTAGCTTTGATTAACTGGATTGGAAAATTATGGCGAACGTTTCAGCGTGCTCGCACTGCGGAACTGTCCTGCCACTATGGCAAGTAAGGTGTTCTTATTGCCGGCGGCTGGCACTGAGCTGGCTTCACTTATTTGCAGGTGTGGTTGTGGCCCTGGCCCTGGTCTTCGGGGCTTTGAAGCTTATCTAGATGATCGGTCTGAGAGTTTATATTCACGACGACATCGCCGAGAACATCTACGGCCACGCCGTATTCTACAGCCGCCGCGAAGATGGTCCTTTTTATCGCTGGGTTTTTGATGACGCACTGAGAGAATGGCGCGTCGGTCGCGTTTCCGCCATCACCGCCAAGGAACTCACCGTGGCGGCCTGGAAAAGGTTACCGGCTGCTCTGCAAACAAGTATGGTCGAGCACTATCAGGACGATTAGAAAGACTCTAAAAGGAGACTCTATTGGCAAAAGACGATTTAATTCCCGCCGAAGGCACGATTATCGACAAGCAACCCAACGCATTCTTTAAAGTTCAGCTCGACAACAGCGACCACGTTGTCCTGGCGGCCATTGCCGGCAAGCTGCGCAGACATCGCATCCGAGTTCTGGTGGGCGATCGGGTTATTGTAGAAATGTCTCCTTACGACCTGAGCCGCGGCCGGATCACTTATCGTTACCGATAAGACCCTAAGTTACCAATCAAGAGGATAGACCCGTTTCGGGAGAGCCTCTTATTATTCAGTGCAGAGCTCGCCGGTTTTGCGCGCTAGTACTTTCGGGGTTTGCTCTTATTCGCATTCGCGGCGCCGCTATTCGAATTCTTAGCCGGGCTGCTACTCGTGTTCGCAGGAGCGTTGACTGACAAACTTGCTTTCGGCGGTTCATTCTTCATCGCGTTACCCGACTTCACGGCGCCACCGGACTGACCTGCGCCAAATTCATTAAATCCCCCGGCCATCGCCAGCACGCACATCGATCCGTACTCAGGATGCGGGCCACAGGAAACTCCGGCCACGCTATAATTCTGGCTCATTACCCGATTGCGGTGATTACGATTAGCGAAACCGTCGTCGATGAGCCACGTCAGCAGTCGCTCGCGCGCCGACTCGTTCCCGTATGTCAGGTTCTCGCCGATATCACCCTGCCATGAGCCGTAGGGCTTGACGCGCTCTTCGATCATCATCTTGTTTCCGCCGGCGTGTCCGGTTGCCCCCGAGTTGCTCTGCTCCTTAACATGCGAAGAAGCCGCAAGGTAAAGCCCGGCCGAAGCGTTTAGCGGCCCGACTGCTTTTGCAGCTCGCATAAAAGTGATCGCTTCTTCAACCGCTGCCCAGCCCTCCCGCGTTTCCACGTCGAGGGTGTCCGTGGTGTATTGCTTGCCCTTAAAGCGAGGCTTCAACTTTTCGAGATAGCCGGCGTACAGCTGCGGATTAGCGCGCGCCTGGTTGATCTCATTCAGCAGATCCTGCTCGGCCTGCGACAGGGTCGCGGGTGTCTTTGTTTGCGAATGAGTATTCTCGGGTTTATTCCAAACGAGGAGAGTAAACGCGCAGCAGATCGCGACGAGTCCCAGTAATCT
>JBIOZK010000104.1:0-13472 GCA_044870975.1 Pyrinomonadaceae bacterium
GATTCGAAATCGCGAGCGTTTCGGCCTTGCCTTGCATCGCGCGCGGCATGTTGTTCGTCATCGAGACGGCGCGGAAGAGCGACTTCTGCGCATCGGGCTTCGACTGCAGGTAACGATTCAACCAACCATCTGCGGTAGATTTAACGCCCGGCGTCGCCGACTCCATGTAATCCTGCGCGTCGAAGTGCGAGCGCGTGTTGTCCGGTGAACCCGACGCGTGAACGATCGCCAGCCGCTTCGAATCCCATAAAGGCTTGAACGAGGCGAGTGCCGGATGCAATCCAAAAAAGCCATCGAGATTCAAAGCAGCTTCCGCGCCGCCGTCCGGTTTCGGAATTGCGATGTTCGGTCGGAGATCGTAATAGCTGTGCTCGCCGTACGGCACCACCACGTTGAGCCCGTCAACCGCACCGCGCTGAAAAATAGCGATCAGGGTCTTGCGTCGGGGCGTAGCGTCCAGCGTTTCGGCAAGTGTTCGCTTGAGAAATGAAGGAGCCGAAACCATCGCGCCGAATGACGCCAAAGCGATGCTGCCTGATTTAATAAAGTATCTTCTGTTCATTATTCGTTACCCCTAAAAGCATCCCGGTTTAGAGGCGGGCTACCGCCCGCCGTCGGCCGGTAGGCCGACTCTAAACGGATCGCTATTGTCGCTGAAACTCCGGCGAGCCGAGAATCAATCCCGCCAACTTCACCACTGCATTGTCGATATTCGGCGCATTCATGCGCGCCAGCTGTTGCGGCGCTGGCTGCTGTTGCTGCGGCCCGCCCAACCCGGGACCGAGAACCCCGCGTTGAAATCCCTCTTCGAATGGATTTGCCGGTGCGGAATTCGCTGCGGCCTGCGCCCGCGGCGCTGCCGGCATCGTGAGTTGATCGCCAATTTGCTTCAAGAGCGTCTCGCGGGTCTTAGCAGACATTTCACCACCGACGATCACTCCGACCAGCCGGTCGAGCAACCTGGTCTTTTCGATCGACGCGCCCGGTTTCGTGTCGCTCATCAGACGCGAGAGATCCACGCGCGTGCCCGGGATGCGATTACTGACGAGCGCCAGCGCAAAGTTCATCCGCTCGAGCAACGCGCCGGTGTTCACCCAATTCTCGGCAACGTCGGCATAGCCGTTCGGAGTCTGGAAACCATATAGCGGCTGGCCCATGCGCTGCAGCCACTGGTGCAGTTGCGGTCCGCCATTCGTCTCAGCGCCAATCGTGCGCACAGCGCTGATCACCAATTCGAAAGGCCGCTTCACTTTCACTCGATAAGCGTCCTGCGAATTAAATTCCGGCGAATAGAAAATCGTGCGCAGCATTTCGCGGATGTCGCCATCAGTTTTCATAAACGTCTGCGTGACTCGATCGACCAGCGCTGCTGGTGGCTCGTCAGCCACAAAGCGGCGCACAAGTTTCGTGGCAATGAACTTCGCCGTCGAAGGATGATGCGAGAGGATGTCGAGCACCATCAGACCATCCCTCATTCCGCCGCCGGCGGGAATCTTGTGACCCAACACCAGCTTCTCGCCGTTGTCATGAACGCCGGGACGAAAAACGAATGAACCGGCCCTGGTCCGTGCCATTTCCGCCATCGGCCCATTCATCACCGCCTGAGCTGCGGCGCCCGCGCCGCGTGGCGCAATGATCGTCCAGCCGGTAAAGCAGCGCGCTACTTCCTGCACATCTTTCTGCGTGTAGCCGCCATCGACTCCCAGGGTGTGCAGCTCCATCAATTCGCGCGCGTAGTTTTCATTTATCCCGCGCCGTTGTCGTTGTGCTGGCGGTTGCGGCTGCGGATTGTTCGGCATGCCTGGACCAGCCAACGGACCGCGAGCAGCCCCCGGGCGCTGTTGCGGAGCCTGGGCGTTGGGGCTCACGCTTTGGACATTGTCGAGATAAAAAAGCATCGCCGGACTTTGCGCGTCCGCCGCCAAGAGATCATAGAACTTGCCAAGCGTGTGCGGACGGATCGTGTCACGATCGTATGACGGCAGTAGCCATCGATCGGCGCCTTTGTTCGCGTAGACATTGAAGTGGTTCGTCCAAAAGTCGACCATTACTTCCTGCAATTGGCGCTCGCTGTAGACGGCGCGCAGGATGCGCGACATCTGCAACTCACCGGTGAGGAACTGGGCCGGACGCAGATTGTTCTCTTTCAAGTACTGCATCATCGCCCGGCGATACTCCGCATTGTTCATCGGATTTTGCTCGGCCGGGCTCGGCGCGGGCGTCTTAGCTTTCGGATCAGCGGTCATGCTGTCATCAGACTTGGCAGCGTTGGCGTCCGGAGCAGCCCCTGCCCCTTTCGTGCGGTTATCGCGCGCCTGGGCCAACTCAGCCGGCAGCGCGCCGCGCCGCTGTAGCTGGTTCACGAGCTGTCCCGGCTGCGGGTATCTTTCGTAGAGTTCGGCGGTGCTCATCCGCAGGGTCTCCAGGTTTTGCAGCCTCGCCTCCGACGCGGAGTCGTCAATCTTCTCGGGATTCAGTTGTTGCTCAATATATTTATCGACGCCAATCGCTTTAACCCGTTCCGCGTCGCCCGGTCGCGCGCCAAAACCGAGCCGGTTCAGCACATGCAGTACCCGCTGATCCTCAGAAATCCTTGCACTGGATTTTCCGCCAGTGCTTCGCATGCTCTGACCACTCACGCAGGTGGTAACCGTAACCGCCACCAGACTGAGAATGGCAATTACGCTTCGTGATCGATTCCAGGTAATTCCGTTCATAATCTCCCCATCTTAATCCCGATCTTTTCCCACAACGGTTAGACGCACTTTAATCCCAGACGGTCGAAAAACCCTGCGAAGAATTATCATGCGAAGTCGCGACCCTGTCCAGACTTGACCACGAAATGACCGGTCCGGAAATATTCGAAACTTTGTTCGGCCACACGATGGACCGTGACGTCTAAGCTAATACAGCGTCGGGAAGGAACTGGGCAAAGGGACTTCTTCGATGCTTTCCCAATCTGGGCGGGCGCTGCATTGGCAAGAATGCGGCGCCCGATTTCTTTCACCTCTCGGAATGATTTCGGTTTGTTTATTTCGAAACCCTGTAGTATCTTCAAGGCCTTCCACAAAAAGTTTTCCCGAAAAGCAGCAGATCTCTTGCCGGATCAGCGAGTGATTTCTGAGTCAGCGCCAAAGCGGGCGCCAGCATCAGGACTTGATGAAAAAGCATCTCTTTGCCCTACTCCACTCAACGCGCGCCATAAATCTGTTTGCCTGGCTTAACCGGAAACGCGTTCCGATTGTGTGCTACCACAGCGTCACCAGCGATAGTTCGCCGGTGCATCACGATCCGCACAAACAGCATCTGCCGCTGCGGCTCTTCCTTCGTCAGCTCGATTTTCTGCAAACTAAATACAATGTCATCTCGCTTTCAGAATATGTCGACGCCAGACGCTCTAACCGCCACCTGCCGGATTATTCAGTCGTCCTGACCTTCGATGACGGCTTCGAAGATTTCTATAGCGTTGTGGCGCCGCAACTGAAGCAGCGGAAACTGCCGGCTACTCTTTTTATTATCACCGACCGAGCGTTCGGGCGCTTTATTCCAAACGGCGAGGCCTTCCTGAATTGGGACGAAATTAGAGAACTGGCTTCAGCGGGAATAGAAATTGGATCCCACAGCTGCTCGCATCTGCCCTTACCTGGGCTATCGCCTGATGAAGTTGTCAAGGAGTTGAGCGAATCCCGCTCACTGATGGAGGCGAATCTCGGCGTCGCACCGGTTTCGCTGTCCTATCCATTTGGACAAACAACGCCTTCAATTGCGTCGGTGGCGAAGTCCCTGGGGTTCACGTGCGCAATTGCCAGCGATTCCGGTCCTAATTCCGCTAGCGCTTCAATCCATCAACTTAGCAGGACCGTGATCGCAAGCGATGATGATGTGTCGGCATTTGCCGCACGCGTGTCGGGATTAACGTCCTGGATTAGCAAGTGCAAGCGCGTCTTCGGCGCGCAACCAAAGGTCTCGTGGAAACCCTCGTTTCGTCAGTACGGCTCGACCGCGCCCGAGTTTTACGTTGATTGATTTGGCTTCGAGCAAACGTAAAACAGCTCACTCTTTATCGCATACTTAACCATCGCTTCCTCGCTTAATCCATAACTGGCTGGTCGCACTTCGAATCCAGCTTGCGCCAATCGATCGCCTAAGTCTGCGCCGTAGCTGCGGCGATTTCCGGAAAGCCCTTTTTCGGCTCGACCAAACTCCCGAGTGAGGGGGTTGCCGCTCATACCCGCCGAGAGAATCATGATGCCGGTCTTTTCTTTTAATACACGTCTCAGCTCTTTCATGGCCTGCAGGTCATCTGCTACCTGCTCCAAAACATGATGACACCAGACGAGGTCGGCCGCAGCCGAAGCAAACGGAAGCCGCATGACATCTGCCAAGACATCAACATTACGGGTCCGTTGAATGTCGACCCCGAAGATCCGCAAACCTGACGCGCCGGCCCAAAGCCCCGCCAGCGCTCTTTCCGGCGCGAAGACCAGCGCGATTCCGGATTTGTTCGCAATCTGATATTCGTCCCTCAACCAAAGATAAAAAGCCCTATGCCGCGAATGACTACCGCATCGCGGACACTCAATATTGCGAATCGAATAGCCCATCTCGCTGTAATCGAGGAATCGATTTCCCGACCAGCCGCAACAGGGGCACTCAACCCGGGTGGGTAGCACTGTGTTGCACGTCAAGGCAAATGCCCGGCGCCAAACCACGCGCGCCAACAAGCTGGTCGCGGGCACAATTCCAAAATCAGTCGCGTTCTGGCGATACCAGGAGAGAATCATTTATTTGCTGAAATCTAAGGAGGCGGCTGTTCCGTGGTCTGGTCAGGTCGCGGCTGCCGTGGCAATGGCCGCGGGTAAGTAACTGGACTTTTATTTCCGTCTTTGTCGATCGCGCGCAGGCCAAAGAAGTAATTGTCCTTGGACATTCCCTTCATGGTGAAGGTCAGCACGTTGCCGACATTCTGCGAGTGCGTCCAGGTGGCTTCGGTCGTGTCGCGCCAGACGATCTCGTAACCGGCAACGTCCGGCTCTTTATTGGCTTCCCATTTAATCGGCGTGTCCGCGGACAGACTCGTAGGGAACGTAACCGGCCTGGGTCGGGCCGGGGCCGATGCCAGCGCCGCCAGTGCGGCCGCGTTCACGCGCGCGACCTCGGCGATGTAATTGAAATCGTCGAATTCAGGAAGGTCTCCGTACTGGACGCCGTTTTGAATGCGCACGTTCTGATGTTGATGTTGATAGTTTTCGTTTGGCTCGGTGAACCGCACGGCCGCGAAGCCGCGTTCGAGAAATGGTTGATGATCGCCGCCGCGTCCATATCGATCGCGCCGATAGATCAACCAGACTTTCATCGACGGCACGTAGCGCTCGCCGACCTCCTTGATGAACCGCGCGAGTTGGCGCGATTGCGAATCGTTCTCGCCGCCGACGCTGCGCCGGATCGTCGCTTCCTGGGCAGTTTCATTTGACGGCACGCCTTCCGAGAAGACGCGCACGGTGTGCGGGTCCTTCACCCCGTTGGCTCCGAGCGAACTGCCGATGATGTCATTCGTGAACATCCCCTCGATGTCCATGTTCGTCTTCTTTGCTTCTTCGGCAAAATGTACGGCCCCTAAAAGTCCCTGCTCTTCTCCCGGAACCGTCATGAACACGATCGTCGCATCGAACTTATACTTCGCCATGACGCGGGCCATCTCCAGGACGGCTGCCGTTCCCGACGCGTCATCGTTGGCGCCGGGCGCGTCACACTTCGCATCCACAGCTCTGTTGCACATCGAATCGTAATGACCGCTGACGACATAAACTCTTTTCTCTGATTCCGGTTGCGTGCCTTTCAAGGTCGCGACCACGTTCGTCAACATAGTGGCCTGCGGTACGCGCTGAGCCTTGGGCTGTTCGAATGTTTGCTTCTCAACAGTCATGCGTCCGCCCGATGCGGCCGCGGCCTTTTGAAATTCCCCGTAGAGCCAGTCACGCGCCGCTCCGATGCCGCGGTTCGGATTGTCCTGTTCGGAAAACGTATTGCGGGTGCCGAAGCTGACGAGCTTGCGAATCGTGATCTCGATGTTCTTTGGATCGATTTCCTTCACCAGCTTTGCAATCTGCGGGTTCGCGGGTGGTGCCTTGGGGCGTGTACGCCTCCCGCCGCGCGTTGGCTTTTGCTGTCGGGCAGGACGGCCGTAAACAGCAGTTGACGAGAGTGTTAATTGACCGACAAAAGACGCGAGTAGACAAACCACGACTGAGCGACTAATCAGGTTCTGAGCGCGCATGGCAACCTCAGGAATTGAATGTAGGCGAGCGCGACAGACTCTACCAACTCAAAACTGCCAGAGCAACCGAATTAGTTCTCTGAGCGTTTTTTTGCGGGAACGGCTTCAGCAGGAGTTCCGGCAGGCACATACTGATCAAAAAAGCGGGTGGTGTTTTCAGTGACGCTGGGAGCGGGTTGTAACCTTGCCGTTATCGGCTGAGACAGTTGGGCTGGAGCCGCGGGCTTTTGCTTCTTACTCGTTCGCGATTGCGCCAGCCCGGCATTAATCAACTTCCAAAGCAGCGAAAACAGGAGAACATCGATCACTACAATGCCCAGCATGCCGAAAAAGACGACCGCCATCGGAACATCTTTGCCGCCCGTTCGCGAGGCCAGATCAACAGCCGCTGAAAGCACCCCCGCCATCCCACCGCAAGTGATAAAAAGCATCACCACGCCAATAATCAGAGTGGGCCAGGTGATATTGATAGGGGCCGCCGGCGCCGAAGGGACCAGTGCGTTGAGGTTCGCGCCGCAGCGATTGCAGTAGTTCAGTTCGAAGGCCGATTCGGTGCCGCAGGATGGACAGAACATAAGATAGGGAATGGTAAATCGTGAATCGTAAAATAGAAGCCGCCAATCGACATACGACGCGGGTCATTGCCTGGTTTCTGCTATTTACGATTTACGATTCACGATTTACTTGATTAGATAAGCCTTGCCTTTCCAGACAACGATCACATCACCACCGAGCTGCTGGGCAATCGATCGTAAACCGCTGTCCAGCCCGGCAAACTCATCCGAGCCACGCGAGACATTGGTGAGTGACATTGATGATTTGAACTTTTGGTCGACCCAGCGACTTCCCTGCCGGACGAATTTGCGCCCACCCGCTGAGCGAGTCTGCGGAGCTTCTTCTCCAGCAGCAGCACCGCCGTCAGACTTCCGGGGCGCCTCGCTCCGAGTCTCGTTCATGTTGCGATTACTCATCGCCAAATTACTATTATCCATATTGCGGCTGGGGCCGCCTTTCTGCTTTTCATCCGCCTCGCGGCGTTGAGCCAGCACGGCATCATTCCCTCGCTGCCGCGAGGCGTCATCAAGGCGCGCGTCCTTCGCCGCCTCACGGTCACGATCCTCAGACTGTGATTTGTCGGCCTGCTGCTGCGTCTTCAGCCCACCAAGCGCCTGTGCTGACCCGGTCTGAGTCTGAGTCTGGGTTTGGGCTCGGCCACCACTTTGCGACTCGCCAGGCGGCGCCGGAGCATAGGAGGGCAGCGATTGGAACGGTGCCCGCGCTTCGGCTTTTTTCATGGGCTCCATTTCAGCTTTCGCTATTTCCTTCGGAGCCTCGAGCGTCGTCGCTTCAGGATTCTTAGCTGTCTCGACCTTCGGAAGCTGATCGGTCGTAATCACACCGGGCGGCGGAGCTGACGGGGTTTGAGAACCCGCAGGCGGTTGAGATGGCACTACCTTTTCTTGACGGTTCAATCCGCCGATCGCGCCATCACCCTCCTTAACCGCGCTGACCGGCTGCTGTTGCTGCCCTTCGTTTTTGGCCACCAGATTTGATGGCTGCTCGGCCCGACGGCGAAGACCAACGAAGGCGACGCCAGCCACAATCACCAGAACCGCCGCGAAAGCCGCATAACGCAACCCGGGCAAAGAAAACCATCCGGAAATTGTCGCCCAAAGCCCGGTGCTCTCCCGCTTTTCTGCCGGGGCCTCGGCCACGTGGACCATTGCGCCGGAAGCGATTGCCAGATCCGAAACCAGTCTGCGGCACCGATCGCATTCGGCAAGATGCGAGACGTAACGCGCCCGCGCCGCCGGTGGCAACGCACCCTCAGCGAAAGCGTTAAGCTCATCGGCATCGAGGTGCGCACCACCGTCGGTGGACGCGGGAACTCGCGCGCCGAATTGCCGAATCAGAAGATCAATTTGTGCGTCGTTTGGTGTCACTGGTAAAGCTCTTCAATTACTGCCACTTCTTGAACGGTTCAAATCCATAAATCTTGCGAACAACGTTCAGGTCAAGGAACTCTGCACCGCTGCATCATTTGGCGTTAACAGCATGGGTTCGACGTCTGTCTGCAATTGAGCTGCGACTTCTGACAAGGAACGCGCCGCCTCAGCTTTCGTCCAACCATGCTCCTTCATCAGAATTGATTCAACCTGCTGCCGCACCTCACCATGAATGCGTGTCAGCCGCCGGCTCGCGGTTGCTTCATGCACGCCGAGTACAGCGCCGGCCTCTTTTAGCCGCAAGCCGTCGAAATAGTACAGCTTCATAAGCAAACGATCCTCATCCGACAATTCCGCGAGAGCTTGCCCCAGGGCCTTTTCGACATCAGCTGATGCCAGATTGATCGACAGCAATTCCTCGGGTGTAGTTGCCGGGTGATACGCGCCGTCGCCATTTCCCTCCGCTTCGTCGAGGGCCATGCGATCGAGATCGGAATCTTCCTCAGCCTGAACCAGCTTCGTCTGTCGGCGATGCTGATCGATAGCCAACTGACCTATGACCGCGCGTAGCCAGCCGCCCAGCGAGCCGACACCGGAGTAGTACGCCAGCTTGCCGCCGGGCTTTCCATCTTCACGCGATTTCAGACCGTGCAATTCTGCCCAGATTGATTGCGCCACATCGTCGGCCATGGCCTCGTTCGAACTCGCCGATCGCGCGGCCGAACGAACGGTGGCTCCGTATCCTTCGAATAAATCGTTCCACGCGTGGTCGTCGCCGCGCTCGCAGGCCAACACCAGACAAAGATCGTCCGCATGCAGGCCGTCAAGGAAACTGTCAACCGCTATCGCATCTGCTGTCGGGTCGTGCTTGAAAATATATTTATCCGTCGCCGCCCGCAGTCGCGGAGTCAAACATGCGACGTCAAGGGCCCGCGCGTTCCCGGCGCGCGCCAAAGCCCGCCGCGCGCCGGCAAGCATCAAATCGTCAATCTGTTTCGGGGTCAGACTCAAGGCCGCTTCAATTCAGTATGCTATCACGCTCAATCGCCGGATCCCGCCTGTTTTTCGCTGTCCCGGCGTTAATTGGATGAGCCGTTGCGGCTGGCGGCTGCATCGCCCTCGGCTAAATCGACAATCGGAAAGCTTGAATCTAAAATCCCTGAAGTGCTCCGCGTCACAGAACTCTTTCACTCAATTCAGGGAGAATCAACGCATGCCGGGCGGCCGTGTACCTTCGTCAGGCTCACGGGTTGTCCGATGCGCTGCACCTGGTGTGATAGTGAATACACGTTTACCGGAGGCGAACATTTCACCATCGAGGCAGTGCTTGAAAGAGTCCGGGCCTTCGGATGTCCGCTGGTCGAAGTCACCGGTGGCGAGCCGCTGGCCCAACGCGAAGCCTTCGACCTGATTGCGCGTCTATGCGATGCGGGATACGAAGTTTTGATCGAGACCGGTGGCTATGTTTCCACGGAAGCAGTTGATCCGCGGGCGAAAATAATTCTGGATGTTAAATGTCCGGCGTCGGGCGAAGCGGAAAGGAATCAGTGGCCGAACCTCGATCGACTACGCGCAGACAAAGACGAAGTGAAGTTCGTGGTCGCCGATCGCGGAGATTGGGAGTTCACGACTGAAATCGTGGCGAAGTATCAACTTGAGGAGCGGGCCAAAGCAGTTTTGATTTCACCGGCGTGGGGGCAGATTGATTTGCAAGAACTGTCAAACTGGATCGTTCAGAGCGGGCTGAACGTGCGCCTGCAATTACAACTGCACAAATATATCTGGGGCCCCGACATGCACGGTGTGTAGTGGCACAGACTTCAGTCTGTGATTAGTCTATGGGTGGCCACAACGAGCAAGCCTACGAATCCGCTGACACAGACTTAAGTCTAGGCCACCTGGCCGTATGTCTGGTGTCGGGCGGGATGGACTCCTGCGTTACGGCAGCGATTGCCAATGCAGAAAATGCCAACCTCGCGTTCCTGCACGTTTCGTACGGGCAGCGGACCGAGCAACGCGAACGCCAGGCATTTACTGAGCTTTCGAACCATTTTGGCGTGGAAATGAGGCTTAATGCCTCGATCGAGTATTTGAAAACCATTGGCGGATCGTCGTTGACCGATGCGCGAATCGATGTGGCTCAAGCCAACCTGGCTTCCCGCGCGATTCCAACCAGCTATGTGCCTTTTCGCAATTCGCACCTGCTGGCAATCGCCACGAGCTGGGCGGAGGTCATCGGCGCAAGTCGCATATACATCGGAGCCGTGGCCGAAGATTCGTCCGGCTATCCCGATTGCCGGCCTGAATTCTACGAAGCGTTTCAGAAAGCAATCGACGTTGGCACTAAACCCGACACCAACATTGAGATTGTTACCCCGGTGATCAATTTGCGTAAGGCTGAAATCATTAAACGAGGTCTCGAATTGAATGCGCCACTCGATTTGACCTGGTCGTGTTACCAATCGGAAGACCTCGCCTGCGGTAGTTGCGATTCGTGTGCTTTACGATTGCGCGCTTTCGCCCAAGCAGGCGTCGTCGATCCGATTAGGTATGCTTGACACTCAGCGGATGGCTGATTAACTTTAAGCCGGTTTAGGGCGCAACTTACGAATACCACCCGGCATCTTAGAATTGGCCCAATGAGTGCCCCAGCTTTTGGAGGAAGAACCATGCGTCGTCATTTATTCAATGCTTTGGTAGTAACAGCAGTTCTAAGTTTCAGTTCGATTCTCGTATCCGCTCAAACCGAGCCGATGCGCGGGTCCGTCAAACTGGCCGACGCCAGTGGCAAGCAAACACCGGTTTCGGGTGCGCAGATCGACGTCTATCGCACCGACATGAAAGCCGACTATCACACCAAGACAAACAACAAAGGTGAGTGGGTATTTGCGGGTCTGCCCTTCGTTGGCCGTTACACAGTTTCGGTGAGCGCTCCCGGCGCCTCACCCTGGGTCAGAGGCGAGATCCGGGCCAGCGGCGCGCAGCCGATTGAAATCATCATGTCACCGGGAGACGGAAAGAAGCTGACCGAAACCGAAGCAATTGCCGCCGCCAAGAATACTGGTGGTCCTTCTACCAGCGGGGAGAGCGGCCCGACTGCCTCAGAAAAAGCCGCAGCCGAGGCAGCACGCAAGAAGAATGAAGAGATCAACAAAGAGAACGAGAAGATTACCAACGTCAACAAAGTCGTAGGCGATGCTTTCAAGAACGGAAACACCGCGCTGATGGCGAAGAATTACGACGAAGCCATCAAGCAATACGACATGGGTTTGGCGGCCGATCCCGACCATCCAGGCGCGGGCTCTCTGCTGACCAACAAGTCGGTCGCGCTGCGTACCCGGGCGGTCGAGAAATACAACGCCGCGATTACGTCGAAGGACGATGCGGCGAAAACTGCGGGCATCGAAGCAGCGAAAGCCGACTTTACCGCCGCGGCTGAGGCCGCGAATAAAGCTGTCGAGCAGATTAAGAAGCAGCCGGCCGCCGCAGATGCTGCCGATCAGAAGCAAAAGGACACTAACAAATACTTTGCGCTCGCCGCGCGCGCTGAGGCCATGCGCCTGTTTGCGATGAAAGTCGATGCGACCAAGGGCCCGGCGGCCGCCACAGCTTTCGAAGAGTACGAAGCGGTAGAACCTGACGCCGCAAAGAAAGCCAAATCGCAAAAGGATTACGCCGAACTCCTGTTTCAGACGGCCGGCGACCAGGCAGGTTATGAAAAGGCCATCGCGCAGTACGAAAAGATTCTGGCCGCGACTCCCGATGATCCTGATGCGCTCTTAAGAGTCGGCCAGGCGCTCTTCAACATCGGCGCGCTGAATAATAATGACAAGGCCAAGTATCAGGAAGCTTCGAATTACCTGCAGCGATTTGTCGACAAGGCGCCGGATACGAATCCTCTGAAAGCGGAAGCCAGGGATCTGATTGCCACCATGAAGCAACAGGCCAACGTCACGCCGGAAAAGACCACCCCCAAGACACCGCCAAGGAAGCGGCCATAGGTTATTGCCAGGGTCGATGGTTTAGAGGCGGGCTACGGCCCGCCTTTTTTTGTATCCGAAGCACGACGTTCCGGCCGCTGACCCTCAATGGAAGTCATGCGAACCGGGACTCTCAATTTTCATTTCCAGTGGTTGAATGCGTCGCGCCTTAACTGATACGACGTTGTCCTGATGCTGCAAGATTCCCTCGATCAGCAAAAATGGAAAATTAACCAGCGCCAGCCGATTGGTTTCGAAAAGCTGCGGCGTCACAATCACGTTCGCGATTCCCGTTTCGTCTTCCATGCTCAAAAACACAAACCCTTTCGCCGTCCCCGGCCGTTGACGCACGATTACCCAGCCGGCAACTTTCACCCACATGCCGTTACGCATCGTCTTCAAATCACCTGACGGCGTCACCTTCATCGTTTCCAGCCAGGCACGTTGGTGCGCCATCGGATGCCGGCCAATCGTAATTCCCGTCCCCCGCAAATCAGCATTCAAACGTTCATTCAAAGTCATTGGCTGGAGTGGTGACGTCGTAGCTTCCTCGAGTTTTTCGTAAAGCGGCCCCGGATCACGCGAGACCCGCTCGACCTGCCAAAGCGCGTCGCGACGATGCGCAGCAGGGTGTAGGGGGTAGGGGGTAGGGGGTAGTTGTATTTCACTCGACCTTGGGACTTCGGATTGTGAACGTTGGATTTCAGCCGTTGAATTTGGAAGTTCTGACCCTGAATCTGTGAAATCTGACCTTGAATTTGCACGTTCTGAGTCTGGACTTTGAAGTTCCAACCTTGAACCTGGACGTTCCGACCTTGAACTTTGAAGTTCCGACCTTGAACTTTGAAGTTCTGACCTGGAACTTTGAAGTTCCGACCTTGAACTTTGAGCTTCTGACCTGGAACTTTGAAGTTCTGACCTGGAACTTTGATATTCCGCACTGAAACTTTGAAGTACCAAACTGGAACTTAGGACTTCTACACCCAACCCCCTACCCCCTCGATTTGACCTACCCCCTCGATTTGACCTACCCCCTCAATCCGATTCAACGCCCCCACCGCCGCCAACTTCCGCAACTCGTCTTTTCTTAATTCCGGCACACACCGATGCAAATCATCCAGGCTCGAAAATGGCTTCTTCGCCCGTGCCTGAACCAGCGCGCGCCCGGCTTCTTCCCGTAGTCCTTTGACGCACAGCAATCCCAGACGGAGAGGGTGGTCAGTGGTCAGTGGCCGGTGGTCAGTTGGTTTAAAATTCACTGCGCGTCTC
>JBIOZK010000105.1:0-3971 GCA_044870975.1 Pyrinomonadaceae bacterium
CTGACGCGTTGACCTTATCAAGTGGCTTTTTAGTTAGAGGTGAATTTGCTCAAGGAGCAAATTCACCTCTAACCACATCGAACACGTCGGCATGCTTCATCGCTCAGGCCCTCACCCCAGCCCTCTCCCAAAGGGAGAGGGAGTAAATCCTCTAATTCACGGGAATCACGCTGAAATCGAAACCAGGCGGCAGGCCGGCGCTGAGTCGCACTGATTGCGGCCGGCCCGGCGCGGGCGCCAGCGCTCTCAAAACCAGATCGACGCCGGCAGCGACCTTGATGGCCACGAGATGCGCCTCGTCGTTTTCGACGGCGCCAGTTACTGCCAGCACATCACCGGGCTTAAGATCGGCAAGCGCGACCGTGGGCAGCGTGTCGATCATCTGCTGCACATCGATGACTGGTTGAACTGGCGGCCTCGGACCTGGCTGACCCGCACCGGCTGGCGGCTGCGATGGAGCCTTGCCGGCATCGCCTCTGGTCTTCTGCGCAATCGCCGTGGCCACCGGAACTGAAATGCGATGCAGTACCGAATCTTTATTGAACAAGACCGTGACGGGCTTTTTCTGATCGAGTGTAGTCGCCTCAATTTGACCCTTCTGGTAGTCCACTGCGACAACTGTCAAGCCGACGGTTTTGAACGCGCCGGAGACTATTTGCTCGGCAGCGAAATTTGCGCCGTTCTTGTCACCGAGCGCGCGCAACTGGTCGCCCACTCGGACGTCCGCCAACTTGCTCGCGCGTGCCTCTTCGAAACGAAGCGAACCAGCAACGTAGCGACGAAAGTTTGCTTTACCGGTATCGAGCGGCAAGCGGGTTCCCGCATTCGCTCCGCGAAGTTCCAATATGATTTCGCCGGTCTGCGCATTTACCTCGCGCACTACGCCGCCGATTCCGCGCCGCTTCCATTCATCGAGATCGTGTTCGCGCTTTTTCGCAACCTCAGTCGCCGGCATCACGATCAAGCGCTGCGCGAGAAATGTCTGATCGGATTTGGCGCCGTGCGCGAGGACTCGATCGTTGATCACGATCTCGGCGAACTTCGTCGGCGTCGCTTTACTAAGTGTCCGTTCACCTGCGGGCAAGCGCAGGTAGATCGTTTTTTCGTCGGCGCGGATTAGCACCGCGGCGCCAGCATCAGTTTTGACCGTGACTGTTCGATTGACGGCATCGACGTTCGTTACCATACCGACCAGCGCATCGACTTTGTCCTGGGCTTGGCTGTGATTGAATTCGTTGAGGGCGATGACAGTCGCGCACATCAGGGCGACTAGAGCGACACGTTTCATAATCGAGATATACGCCGCCCGCGCGGGTTGCGCGGTCAAGAAATGACAAGTCCCTGTCAAGAAGTGTTAAGGGCGTGGGATGTTTCAGGTTTCAAGTTTCAGGTTTCAAGTCGGGTTGTATTAAGCGAGCACGTGAAACAGCAGAACCTGAAACTTGAAACCTGAAACTGGACTTAACATTTCTTGACTGCGAGAAACTTATGACCATATAGAATGGTTATTCGCCGATGTCCGCCACCTTAGAAACACGTGCCTCGTCCAGCATTGATCGCATTCTGGTGATCGATGACGACGTTGAATTCTGCAAACTCGTCACCCGGTATTTGACTCAGGAAGGTTTCGCGATCGAATCAGTAAACGCCGGCGAGCCCGGCGCCGCGCAGGCGCTTTCAGGAAATCACTCGCTGGTGGTGTTGGACGTGATGATGCCGGGCGTGAATGGCTTTGATGTGCTGCGCCGCATCCGCGCGCAATCGCGCATTCCGGTGCTGATGTTGACGGCCAAGGGCGATGCGCTTGACCGGGTGCTCGGCCTGGAGATGGGGGCCGACGATTATCTGCCGAAGCCCTTCAATCCGCAGGAACTGGCGGCGCGGATCCGCGCAATTCTGCGACGAGCCAAACCTGAATCGGCATCCGGAGCGCCAATCACAATCGGCGATGTCGAAATCGATTCGCGTGCGCGTGTCGCCCGGCGTAGCGGACAGGTGGTTAATTTGACGACCGTCGAATTCGATCTGCTCGAAGCGCTCATGCGTGAAGCCGGCCAGGTCGTGGGCAGGGACAAACTCACGCGCGACGTTTTAGGTCGAGAGTTTTCTCCTTTCGATCGCAGCATCGACACGCACGTCTGCAACCTGCGCAAGAAAATCGGCTTGCTGCCGGACGGCACTGAACGCATCAAGGGAGTGCGCGGCATTGGATATCTTTACGCGATCCATTCTGAAACGATCCATTCTGAAGAGGATCAATTCTGAAGATGATCAATTCTGAAATTTGAGATCTCAAATCTGAAATTCATCTTGCAAAGTCTCTTCTTCAAAATCTTTCTCGGCTTTGTCCTCGTCGTCATTCTCGTCGGCACGTCGCTCGAGACTTCCAGCATTCTGGCGAATTACTACGAAGTCCGCTGGCAGATGGTCTTGCATAGCATCATGCCGATGGAGGCTGAGAAGTCCGCACGCCTTTACGATCAATCAGGCAAGCAGGCAGTCGAGGATTACCTCGACGATCTGCAACGCCAGAAGTCAGTGCGCTTCTATTTCTTCGATGAGGACGGCAATTCGCTGATTGACCGCGGGGCGCCGGAAGTCGTGCTTAAACTTGCGAAGAATAAGGAAAGCCTGGAGCGCACTACTCGGCAAAATCTATCGCTCGTCGATCCGCGCCGCGGAATTGCTCTGCGCCTCGTGCCTGGTCCCAGCGGAAAAAGGTATGTTCTCGGATTTCAGCAATCACCGACGCTGATCATGCCCGTCTCAGAAGCCGTCGGGAAGCATCCCTATCTCCGCCTGCTGGTGGTGGGATTGTTGGGCGCAGGACTCTGCCTGCTTTTGACGTTCCACATCACCCGGCCCATCCGTCGTCTGCGCGCCGCCACCGCCGACATCGCCGCGGGCAAATTGAAGACGCGCGTCGATAAGAGCGTGCGCGGTCGTCATGATGAAATCGGCACGCTGGGGCGCGACTTTAATCGCATGGCTGAGCAGATCGAAGCTTTGGTTTCAGCGCAGCGCGAATTGCTCGGTGACGTTTCTCACGAATTGCGGTCGCCGCTGGCGCGCATGATTGTGGCGCTCGGGCTACTGAAACATGCGTCGCCGGAAGAGGCCACGGAATACATCAATCGCATCAATATCGAAGCGGACCGGCTCGACAAGATGATTGGTCAGTTGCTGGTGCTGACGCGGATTGAGAGTGGCGCCGAGTTGGCACAGCGTGAGACTTTCGATTTCACCAATCTCGTGCAGGAAGTCGCGGCTGACGGCGACTTCGAAGCCCGCGCGCACGGTCGCGAGGTCAAAGTCACGCGCGCGGATGCCGGCACAATTTCGGGAGCACCGGAAATGTTGCGCAGCGCGATCGAAAACGTGGTGCGCAATGCCGTTCGCTACACGACGGAAGGGACTGCGGTTGAAATTAGTCTCGAACGAATTAGTGATGAGCGCGAGACAGCACGCTTGAGCATTCGCGATCATGGTCCGGGCGTGCCAAAGATCATGCTGGCCGCCATCTTTCTCCCATTTCAACGCGTGCCCCGCAACGGCAATAACTCCGACGGCGCCGGGCTCGGTCTGGCGATCGCCGACCGCGTCGTGCAGATGCACCGCGGAACCATTCGCGCCTTGAATGCTGAAGATGGCGGTTTGATCGTTGAGATAACGCTGCCGGCTCAGATGCCCGACCGTTAGGGAGGGCCACCCGCGTATACATTCAACCGCCTAGGTCACGATGCAGAACGACTCATTATCTGCTGTGCAGATGTCCGCTCATCTATAGCAGCAGTGATGTCGCGCGTTGCCCTCCCTGACGGTCGGGCTTGTGACACAACTTGAAACTTCAAACCTGAAACCTGAAACTAGGTTTCATGTTTGAAGTTTCAAGTTGTGTCACAAGCCCGACCGTCAGGGAGGGCAACGCGCGACATCACTGCTGCTATAGATGAGCGGACATCTGCACAGCA
>JBIOZK010000106.1:0-57570 GCA_044870975.1 Pyrinomonadaceae bacterium
GTAGAACTTGATGAAGAGCCTTTAAGCTTTCGTATCAAGCTGCCGAACATTCGTCCTAATTCATCTGTTTGCGAGAGCAATAGCTTTGTCTGGGGCGCAGTGAGGTATGAGAGTTTCTCGGAAACAATGAAATGAGTTTCTAACTCCTTCAGCGAACCTTGAGCTACCAGAAGGAATTGCAAGTATTCCTTTCGACTTCCTCGTCCATATCCTTCGGCGATGTTGGCAGGAATTGAGGTGGCTGCGCGTCTAATCTGCGAAGTTAGTCCGTAGAGCTCTGATGTGGGAAATGTTGCGGTGGCCTTGTAGGCTACGACGACAAGGTCAATCCCTTTCTGCCATACGAGCAAGTCACGATAGCTTTTTAATGGGGACGGCATCGTTCCTGCAGATCAACTACATCTGATACTGCCCGCTGGATCTTGGCGCGTATAAGAGACTTGCCCACGACGCGGCAAGCGACCCTCGGATTCTGTTCGACTCAGGAAATGTTCCATCGGATCGACTACACCCTACACCCAACCCCCTACATCCTCGCAAGCGCCAGCCAAGCAGCACCCAATAACCCTGCATCGTCGCCGCATTCGGCTTTGACTACCTGACAACGATGTGCCGGGACCGGAAAGGCACGTTTCATCATTTCTTCGTGTGCGTGTGGGGCGAATAGGTCAAACGCGGCGGAGACGCCACCGCCGATGACGATCATTTCAGGGTTAAGCGCGTTAACGACGTTCGCCATGCCTACGCCCAGGCGAACCGCCATCTTTTGAAAAACCGCCAACCCGCACTCGTCGTGTTCGCGGGCGGCTTGCGCGATTGCTTTTGCGGAGAGTTGATCGACGGAAAGCTTATGCAAACTCGAATGCGGATGAGCGGGCATTAATTCGCGTGTCATGCGAACGATGGCCGTGGCTGAAGCGTAAACCTCGAGACAACCAAAGTTTCCACATTTGCATTGAACACCGGCGAAGGGATCCACGCTCGTGTGTCCAATCTCGCCACCGGTGCCGTCGATGCCGCGCCACAACGCGCCGTTCAGAATCACTCCGCTGCCGACGCCCGTCCCCAGAGTGAGGCAGACGATCGTTTGATGACCGCGGGCCGCGCCTTTCCACATCTCACCGACAGCCGCGGCGTTGGCATCGTTCTCGATCAAGACCGGCCGCTCAAGCGTATTGGTTAAGGCTTCAGTCAGAGGGAAATCAACAATAGCGGGTACATTGGGAGCGTTTACGACCAGCCCGGTCTCTGCGCCAACAGAGCCTGGCACTACAATCGAAACAGTTTCGACTGCTTCGTTGGCAAGCGTCGCGCATTCAGCGACCGTGGCGGCAATCGCCGAAATTATTTCATTTGGGTCGTCGGTATGCGGCGTGGGGCGTTTGACTCGGTGATGAATGTCTCCGTCGCGATCGACTAATGCCGCGCGCAGGTTCGTACCGCCGAGATCGACGGCGCAGACGAAGGATGAGTCACTCAACCCTTGCTCCTACCGTACATGTCGAAACCGACAGCCGCGACCAGCACGCCGCCCTTCACGACGTACTGTGCCCAATTTTCAACATTGAGCAGTGACATGCCGTTGTCGAGGCTGGCGAGGATCAAGGCGCCCAGCACCGCGCCGAAAACTGTGCCCCGGCCGCCCATCAAGCTCGTGCCGCCAATCACGCACGAGGCGATCGCGTCGAGTTCCATCAGTGACCCTGCATCAGGGGAAGCACTGCCGACGCGCGCGGTGTGGAGGATTGAAGCGAGTCCGGCTAACGCCCCCATCAGACAAAACGCAGCCAGAATATATCGCTTGAGATTGATGCCCGACAGTCGCGCCGCATCAGGATTGCCGCCGATCGCGTATAGATATCTGCCGAAGGTCGTGTTGGCCGTGAGGAACGCTCCCGCGACTGCCACGGCGACCAGAAAGATTACCGGAATCGGCAAGCCGCCGGCCTTATTCATCAGGAAGATAAACGCAACGATGACGACTGACGGAACCGCGATTCGGGCGATGGTTGATGCGGAGCTGATGGTCTTCAATCCATGTTTCTGTCTTGCCCGGTTGCGCCGCAGGTTCGTGAGCGCAATTAACACTATGGCGATGAGCGCCAGACCCAGGCCTATCCGCGGATCGATAAAGTCTCGTCCGAGCGATCTAAAGAAGGGAAGTTCGACGGGAACGGTCGCACCTTTGCTCAGCTTTAGAATCACGCCGCGCCACGCTTGCAGCCCGCCCAGGGTCACGATAAATGACGGAATGTTTACGTAAGTTACCAGCGTGCCCTGAACCGCGCCGATGATTAGCCCGACCGCGATCGCTGAAAGCAAGCACGGAACCAGGCCCCAGCCCTGGGTCATGGCCGCGATGCCACCCGCGAGACCGACGACGGCGCCGACCGAGAGATCGATGTTGCCACTCACAATCACCATTAACATCCCGACCGCCAGTACCCCGGTGACCGCGGTTTGCTGTAGGAGCTTGGAAAAATTGATGGCGCCAAGAAAGATGCCGTAAGGATGGTTTGCGTCGATGGTCGCCCACTGGAAAAAGAGCCAGATTACGATCAGCGCGAGCAGCATCGTGTACGCGCGCAGCGCTGACGTGCGAAGTTTTATGCGAGGAGTAGTTGGCTCTGCCATTGTTTAGAGGCGGGCTACTGCCCGCCATTTCTGTGCCAGTGAACGGCGGGCAGTGGCCCGCCTCTAAACGGATCCATTTTGTTACGCAGCTTGCTTGAGTCGACCCGTTGCGCACGCCATCACAGCTTCGGGCGTTGCCTCCCGGCGGCTGAATTCGCCGGTGACCCGGCCTTCGTGCAAGACGATCACGCGATCGGACAGTCCGAGGACTTCCGGCAATTCCGAAGACACCAGGACGATGGCCAGACCACTCTCAGCCAGTTGATTGATGTGCGCGTAAATTTCCTGTTTCGCGCCGACGTCGATGCCGCGCGTTGGTTCGTCGAGAAACAGCACCCGCGGTTTCGTCAAAAGCCATTTCGCCAGCACGACTTTTTGCTGATTACCGCCGGACAAAGTGCCGACGACGGTGAAAACAGAATTGGCCTTGATTCGCAGATCGTTGGCCGCCCGCTCACCGGCCGCAGCCTCGGCGTCTTCATTGGTGATGAAGCGACCCGAGAGTCGGCGCAACCCTGCGAGCGTCATGTTCCTGAGAATCGTCTGGTCAAGAATCAAGCCGTACCGCTTTCGATCTTCGGTGACAAAGCCAATGCCTTGATCGATTGCGTCGTTCGGATTGTTGATTCTCACTGCGACGCCATTCACAAAAACCTGCGCGGCCTTGCGTCCGGCATGCGCGCCGAATATTGCCATTAATAATTCGCTTCGCCCTGAACCCATCAAGCCCGCAATTCCCAGCACCTCGCCCTCGCGGGCCGTGAAGCCAACCTTATCGACCAGGAGCTTGCCGGGAACTGACGGATCTTCAACCGTGACGTTGCGTACCTCGAAAACCACTTCTCCCCGATCGTGTCTGCTTTCGGGGAAGATTTGATCGACGGCGCGTCCGACCATTTTCGCAACGACTCGCGGCTCGTCGGTTTCCGTGGTGGCGGTACTGTCGATGGTCTTTCCGTCGCGCAGCACCGTGATGCGGTCGCTGATGCGAAATACTTCATCAAGTTTGTGCGAGATGTAGATCATCGCGACTCCGCGCGCGCGGAGGTCGTTCAGGATTCCGAACAGCGTCTCGACTTCGGCATCGGTGAGCGCGGCAGTTGGTTCATCGAGCACGACGATGCGAGCTTCCTGTGACAAAGCTTTGGCGATTTCAATCAACTGTTGCTGCCCGATTCCCAGGTTGCGCACCGGCGTCATCGGATCGATGGCCAGATGCAGGCTGTCGAGTAGCTGCTGGGCGCGCCCGTAAAGTTCTTCCCAGTTGATGATGCCGAACCGCCGCGGCTCACGTCCCAGAAAGATGTTTTCGGCGACGCTGAGGTCTTTGACCAGTGACAGTTCCTGATAGATGACGGCGATGCCTGCCTGTTCAGAATCGCGAACGCTATGGAAGCGCTGCGGTGAACCTTCGACAATGATTTCGCCGCCGTATTCGCCGTGCGGATAGACGCCCGCCAGGATCTTGATTAACGTCGATTTGCCCGCACCATTTTCACCGACCAGAGCGTGGATTTCGCTTTTGGCGAGATCGAAGGTCACACCATCCAAAGCCTTCACGCCTGGGAAGGTCTTGGTGATCGATTCCATTCGCAGAAGCGGTGAAGTCATGCCTTATGATTGAGATGCCTGCGCTGCTACTGCTTCGGCCACTGATCCTTCGGCACGTTCTTATAGACATCTTCCAGCTTGTGATAGCCGTCCTTGATGACCGTCTGCATCACGTTGTTTTTGTCGAGGACCATGGGTTCGAACAGCAGGGATGGCACGTCGAGTTTGCCGTTGTTGATTTTGTCTTTCGCGTCGACCTTTTCACCTTTCGCCAGCTTGATTGCCGAATCGACCGCCGCGAAAGCCAACGGTTGAATGGGTTTGTAGATCGTCATCGTCTGCTTGCCCTCGACGATGCGTTGGACGGCGTCGAGCGATGCGTCCTGACCCGTAACGAGAACCTTTCCTACAAGTTGCGGTGGTATTGCTGAAATCGCCCCGCCCGCCGTGCCGTCATTCGACGCAACCACCGCCTGAATATCGTTGTTGTGCCTGGTGAGCGAGTCTTCCATTATGCGGAGAGCTTCGCTCGCCAGCCACTCACGGGCGTACTGCTCGGTCACAATCTTGATGTCGCCTTTATCGACCGCCGGCTGCAGCACCTGTTTCTGCCCCTGGATGAGTAGCAGAGCGTTGTTGTCGGTTTGCGATCCGCCAATCAAAACGTAATTGCCTTTGGGTTGATGATCGAGCGCGTACTGCGCCTGCATCTGTCCGATCTTCACCACTTGATGCGACACGTAGAGATCGACGTCGGCATTGCGAATCAGACGGTCGTAACTGATCACCGGGACGTTTTGCTTGTGTGCAGCTTCGACGATTGCGGCCGCGACCTGGCCGTTGTGCGGCGCGACGATCAAGACATCGACGCCTTTAGTTAGAAAGCTCTCGGCCTGATTAATCTGCGTGGCGTCACTGCCGTCGGCTACCAGCACTTCACATTGCGCGCCGACTTCCTTGCAGCGTTGTTCGACCAGCGCTTTGTCACGTTGCCAGCGTTCTTCTTTCAACGTGTCCATCGAGAATCCGATGCGCACCGGGCCGCCGGACCTGGCGCCACGGTTGGTGTTTGCGGACTCAGGGCCTTTGACGCAGGCTGAAAGAAAGAGGAGGCAGACGGTAACGAGTAATAATGATTTTGACGGTTTCATTGTTGGGTTCCTTTATCGATTCGCGACGCAGCCGGCTCCGTCAGGAGCCGCATGTTTATAGCTTCGTGAAGTAGTTTATACAAGCGCTGTTGAAGCGTGTTACCAATTCGCACCTGTAAACATTTCGCGCCTAACGGCGCGTTAGCCGCCGGTACTTCGGCCATAAGTATGCGACAAGCGTCTCAGCCGTTGAATCATCTCATCACTCACGGCATCGGCTGTCATTCGCCACGACCAATTGCCCTTTTGACTGGCGGGCAGGTTCATACGAGCTTCATTGCCGAATCCAAGAAGATCCTGCATCGGAATAATGGCGACGGTTCCCACAGAGGCCATTGCGGCGCGAATCATTTCCCAGTTGATTTCGTGTCCCTCAGTGCCCAAATACTGCAGGCAATACTCGCGTTCTTTCTCGCCCGCGCTAGCAAACCAGCCGGCGGTGGTGTCGTTATCATGCGTGCCGGTGTAAACGACACTGTCGCGCGTGTGGTTGTGAGGCAGGTGATCGTTCGTCGCGTCGCCGCCGAAAGCGAATTGCAGGACGCGCATTCCCGGGAAGCCAAACTCTTCACGCAGCTTTTCAACTTCCGGAGTGATGACACCGAGATTCTCGGCGATGATCGGCAAATCGGGAATGCTTCGCTTCAGGGCCGTGAATAATTCATGACCCGGAGTATCGACCCATTGGCCGTTTTGTGCCGTGGCGTCGCCGGCCGGGATTTCCCAACAAGCAACGAAGCCGCGGAAATGATCGATGCGCATTAAGTCGAACAGATCCAGCGACCAACGTACTCGGTCGGTCCACCATTTGAACTCGGCCGCGCGCAGCTGTTCCCAATCGTAAAGCGGATTGCCCCAGAGTTGGCCCGTCTCCGAGAAATAATCGGGCGGGACGCCGGCGACGACTTTCGGTGAACCGTCATCATTCAACTTGAATAGTTGGCGATTTGCCCAGACGTCGGCTGAATCGTGGGCCATGAAGATTGGCAGGTCGCCGATTATTTTGACTTCCCGGTCGCGGGCGTAATCGCGCAGCGCGCGCCACTGACGAAAGAACAAAAACTGAAAGAACTTCTGCCTGGTGATTTCGTCTGCCAGATTCGCGCGAGCGTTCGCGAGCGACTGCGGGTCGCGAGCTGCAAATTCACTCTCCCAGGCTGTCCATTCGCGGTTGCCTTGCCCGCCTTTCGCGGCATTGAACAAGGCATAATCATCGAGCCACCAGGCTGAGCGAGAATTGAATTCATCAAACTCAGCTACGATCGATGGCGAGTTGCCTTCGCGAAATCTCCCAAAAGCCCGGTTGAGCAATTCGCCTTTTAAGTGTCTGGCTGCTTCGAAGTCAACGCGATCAGAATTGACAAAGCCATCTGGCAGGTCATTCGGCTGAAGCAATCCGTCATCGATGAGCGCCCGCGGATCGATCAGCAAAGTGTTCCCGGCAAACGCCGAAATCGATTGATACGGTGAGTCGCCATAGCCCGGCGGCGTGAGCGGCAGCACCTGCCAGAGCGTCTGCCCGGCTTCGTGAAGAAAATCAACAAACGCGCGCGCCTCGTCGCCCAGGTCGCCAATACCGAATGGCGATGGCAGCGAAGTAGGGTGCAAAAGAATGCCGCTGCTTCTCTTTAAGTGTGAAGTTCCCATTCGTCTGGAACGCGGATTTGCATCTTTGTCGGATCGCTGCTCACGGGGTTCTGACCCGATCAGTTTGAAAATTGAATCAAGGCCAATGATACTACGCGCGTGATCGCGCAGGGCAAACCAGGCTTTCCCATTTATGGCTATCTCGGTTTAGCCATCATGATCGCTGCCGAGGTGCTGCTCTTCAGCGGCAATCAGTTTGTCGGACACTGGATGACGCCGATCGTTTGGACCGGTTACATCCTTTTCGTTGATGGCCTGCTCTACAAACTGATTGGTCGGTCGCTGCTAACCACCGATCGTTTGGAATTTCTTCTCATCGCGATCATCTCAATCGGCGGCTGGTGGTTATGCGAATTTTACAACGCGCCGCGATTCTGGAAATCCGATTACGAGATTTGGTGGCATTATCACAACCTCGAGCCGAACCTGATGCTGCGTCGCGCCGGTTACGATTGGGCGTTTGCCACGATTTTTCCGCTCCTCTTTCTGACGGCCGAAGTGTTTCGCCTGACGCTCTTCAAACGCGCCGGGGCCGGATTCCGATTGAAAATCTCACGGGCCGCAATGGTGATCCTGATTGTCATCGGAACTGTGTGGGTTACCGTTCCGCTACTGTTCCCGTCCGCGTGGTATGCGCCGATCATCTGGCTCGCGTTCGTTTTCCTGCTCGATCCGATTAATGCGATGCGCGGCTATCCGTCAATCACCGGCGATCTCGCGCACGGCGACTGGCGACGGCTTTGGTCGCTACTCGCGAGCGGGTTAGTCTGCGGATTTCTGTGGGAGTACTTTAATTACTGGGCGATTTCTAAATGGACCTACACCGTTCCATATCTTGGTCACCTTAAGCTTTTTGAAATGCCCGTCCTTGGCTTTCTTGGTTTTCCGCCATTTGCCGTTGAGTGCTGGGCGATCTATATCTTTGTGCGCTCATTGCTGCAGCCGACTATGCGTGAACGATCTACGGATGCAATCTTTATGAGCGCCGCGTAATGGAACGTACCAGGGTGAAAACGTGGATTAAGCGTTTGGGGTTTTGGGGGTTCTTATTCTTTCTTGTCAAAGGATTACTTTGGCTGGCGATTCCGGCATTGATCGCGATATTGGCGACTGACTAGGGCCAGGAACATGAAACGAGCATTCACCGGATTCTTAATAATCGCTTGCCTCGCGATTTCGCCCATGACTAGCGCACAGGAAACGAAACGTCCGCGGGCCCGCGAGGTGGGCGTCGTGGTTGGCGTCCTGGCCACCGGACCGCTGAACGCCATCACAGATGTCGCCGGGGTGACGGTGGGCCACACGACAGTGATCAAAGGTGACAACGTGCGCACCGGCGTCACCGCGATTCTGCCGCACGGCGGCAACCTCTTTCGCGAAAAAGTTCCCGGCGCCGTTTTCATCGGCAATGCTTTCGGCAAACTTGCCGGCTCGACGCAGGTCAACGAACTCGGAGAGATCGAAACTCCCATCATGCTGACGGCGACACTAAACGTGCCGCGCGTCGCTGACGCGACTATTGATTACATGTTGGCGTTGCCGGGCAATGAAGATGTGCAATCGATCAATCCGCTCGTCGGCGAAACCAACGACAGTTATCTGAATGACATTCGCGGGCGGCACGTCGGACGCGACGAAGTGTTCGCTGCGATCAAGAACGCGCGTGGCGGTGCGGTCGCAGAAGGCGCGGTGGGGGCCGGGACCGGTACGGTCGCTTTCGGTTTCAAAGGAGGCATCGGGACGGCTTCGCGCAAGCTGCCTGCGTCGCTGGGCGGGTACACCGTCGGGGTGCTGGTTCAATCGAATTTCGGCGGAATTCTGACGATTAATGGCGCTCCGGTGGGGCGTGAGCTGGGCCGCTATTACTTGAAAGATCAAATCAGTGGCACAGATTTCAATCTGTGTAAGCCCGGCCAGACGCACGCCACAGACTTAAGTCTGTGCCACTCTGCGGACGGATCGATCATGATTATCATCGCGACCGACGCGCCGATCGATCATCGCAATCTGCAGCGGCTCGCCGCGCGTTCGATGATGGGACTGGCGCGAACCGGCTCAACCGCATCAAACGGCAGCGGTGATTATGCGATTGCCTTTTCAACCGCGCCTGAGTTGCGTATCGCTCGCAATCAGAAATCGGGTGTCACCCTGCTCTCGAACGAGGCGATGTCGCCGTTGTTCCTGGCGGTGATCGAAGCTACGGAAGAAGCAATCTACAACTCATTGTTTCGCGCGACGACCACTACCGGCAAAGGTCACACCGTTGAAGCATTGCCGATCGATAAGACTTTAGACATCCTGCGGGGTCACGGCGCGCTCAAGCCATAGGTGCGCACGCCACCGGCGGGCTCGGTTATTAGCGACTCGCCAGAGGAGTCGTACTTACCTGCGGTGAGCACATTCGTTGACACCCGATCGACTACTCAATAGAATACGCCCCACCCAAAACCACGGAGGACAATCGAGTGGCTCTCAAAATTCGAATTAACCGGAAAAGTGTCGAATCAATGACACGACAACTCACCGATCAACTTAATGATTTGATTAGCACCGGGGCGCTGGCCATCGGCAGTTTGCTCCCCAGCGAACGCACCCTCGCGAATTCGTTGGGCGTGGCCCGCAACGTAGTTCGTGGCAGTTACGAATATCTCGAGAAGGCCGGCGTCGTGCAGCGTGAAGGAAGAAAAGGCCGGCGCGTGCGGGCGAAGACCTCACGAAAGACGACTGTCAAATCAACGAAAAAAACCGCGAAGAAGCGCTAGCGTCATCATCGAATCAGAATTCAATCAGCTTGCGGACCGCGCAGCATCTTCACCTAAGGAAATAATTTCTTCCCTGATCGCGGCGCGCTCGGCGAGCATCCGCACAAAATAGCGTCGTCTTAAAATAAACAGCGCGAGCGCTGCGAAACTACCGTAAAACCGGTCGATTTCTTCGAAGAATCGCACTGCCCCATACCCGCAGAGCGCTGCGATGACCACCGCCGCCAGCGCCACCCAACCGCCACTGAAAGCCCAGATGATTATCGCCACAGCTAGCCAGGTCAGCGGGAACAGCAACATCGCTGAGCTAATCTTGAAGGTTGAAAGCACGTCCTGCTCGCGTCCAAGCCGTCGCGATAAGTAGCCGGCCAGTCGATAAGCCGGGTAATGCACCAGCGTCCCAACCAGCGCAATCGGCGCCAGCAAAAGGCAAATGGAGATTTGGCCCAACAACCGAAATATGGTGTGGGCCGCTGTCGGTGGCAGCGATAAGTCGTCGGCGTCCAAACGCGCGCTCTTTAGTTCCGCTTCGAAGTGGGCTATCCGAACTCTTAGGTTGTCGATTCGCCGGGGCGCGTGCGTTCGATAAAAGGAGTAGCCTTCGACAAGGCGCTGGCGCAGCCTTAGTGACCGGGCCAGATCCTGTTCTGCACCGGCGCCGGTAATTTCGGCGGCCGAAAAAATTCTTTCGGCCCGAACAATTAATCCCAGCGCCTCCTCCTGTTCGACGTGGAACATCACTTCCCGCAGCGCAATCTCAACGCGCTTCGATAACTCGCGCACCTCGGTATGCGATGGAGAGCCGTCGGCTTCGAGGTTCGTGTGGCTGACGATTATGGGTGCAGCAAAGTGCAGCAAAGCTGAACTGCGGAAGGTTGTCTTCGCTGTGTAAAAGAGTCCCGCCGGCACGATATGCACCTCAAGATTATCAGGCCCGGCGGCCGCGGCGATTGCGATGCGAGAGGCTCCGGTCTTGAGCGGCTTGAGGCGCGGTTCATTGTGCGAAACTCCCTCGGGACAAATTCCGATCGCGACGTCGCGCGCCAAGAGTTTGCGTGCCTCCGCAAAGGTTTCGAGATTGCGGGATACGTCCTCGCCCGCGTCCTGGCGGCGATAAGCCGGTAAACAATCGAGCGCCCGCACCAGGAAGCCGATCACGGGCATGCGAAATAAGGGCGCCTTTGCGATGAAGGAAACGCGCGCCGGGGCGAAGCAAAGTAGAAATGCAGGATCGATCAGGGCGTTCGGATGGTTCAGCACGAAAATGGTGGGACGTCCATTGGGGACATTCTCGGTGCCCGTTACTTCAATGCGGCGAAAATAAAGGCGTAATGAAAGCTGGAGGATGAAGGTGATCAAGCGGCGGATCATCTTGTGGCACAGACTTCAGTCTGTGATTAGGTCCCAGAGCAATTAACCGAGAGTAATCAAGGCGTCATCACAGACTGAAGTCTGTGCCACTACTCCGGCAGCCACTCCATCTGAAAGTGCGAGCCGGTTTCGCTGGTTCGTCTGAATCCGAGGCGCTCAAACAGGCCCACCGCGCGATTAAACCTGATTACCTGACAGCGCAACGGACGCTTGGCGGCGGCCGCCTGAGTTTGCAGTTCCTGAATGAGCAACGCGCCGGTGCCGGAATTTCGATAGTCGGGAAGCAGCGACATGTCCACCACCCGGATTTCATTGGGCCGCTGCTCAATCGCCAGGCGCCCGACCGGCGATCCGTCTGCCAATACAATCTGATCATTGAGGTTGGGGTGATCGGCGTTTAGAAAATTCTGATGCGCCTCGTATTGCAGCTCGAGAAATTCGTTGATGCGTTCCTCTTCCCAGCCGAGTCCGCGCAGATCGTCGCCGCGACTGCTTTTGAATAGTGTTAGCAGGAAATCCTGATCCTCTTCGACGGCGGGTCGCAGCGTGATTGATGGTTCAGGCATATGGTCGCACGAGATTCTAAACGAACGGGCGAAGGTTTGATACGGCAAAGTTTCGTCAGTAGTCTCGATGTCCGCTCACGTGCGATAATGTGCCGAAGCTTTCCCGCATAATTAAATCAAATATTGTTCGAGGTTGAGTTCATGAAACGTCTCTTTGTCGTCTCGCTTATTCTTCTGACCGCGTTTGCTTCTTTCGTCGTTGCCCAGGAGCGCCGCTTCACCATTGACGATTTGCTCAAGGTGCGACGCGTCGGCGATCCGCAGGTTTCACCGAAGGGCGATTTCGTCGCGTTCACCATTACCGATCCTGATAAGGCTGCTAACCGCAGCACCACGCAAATCTATCTGGTACCGCTGAGCGGTGGTGAGCCGCGCCAGCTAACGAATGACGAGCATTCGTCGGCCACGCCGCGCTGGTCGCCGGACGGCGAGAAGCTGGCTTTCGTGTCCGCTCGCGACGGCGAAGATCAAATTTGGACGATGGATGTTTCAAGCGGCGCTCTGAAGAAGGTCACAAGTATCTCAACCGGCGCAGGCGATCCTGTGTGGTCGCCCGATGGCAAATGGCTGGCGTTCGTCTCGGACATCTATCCCGAGTGCAACGATGACGCGTGCAACAAGAAGCGCGCGGACGAGGTCGCGGCCAACAAAGTCAAAGCCCACGTCGCGACGCGACTGCTTTATCGTCACTGGAAATCATGGAAAGAAGGAATGCGCACGCATGTGTTCGTCGTTTCATCTGAAGGCGGCGCGGCCAAAGACATGACACCGGGAGATTACGACGCACCGCCGTTCAGCCTCGGCGGCCCGACAGATTATGCCTTCTCACCCGATTCGAAAGACCTGGCGTTCACCAGCAATCACGACAAAGTCGAGGCGACTTCGACCAATGCTGACGTTTGGGTAGTGCCGGTGCGTGGCGGCGCAGCGAAGAACATTACGGCAGCCAATCACGGTTATGACGGGTCGCCACAGTACTCGCCCGACGGCCGTTACCTGGCATATCGATCGCAGGTGACGCCCGGTTACGAGAGCGATCGCTTCCGGCTCATGCTCTTTGATCTGAAAACGAACCAGGCGAAATCGATCAGCGAGTCGCTCGATTCGTCGATAGACGAATTTTCATTCAGCCCCGACAGCAAAACGATCTATCTCACCGCTGAAGAGCGTGGTCGCGCGCCAATCTATACGGTCGCCGTCAGCGGCGGGCCGGTTAAGAAACTGATTGGCGGCGAAGGCTTCAACAGCGATGTCCATCCTACCAGGGACGGTCGCGCGCTGGTTTTCGCGCGCAGCAGCAGCGTCAAACCTTCGGAGATTTATCGCGCCAACGTTGACGGCGCCGGCGCAACCGCGCTGACGACGACCAACGACAAATTCATCTCGTCGTTCCATCTTCAGCCGGCGGAGGAAGTGACCTGGACGGGCGCCGCAGGTGCGAAGGTCGCTGGTTGGATCGTCAAGCCCGCGAACTTCAACCCGCGGCGAAAATATCCCCTCGTGGTTTTGATTCACGGCGGACCGCAAGGCGCGTGGAGCGACAACTGGGGTTATCGCTGGAATCCGCAGATTTACGCCGGCGACGGCTACGTTGCCTTCCTGCCGAACCCGCGCGGTTCGACCGGCTATGGCCAGCAATTCGTCGCAGAAATCTCGGGTGACTGGGGCGGCAAGGTTTTCACCGACATCAGCAATGGCGTGGCGATGATGGCGAACCAGCCTTACATCGACAAGAACAAAATCGGCGCGGCCGGCGCCAGCTACGGCGGCTATATGATCGATTGGATCGAAGGCCACAACAACGATCCTCGCTTTACCTACAAGGTGCTGGTCTCGCACGACGGCGTCTACAATTTGGCGGCGATGTACGGCGTGACCGAAGAGCTTTGGTTTCCGGAATGGGAATTCAAAGGCACGCCGTGGACTAATAAAGCGATGTACGACCGCTGGTCGCCGCACAACTTCGTGCAGAATTTCAAGACGCCGGTTTTGATTATTACGAACTCGCTCGACTATCGCGTGCCCGAAGGCGAGGGCCTGCAATTCTTCACGGCGGTGCAGCGAATGGGCGTAGAATCAAAGCTCGTCGATTTTCCGGACGAAGGTCACTGGGTGACGAAGCCGGCGAACTCGGCGTTCTGGCATAACACGGTGCTTGATTGGCTGGGTAAGCATTTGAAGTAGCGCCAGTCGGTACAGCCGCAAATGAACGCGGACCCGGCTGATATATCGCGCTAGGAACAAGCTTCGGTCATCGGCCGAGTCAAGCTCGTAACAATTGCAGCTAGGCAACTGGGCGGCCCACTTAAATACTAGAAACATTGCTGTTGTCCCTCTTTGTGATCGCGCCTTGCGAGAAAGGTGTTGACAATGCGGCTAATAGCGCGTATAGGACGCGTGTCAACGCAAAAGACTCCCGGGCTTTGGATTGAAACCGATATTTCAGGGGTTCCGTGTTCGATGGGATCCGCTCGGAAAACTTCTTTTTTTAGCTCATCGTTGGTCGAGCGAAAATCATCGCCTTGTGCCCCTTATGGTCAGTGGTAGTTGGATTTATTTTTCACAATTTCGCATCGGTAGGAGAGTTCCATGCCAAAGATGAAATTTGTCGCCAAGGTTGCTCGTGTGAGCCTGTCGATCTTGCTTTCGTTAGTTGCGTGGTCCGTTCTTCCCTCAACTGCAAATTCATCGGGTTTGGCAGATCTCTCTGCGCGGGCACCGATAGCATATACGGCGGGACACTTTGGCGTTTCGCACGCTTACTATCATTTGTTCGGATACGACAGTTATTTTTGCTACTACGAGATCAACGAAAACTGTAATGTTAGCTGCGGACCCTCTACTTTTACATCATATAGGGGAAGCGGCGACTGTTCGCTTTATGCTTTTCGTACCCAACCATTTGTTCAAATCTCGAGTGTCAAAGTATGTAACCAACCGAGTAAATATTTCTACATGCAGGATATGCATGGGGAGACATGTTCTGATAAAGACCTTCCGTTAATGAGCTTTACGGATTGCACTAACGAAGGGTTTTCCTGGGACTATACGAACAGTATCTGTCAGCCGGGAGATGACACTCAATGTTCAGATTTGGGTGGGTTTTGGAACTTTTCGAACAGCACGTGCAATGAGGAACCTCAAACGCAAACGCAATGTTACGTTGCAAGTTGGTATTGGAATTTTACGAATAGCAGTTGTGGCACTAGTCCGGCGATTGGCAACTGCAACGGTGGAGCTGATTGGGGCAACTATGCTTCAACGGGCTGCTATTCCGGCTTAAGCCTCCTTTCTGGTGCGTGCGGCCGAAGCAACACTTTTATCAACCATTGTTATGGAGGAATCGACGGTTATGACTTTAACCAGTGCGTCTGTTTTGGCTGCGACTGGTGTGGCGGTTCGCCGATTCTGGTGGATGTGCCAGGCGGATTTGATTTGACTGACGTAAACAACGGTGTGCAGTTCGATCTCAACGGGAATGGAACACCTGATCGTCTGTCATGGACGCGCGCGTCATCAACTGCCGCATGGCTGGTGCTGGATGGAAATCGAAACGGCACGATCGACAATGGCAAAGAACTCTTCGGCGACAACTCATATCAACCTGATCCTCCGCCCGGGGTCGAGAAGAATGGTTTTCGTGCGCTGGCCGAATATGACAAAGCCGAAAACGGCGGGAACACGGACGGGGTGCTCGACAATCGAGATGCGTACTTCGCCAAAATGCGTCTGTGGCGAGATGCAAATCATAATGGCATTTCGGAAGCCAGTGAGTTACGCACGCTTGCTGAATCTGGTCTCGAATCGATCTCTCTTGATTACAAACAATCGCGTCATCGTGATCGTTATGGAAACGAGTTCCGATATCGAGCCAAGGTATTCGGCGCGAACCATCAGGATCTGGGGCGGTGGGCATACGACGTCTGGCTTTTGAGTGAAAAGTAAACTGCCGTATGGTCGGCCGAACGCAAAAAACGCACCCGCAGGCTCGACCGAGCTCGCGGGTGTTCCTTGTTAGTGATACTTACAACTGCGCATCATTTTCATCGTCGTGTTCCCTGGCTTTGGGGCAATCGGCGTCGGAGTCTTTTGGATCCTGAAAAACAAAGACGCATGGATGGTGCGCGCCAAAGAAGTCGCCACCGAGCGAAAAAACTACGGTAACACCACTGAACAATCAGGGCTGCGTTGATGAAGGCGTCAGCCGTTACAAGAAGATCCCGGATTGACCAGTATCATCTCGAACTCGGTTTTCATGGCCACGTGTCTCGAGTCGAGCAAGCCAACTCCGGGCTTCTGCGACGAAGTTCCCAAAGCAGATGGAATTTATGAAGCGGCGGACTGGAAGCTGAAGCAATGTCGCCTCAAAGGCTTGCAGGGCGACAGCAATTGTCAGAATTTGTTCACTCCGTTACACCAGTTTTGTGAACACCCGCGGTTATCAGGGAACAGTAATTCGAACTCTGAACAAGGCACGTCCGGGGCTTTAATGACTAGTCGCGCGCAAAAGCTAATTATCGCGGTCGTGATAATCCTGGTGGTTGCGCTTTTCTTTGTAGGCATCGTGGCGGCCGCGGCGGTAGCTGGGTACCGGGCTGCGGTGCGCGCGGGCAATGAAGCCGCGACACTTCAAAACCTCAAGACAATTGCCGTGGCCGAGCTTCAGTACGCTGATTCTCATAATCGAAACTTTGCGACGCTGGATGACCTGGTAAGCGAGAAACTTGTCTCTTCCAAGTTCAGCCACTGTCCAACGATCGCTGACGGCTACGTAATCACCTTAACGCTTGCTCCGAAGCCAGACGGTGACTCGTGGTATAGACTCACGGCCGACCCTCAGGACACCACATCAGGCCATACGCATTTCTATTTTGACTCAGCCGACCGGCGTATTCATGTCAACGGCGAACGTCAGGCCGGCCCCACAGACTCCGTCAACTAGAGCACTCATGAGTCGGAAACACTTAACTGCGCTGGACAGAATGACAATTCGCAAGAAGCCCGATGGCCAACCGCTCATGCATCAGAGCTGGGGCAAGCTGCTGTTCATGCATTGGCGCATTGAGGAGCGTGAGCTACGGCCGCTGATTCCTGAGGGGCTGGAAATCGACACCTTCGACGGCACGGCCTGGATTGGAATTATTCCGTTCACGATGTGGGACATCAGAGCCTTGCCGCCGTTCATGCCGGCGCTGCCGGGTTTCAGCTCAGCCCACGAATTGAACGTCCGGACCTATGTTCACTACCAGGGCGTGCCCGGTGTCTGGTTCCTTTCACTGGATTGCAACAGCAGTGCGGCCGTCGTGGCGGCGAGCACGTTTTACCACCTGCCCTATTTCAACGCGGCCATCGATCTGGAGCAGATCGGCCCGACGATCGATTACGCGCTCAAAAGAACAGACGATCCACCGGCGGCGTTCAGAGGGTCATGGAACATCGGCGAGACGATTCCATTTTCGCATCCCGAATCGCTGGAGTTTTTTCTCACTGAGCGATACTGCCTGTATTCCGAGTCGGACGGGAATCTCTATCGCGCGCGCATCTTTCATCAGCCCTGGCCGCTGCAGAAAGCCACCTTGAATGCGTACGAGTCGACGATGATTGAAGCGCTGGGGTTGAAGGCCCCGAAGGGTGAGCCGGTGCTCAATTATGCTGAAGCGATTGACGTTGACGTTTGGGGAATCAAGCGTTTGTAGCGCAAGTTGTTGACTTGCGCGTTTCGCAAATTAACAATTTGGGCTACTGCGCTTTGACACGATGAACAGTTCCCGCGACCCGAGCTTGTACGGCTCATCCTTCAGGGACCCGAACAATTCGAGCACTCGAAACCCGGCACGTTCCAGCATCCGTCGCATCTCGGCCACCGTATAAATCCATTCACGCGCAGATCGCGTTTCGATCTTGCCGTCCCGTTCGAAAATGTAATCGCTGTCGATGCAACTCTCGGCCGTGTTGTAGCGCTCCTTGATCGTCAGCGCGAGGTCGCCGAGTTCGTGACAACTCTGCTCCTCGAAATCAGGGATGACTGATTCGGCGGCCATGCCCGTCGAGATCAGAAATATGCCGCCCGGTTTCACCACGCGCGCGACGCCACCCAGGAACTTCTCCATGTCCGCGTATTCAAGAAAGGCGAAGCTGTTTCCGAAACAATACGCGCCGTCGTAAATGAAATCGTCTTCCACATCACGCATGTCGCGCAGCACAAACCGAAGCGACGCGATTGAGTCAGCACCATCCGCGTTGGCGGATGGATTGAGCAAGCCTGTCTGAATCGATCGCGCCTCCTCGATAAATTCCTCAGAGATGTCGATGCCCGTCACGCGCAAGCCACGCTTCGCCAGCTCAAAAGACAGTCGGCCATTGCCGCAGGGCACATCAAGCACGTGCGCGCCGGTATCGCAATGCAAGTGTTTGATCAGAAACTGAGCTTCAGCTTGAGTTTGTTCAGGTGGAATCGCATTGCGCCAAAGGTCGAGCGTGACGCCATGGAAAAAAGTTTCGAACCAATTGTTGGGCGCGGACATGTCGGGTGCAGATTGTCCGCGAATGGATGCTGCGTTGTAAAGCGTGATGCTGCTACTTCGCAGTGTATTGATGCCGCGATCTCACAGCGACGTTCGGCAAATTAACTTTCACTTGCAGTGCATGAATGCTGCCGTCGCGCTGCAACTCCTCAGGATAGAAACCGAGCCGATATTGATGTCTAAGCTCCTCGGCGATCAGCGCAAACGTCTCTTTCAGCTTTTTCGTTTCGCCTTCATAGAACCTGCCTCCGGTCACATCAGCCAATTGTTCCATCAGAAATTGGCCTTCCATGAGCAGTGGACGTCGCCCTGGCCCACGTCCTGGCCGCGGCCGTTGTGGCACGCCCAGGTCAAACGGTCCCGGGCCTCTTCCGGGAAAACCCCTGCGCGGCGGACCCATGAAACGCATAAAGTCCGGTTCATAATAAATTGAATAAACCATGGCGTCGGCCTCTGACTCTGCTTTGAGAAGGGCGTCCGGGGTGGTGACGCTGCCGCGATCGTTGCCGTCGCTCAGAATAACGATTGCTTTGCGCCCCCGGATTGGCTGCAGCACATTAGTCGTAATGTCGATGACCGCATCATTTAGAACAGTGCCGGCGTAACGACCTACCTTGGCTTCTTTGATTGCAGCTTCCAGGAACTTTCGATTGTTGGTGAGCGCGCTAAGCTTTTGAGTCTGCCAGTCAAAGGTCACAATCATGGCGCGGTCCTGCGGCCGCAGTTCTTTCAAAAACGACTTTGCCGCTTTTTTGATGTCATCGATCACGCTGCTGGTGCTGAGACTCGTATCCAGCATCAGGATGACATTCAATGGCTCTTCGCCGGTGTCGAAATACGAAATCTTCTGTTCGGCTTGATTATCAAACAGCCGAAAGGCTTCGACCTTCAAATCAGGTACATAGCGATTGTTGCGGTCGCTGACGATGACGGGAACGCTGATGAGATTGGTGTCAATCTTGATGGTATCGACGATTTGCGGTTCCTGGGCGTGAGCAGGAGCGCAAAAAATGAGCGCCGCGATCAAGACGGCAGCCCGCGATCCGGCGCGCCGTCGAAGCCAGCGACTGCTGCGGAAGAACTTTATGTCGGGTCGCACTGTTAGACTCGCGGAAACCAGGCGAAAAAAGGAGACGTGCCAATTAGACGCTTCAGACGATTAGACGGTTGAAGGAAAAAACGTGTTAACCGCGACTTTGGTGAGGACTACTTTCGCAAGACCTTTATTCCGGCCGCTCGAGCGGAGGCAGTACAGCAACAAAGTCATGCTCAAACCGGCGACCGTAATCATCCAACAATTCGGTGACGCGTTCGTGCTTTGGCGACCGAACAATCAGGCCGACGTGATGCTTCTTCTTGGCTCGATAGACGATTTCCGCGTCGTCGTAAGCTGACGTGTCCGGATATTCCTGTCGCGCCAGCGAGAGAATTATGCCTGCGTGCTCCTTGCGGGGTTTCAGTCGCGGCCGCGAATCGGCAATCTCCAGCTTTGCCCATTCGCGCCACAGATTGATTCCCGACGCGGCTTCCAGGACGTCCGCGATATAGGCGCCGCCCACCCGCGCCGCGATTTCGAGAAAGTAAAAATCACCGTCAGCGGCACTCTTGATGAATTCTGCATGGGTCGCACCGGTCTGCATTCCCATGGCTTTAATTAGCCGCCGATTGATTTCGTGCAGCTTCCTTTTGTCGGCAGAGTTGTGAGGAAGGGTTTGCGAGATGTACGCGCCGCCCCCGTGCGCGACTTGCAGCGGCGGCCGCCCATATTTGTTCACGCCCGCAAAAGCGACGCGGCCGTCGTAGACGAGCGAATCGACGTGAAAGACTTCGCCGGGAATGAACCGTGCGAGCACGTGATAGGAAGCACGTTCGCGGAATGCTTCGCGTTGATTGAGTTCTTCGATCGTTCTCCACACGTCATCTGTCGTTTCGAGTTTGCGGATGCCGATCGCCGACACATCCGAACGCGGCTTCATCACCCAGGGCGCCGGCACCCTTTCAAGATACTCACGCACGTCGTCGTCATTGATCGCCGGCACGAATTCGGGGACAGTCAGGCCTGCGTCGCGAGCTCTTACCGCCATGGCATATTTATCGCGGAAGGTCTTGGCTACGGAACTGCTCATTCCCGGCAGGCACAGGTGTTCGCGCGCGAGCCCCGCGATGACTACGTCGAATTCTTCCAGGGCGACGATGCGATCCGGCATCCGGGTTTTGCCGATGTGCGCAACGAGATCCAGAAATAATTCCACCGGCGCATCGTTTGGCAGCGCAAACACTTCATCAAGCACGTCGCGCGGCCAGTCTTCCTCCAACATCTTTTCTTTGGTCACCAGAATGACGTTGCAGCCGGCGGCCTTGCATTCGCGCATGAAGTCCGCGCCTTTGTAGAAGGTCGCGAAGCAGATGATGTTGAGATTCGGCATATAGAGTTCGCCCAATATACATCTTCGTTGCGGTTTGGTCAGCCGGATCGTGTATATTGACGCACTCCAAATCTATCTATGATCTTTCGTGGACCATACCCTGACGTTGCGATTCCTGAAGTCTCTTTGACGGACTTCATCTTCGCTTCGATCGAGCAATTCAAAGACAAGACGGCTTTTGTCGACGGCCCGACCGGGCGCGCGATGACTTATGCCGAATTTGCAGATGCTGTTCGTCGCGTTGCCAGCAGCCTGTCTCGGAAGGGGTTCAAGAAGGGCGAAGTTGTCGCGATTTTCAGCCCAAATTGCCCGGATTACGCGGTCGCGTTTCACGCCGTCGCGATGCTGGGCGGGATTGTCAGTCCGATAAATCCTCTCTACACCGCTGAAGAGGCTGCCTTTCAATTGCGCGATGCCGGCGCGAGATTTCTGGTCACCGCGCCCCTCTGTTTGGAGAAAGCTGCCGACGCGGCGAAAGCCGCAAATACCGAAGAGCTGTTTGTTTTCGGCAAAGCCGACGGCGCTACCGCGTTCGATTCTTTGTTGGAGGGTGATGGCGAGGTGCCGCCGGTCGCCATAGATCCGGCCAACGACCTGGTTGCGTTGCCATATTCGAGCGGCACGACCGGTTTGCCCAAAGGCGTCATGCTAACGCACCGCAACATCGTGGCGAACCTGTGCCAGATGGACGGGCTCGACTACTTCCATCACGACGACACGCTCCTGTGCGTGCTGCCACTGTTTCACATCTATGGACTGGTCGTGGTGCTGAATATGGGGCTGCATCTCGGTTCGACGATCGTGATCATGCCGCGCTTCGATCTCGAACAATTTCTCGAGTTGATTCAGAAGTATCGGGTGACGCTGTCGCACATCGTGCCGCCCATCGTCCTGAAGCTGGCGCGTGATCCGATGATCGATAACTACGATCTGTCGAGTCTGAAAATGATCTTCTCGGGGGCTGCACCTCTGGGCGCGGATCTGTCGACTGAATGCGTCAAACGCATCGGTTGCGGAATCCGGCAAGGCTATGGCATGACCGAGACCAGCCCCGTCACCCACAGCAGTCCGGCTGATCCGTCGAAGATGAAATTCGGTTCGGTCGGCACCGCCGCCCCGAACACCGAAGTGAAGCTGGTCGATCCGGCCACGGGCGCCGAACTCGGTACGAATCAGGAAGGCGAAGTTTGTGTGCGTGGCCCGCAAATAATGAAAGGCTATCTCAATAATCCGGAGGCGACCGCGCGCACTATCGATGCCGACAATTGGCTCCATACCGGTGACATCGGCTATGCGGACGAGGACGGACATTTCTTTATCGTCGATCGCGTCAAAGAATTGATTAAGTACAAAGGATTTCAAGTGGCGCCGGCTGAGCTTGAGGCAGTGCTGCTAAGCCACCCGGCCGTGGCGGACGCTGCCGTCATTCCCTGTCGCGACGACGAAGCGGGCGAGGTGCCGAAGGCCTTTGTGGTCGCGAGAGGCGAGGCTTCGGGCGAAGAAATCATGGAGTTTGTCGCTGAGCGTGTGGCGCCGCACAAGAAGATTCGCGAAATCGAATTCATCGCGCAGATTCCCAAATCGCTTTCAGGCAAAATTCTGCGACGCGTCTTGATTGAGCAGGAGCGAGCCAAGCACGGAAACGGAAAACAAAACTGATCGTAATCGTTTAGACGCCGGACTCTTCCGGCGCACGCAGAGTAGATTTAACTATGAGCACACAACCAGAACCAGATCGAATCTCGCGCGTCGTGCGCAACTACTTTCTCGCGATTCGCGCCATGGACGCGGAAGCGTTTGCCAATTGCTTTGCCGAAGACGGCACCACTCATGACCCGGTCGGAACGCCGGCGATTACGGGTCGCGAAGGCCTGCGCGAATTCTTCGCTTCGATTTGCAAGAACTTCAAGAGCGTAGGACTAACGGAGGATTCGGTATTCGTAGCCGGTAACGGCGCGGCCGTGAAGTGGACGGGAAAGGGAACGAGCAAAGACGGCCGCGAAGTCAGGTTTGAAGGAATCGACGTGATCGAGGTAAATGACGACGGTAAGATTCAGACGGTGCACGCTTATTGGAATCCGGCTGAGATGATCGCGCAGTTGTGATCGTGTCGGTACCATCCGCGTGAGCGGATGGATCAGGGTGCGGCGTTTCTTGTTAAGTGGTTCGTTGATCCATCTCCTGACGGAGATGGTACTGACCGGCTACGCAAATTCATATAATCTTTTTCAAATGTCATCAGTCATAACAAAGGCGCCGGCCTGGGCGATTCCGGGCTTTCTCGAAGCGCGCGAAAACAATCATCTTTTCGTCAGCGGCGTTGACGCGCTCACGCTGACTCACAAATACGGCACGCCACTCTTCGTATTTTCCGAACCGCGCATTCGCGCCAATATCGCGCGCTTGCAAGCCGCGGCGAAACAGGTCGAGCGGCCAATTAAGTTCTGCTACGCGTCCAAAGCCAATTCAAACATGGCGGTGCTGAACGTCGTGCGCGAAAGCGGCATCGATATCGAAGTCAACAGCGGCGGCGAACTGTTCAAGGCTCTGCGCGCCGGCTTTCGTCCTGATCAGATCATCTTCAACGGCACCAGCAAAACGGATGAAGAACTCGACGAAGCAGTCCGCGCCGGAATTTATGCCATCAACGTCGATTCGATTTATGAAATCGAATTGGTTGAAGAGGCGGTGCGGCGCGCCCGCAGTGAATTGAACAACGGATTGCCGCCGGCGCGCATCGCCCTGCGTCTGGTTCCGGAGATTGGCACTCGTTCGCACCTGGGACTGCAGACGGCGCTGCTCACTTCGAAGTTCGGTATCTCTTCGTCGGAAGTCCTCGACGCATTTCGGCGTGGTCTGCAACACCCTGAACTGATTCACGTCTGCGGCATTCACATTCACGTGGGCTCGCAAACGCCGGATGTCGAGCCGTTTGCGGAAGCGTTCAAAAGCATGTGGAACCATCTCATGACGATTCATCGTGAGACTGGTTTGACGCTCGAGCACATCAATCTTGGTGGCGGCATTCCGGTGAATTACCTGCGTGACAGGTCGCAAGCTGACGAACTTCCGGAGCATGAGCGCGACATGCTGGGCGCGGACCTTGAGCCGGCGGCGGTGTTGACCGAAGCGTTGCGGGTGGCGCGTGAGTCTGCGCGCGATGCCGAAGCCGAACACCTTCTGGATAAGGTGACCATACTGCTCGAACCGGGCCGCAGCATCATCGCCGATGCGGGCGTGGTGATGACGAAAGTGCGCAATATCAAGCGACGTCCTGAGACTGATGATGTGTGGCTGCTGACCGATGCGGGTTACAACATCATGCTCTCAATGAACAATTACAAGTGGTACTACCACCTGATTTCGGCGTCGCGCGCGTGTGAGCCGCTGGCCGCGCAGTACAAAGTTGCGGGACCGTTGTGCGATTCAGGCGACGTTTATTTCGACATCGAGCGTCACGGCCGACTGCCCGATTACCGTCTGCTGCCAAGCGACGTGAAGCCGGGCGAGGTGCTGGCGCTGCTCAACTGTGGCGCGTACTCGCTGGCGCAGATGTTTCCTTACAACGGCCGGCCGTTGCCGGGGGCGGTGCTGGTGCGCGAAGGCGGCAAGGCGGACTTGATTCGGAAGCGAGATAGTTATGAGGATTTGCTGGTGAATGATGTTTGGTAAGAGCGTGTTTGGCTGTAGCCCAGGCTGGGGATTCTGGAATTGCGATCGTCCAGCACTGTTTGATTCCGTTTGAAGGTGTCCACAATTACAAATTTGAAATTCCAGATTTCAGATTTCGAGATTCGAGATTTCAGATTTCAGATTCGAAATTAGATTGAAGGACTCGATATTTCAGCGCCGGGAGGAATGACCTATGCCTTACAAACGGTTCGAGGATCTGCCGGTTTGGAACTCCGCAATCGAGATGACCCTTCAAATATATGAGTTCACGGCAAGATCCGAATTCACCGGTCGCTACAGTCTAAAAGATCAACTCGAGCGTGCCGCCGTGTCGGTTTCGAACAACGTCGCCGAGGGCTTCGAGCGAGGCACGACCCAAGAACTTCTTACTTTTCTTTATATCGCCAGAGGATCCGCGGGCGAAGTTCGATCGATGCTGTGCCTCCTTGAACGTCTCCCGTCATTCCGGGATCTCAAATCTGAAATTTCAAATTTGAAATCAAAGGCGGAAGGCATCTCCCGACAGCTCAGAGGCTGGGCAGACTCGCTTCAGAATTCTCCAATCAAGGGGCAGCGATATCTAACTTCGCGCTCGGGAAAGCAATCAGAAGCTGCCAAAGAACGCGAGGAGTTTCTAAAGGAACTTGAAGAAATACGAGCGAAGGGAAAAGTCGCTACCCGGAATAATTAGCAGTCTTCAGACGGTAAACCATAAGCGACAAACTCGTTCAAGATATTTATGATCGACACGAAATCAAACTCGATCGACTTCAGGCCCTGATGGAATCCACGATCGACACCAAAAACCCGAAACCATCCAACACCGATCTGGTTCGCGGCCTCGGTCTGGTCGCGGCCATTGCCGTCAACGTCGCGAACGTAATCGGCACGGGGGTCTTTCTCAAGGCGCGCGTGATGACCTGTAACGTCGGCACACCCAGGATGGCGCTGACCGTCTGGTTCGTAGCCGGATTGTTGTCGTTGGCCGGCGCGCTAACCTACGCCGAGCTGCTCGCAATGTTTCCACGCGCCGCCGGCGAGTACGGCATTATGCGCGATGCCTATGGCCGTCTCTCAGGATTCATCTACGGCTGGATACAGTTTGCGATTGCCCGCAGCGCGTCTGCGGCAGCATTGGCGGTGGGCTTTGCGATCTTCTTGAATACGCTTTTGAAGGGCGCGCTCAACCAGACCTTCTTCACCGTCCCGTACATCAACGTTCCGTTCGGACGGCTGCAATTGGTGGCTCTCATCGCTATCACCGCGACGGTCCTGATCAATTGTGGCGCGGTGACTCTCAGTGGCAGCGTCGCGACGGTTCTGACATCGATTAAAGTACTCCTTCTGATCGCTGTCGGCGTGGGCGCGTTTGTTTATTCCGGCGGCGATTGGTCGCACCTGTCACAGGCGAACGTCGGCGGCGCCTGCGAAGGCGTGGCGATTACGACGGGCGGATTTGCCGGATTTGCGGCGGCCATGCTGGGTGCGCTCTGGGCCTATGACGGCTGGAATAACATTACTTTCCTGGCCGGCGAAGTTAAGAACCCGGAACGCAATCTGCCGCTTGGTCTTATCATCAGCATGTTCATCGTGATGGGGCTGTATCTGCTGGTGAACATCGGTTACTACCACGTGCTCACGCCCACCGAAGTCGCCGGCGTATCCGCAAAATTGTCCGTGGCGGCTGAGGTCGTGCGCCGCCTGCTCGGGTCAATCGCGCTGACGTTGATGGCCGCCGCGATGATGACCTCGTCGTTCGGGGCACTGCACGCATCGATTCTCGCTACGTCGCGTGTGCCTTACGCCATGGCCCGCGACCGCTTGTTCTTTCGCGGACTTTCCAAAGTGTCGCCGCACACCCGGGTGCCAATTCGTTCGCTGATAGTGCTGGGAATCTGGTCTGGGGTGCTGGCCTTATCCGGCTCATACGACGAGTTAACGGATGCGGCAATCTTCGCCTTGACCGTGTTCTACGCGTTCGTGGCTGCCGCCGTGTTTGTCTTTCGCCGCCGCTTGCCTGACGCACCGCGTCCCTACCGAACCTGGGGATATCCGGTCGTTCCGATCGTCTATCTGGTCGTAACCGCGTGGTTGCTTTTACGAATAGTCTGGGACGCGCGGCCCGCGATGAGAGCGACGATGCAACTGCTACTCTCCGGTCATCCCGTGGCGGCGCTGGCTGAATCAATTAAAGCGCCACCGCTGGCCAGTCTGCTGTTTCTGATCATTGGCTTGCCCGTCTATTTCATTCTCTCCCGGCAAAGTGGAAACAAAAATGAAGATTAGATTTGTGCTCTCGTTGATTGCGCTACTGCTTTGGTCGATTCCGGCGCACAATCAACCGCGGAGATCGTTTGCGCCCGTGCGCGCAGTGCACGCTGATGCGCTGGACCGACTGGTCAACGATGCGGCCCACGCAGCGCTCGCAAAATTTGCTGACCAGAAATTGACTGAGTCGCAGCTGGCGATCACCTTGATCGACCTGCGCGATTCACGGCATCCGGTAATCGCCAGCTTTCGCGGTAATGAGCGCATTTATCCCGCGAGCGTGGTGAAGCTCTTTTATCTGGTGGCGGTGCATCGTTGGCTCGAAGACAAGAAGATTACCCAGACGCCTGAGCTGACGCGTGCCGTCCGCGACATGATTGTTGATTCATCAAATGAAGCCACGCAGTACGTCCTGGACGTCTTGACGCAGACCACCGGTGGTTTTGAGCTACCGCCGAAACAGATGGAAGAGTGGCAGTACAAGCGTAACGCGGTGAATCGATATTATGCTTCGCTGGGCTTTACTAACATCAACGTCAATCAAAAAACCTTCTGCGAAGACGCCTATGGCCGCGAGCGAGTCTCGCGCGGGCCGAACGGCGAGAACCGAAACAAGCTGACCACGGACGCCACGGCCACGCTGCTTTCCGAAATTGTAACCGGTCGCGCCGTGAATCAAACGCACAGCACCCGGATGATGGACCTGCTGAAACGCAATTACACGGGTACCTCGAAAGACAATGACGATCAGGGTCATGGATTTACCGGCATCGCGTTGCAAGGTCTAACCGGCGCCAAGCTTTGGTCAAAAGCCGGCTGGACGAGCACGACGCGCCACGACGCGGCATATGTTGAACTTCCCAACGGAGCGAAATTCGTGTTGGTCACTTTCACGACGGAGCATGCGAATGATCGCGAGATCATCCCGACCGTCGCGAAGGTCGTGATCGACGGAATTGGATCAAAGTAGTGTCAGAACCGGGAGCGGTAGCGACCGGATCAAGACGAACTAGCCGGATGATAATTGCTCGTTTGATTTCGAAGTATCACTTGATCCGATCGCTACCGCTCCCGGTTCTGACCCGGCATTAAGGTAATGACCCGTGACCTCTCGATTAATCATTCACCGATAACGGACCTTTTCTCTCGATTAGAGGACAACGATTCGGGGCGATATCAGCTTTCCCCTGAGCAAGTCGACTTCTTTCACGAGAACGGTTATCTCGCCGGAATTCGTCTGCTGAACGACGAGCAAATCGCCGCCTTACGCGAAGAGCTGGCCGGGCTAATCGATCCCCATCATCCCGCACACGATCTCTTTTACGAATTCCATTCAAACGAAGCAACCGATCCGGCGACGGTCCTCGTTCATGCGTTGGGTGGGTGGCGCATCTCAGCTGCTTTTCATGATCTGCTGTGGCATCCGGCGTTTCTGGCGCCTGCTTCGCAACTGTTGGATGGAGCGGTCCGCTTCTGGCATGACCAGTTGTTCTGCAAGCCCGCCCATCACGGTGGTGTCGTCGCGTGGCATCAGGACTATTCCTATTGGACTCGCACGCAGCCAATGGCTCATTTGTCGTGTTGGATTGGCCTGGATGATTCGACCCGCGAGAATGGCTGTGTCCATTACGTTCCGGGCAGTCATCGTTGGAACCTGCTGCCCATCACCGGACTCGCCAATGACATGAACGCAATTCAATCCGTGTTGAGCGAGGAGCAGAAGCAGCAGTTCAAGCCGATTGCGATTGAGTTGAAGGCCGGCGAGTGCTCATTTCATCATCCGCTAATGGTGCACGGCTCGTTCGAGAATCGAAGCGAGCGGCCGCGACGCGGTGCGGTAATTAATGTCTTTCGCGACGGAGTGCGCTCTGCGTCGAACGAACCGCTGCTCGCCGGTGTGCCGCCGATTCCGGCCGGCGAAAAAATTGAGGGCCAATTCTTTCCGCTGCTATTCGATCCCCAGTTGGGCTATTCGGGAACATAAACCGCACCTGATTGTCTAATCTCGCAAATTGGAAGGAGCTGCCGAGATGTCCAATCAGCAAGGCGTTAGTGTGTCGAGTGCAAAGTCGAAACCAAGTATCAACGTTACCCCGCTGATCGATGTCCTCTTGGTGATGCTCATCATCTTCATGGTCGCAGCGCCGCTCAAGCCACAACGATTTCTCGCAAAGGTGCCGTCACAGCCGGACACCAGCGTTGAGACTGAAGCTCCGCCGCTCGGTCTGGTGGTTACGATCAAAAGCGACCGGTCGCTCATGCTGAATATGGTCAGTGATCTAGGGTCCGTTTATGACACCAGCAAGTTGTGCGAGAAGCTGGTGGACGTGTTCCAGCAGCGACGCCTGAACCATGCTTACAAGTACGAACTCCGCGATCGGGCTGACCTGCCCGAAGAGCTTCGGATTGAAAAGACTGTCTTCATCAGAGCTCCGCGCGCATTGCCTTACGCTGACGTGGTCAGGGTCCTTGATGGCATTAAGGGCGCGGGTGCCTCACCGATTGGTTTGCAAATAGACGACTTGAACTAAGTGTCAGAACCCGGAGCGGTAGCGACGGGATCAAGTGCGACTTCGACGAGCAAGTTAAGTTTTCGCTTGTTCGCACGGTTCGCTTGATCCGGTCGCTACCGCTCCCGGTTCTGACACGGTTGCCGGCAAGCTGCCGGCGTACAGCACGCAGGGATGCGCGCGCCCCCTGGCAACTTGTATCCTGCCAAACCTCATCTGCTAGAATCGACAGGTAAATACCCTCGAAGATTTCATAGGTTTATCCAGGAGAGTTGTCATGAATTTCAGCAGCTTTATGAAGACAGGTCGGCGAGCCAAAGTTGGCGGCTTAGTTCTGTTATTGCTGGCGTCGATTACCGCATGCAAGGCGCGGGGAGGTTCGAATCCAGCACTCACTTTCGCGCCGGTGCCCGACGTAGCGCCGCAGAATTCTTATGCGGAAGTTGTCAGCAAAGCGTCACCGGCAGTGATTACGATTCGCGCCGATAGGCGGGTGCGGAATCCGCAGCAATTTCCGTTTCTCGACGATCCATTCTTTCGCGGATTGTTTGGAAATCGCGGGCAACAACAGCCGCAGGAACGGCTGCAGCAGGCGCTCGGGTCGGGCGTGATCGTCAGCGCTGATGGTTACATTCTGACGAACCACCACGTGGTCGATGGCGCCGAGAACATCAAGATCGACATGAATGACGGCCGGACGCTTGAAGCGAAATTAATTGGCTCTGATCCGCCGAGCGATCTGGCGTTGCTCAAAGTGAATGCCACCGGATTGACCTTCATGACTCCCGGCGATTCGGACAAGGTGCGGGTTGGCGACGTAGCCCTGGCGATTGGAAATCCGTTGGGGATCGGCCAGACCGTGACCATGGGCATCATCAGCGCGAAAGGTCGTTCGACGGCAGGTCCCGGCGCTGGCAGCTTTGAAGATTTTCTGCAAACCGATGCGCCGATCAATCACGGAAATTCCGGGGGCGCGCTGATCAATACGATCGGAGAACTCATCGGCATCAATTCGCAGATCGTTCCCGGTCAGGAGGGCGGCAACATCGGCATCGGTTTTGCGATTCCCTCCAACATGGCGAAGACAGTCATGGATCAACTGGTGAAGAGCGGCAAAGTCCGTCGCGGTCAACTGGGAATCAGCGTTACCAGGGTGACATCGGACCTGGCAGCTGGTCTCGGCATGTCGGAGACCAAAGGCGTGATTGTTAATTCGGTGCAACCAGGCAGCGGGGCTGAACGCGCCGGCGTGCGGCAGGGCGACGTTATCACCGCCATCAACGATGCGCCGGTAAGCGATACCAACGCGTTCCGTAACAAGGTTGCGAGCAATGCGCCCGGCTCTGAAGTCACGCTTACCATCCTGCGCGACAATCGTGAACAGAAAATTCGCGCGACGTTGGGCGAATTCACCGAGCAAACCGCACGCAACGAAAATGAGGGCGAGGGTAACGGTGCGAATCCGCGCAGCGGCGGAGCAGGGAAGCTCGGCCTCACGGTCGAACCATTGACGCCAGACATTGCCCAGGAATTGCAGCTGAAACCAGGATCGTCGGGAGTCGTGGTGAACTCGGTGGATCCTGCCGGCCCCGCGGTTGAGGCCGGCATTCAACGCGGCGACGTAATTCAGGAAGTTAATCGACAGCCGATCAAATCAGCCGAAGAGCTGCGCGCGGCGATCGAAAAGAATGGAGCAAAGCCCGCGTTGCTCTTGATTAATCGACGCGGCCAGACTGCCTTCATCGCAGTGCGTCCCCGGCAGTAGCCAAAGTGTCGGAACCGGGAGCGGTAGCGACCGGATCAAGTGACGAGTGACAAGTGACAAGTGACAAGCAAGTGACAAGCAAGTGACGAGTGGCATTAGTTATCTAAACGCGGCACATGCCGAGGGTTGCGAGGCAACCTGATCACCGGCTCGCAAGGACAAGCGGCAAGTGACAAGAAAGAACTAGTCGCTGGTCACTCATTACTGGTCAGCAGTCACTTGTCACTTGATCCGGTCGCTACCGCTCCCGGTTCTGACACCTCGCCAAATTCAGCGCTCCATGCTAGTCTCTGTTGCATCTATAAAACAGGATTGCATCTATGCGCAGTGTCGCTAATCCGCCAAATCCGTGGCTGACTGAGTCGATTGAATGGATCGGCGAGCCGCCGCGCGCCAAGATCGAGGTCTTCGAAGAGACTGAAACTCGCACCATCATCAGCCGCAATGACAGTCCCGACGTCGCTTTTGATTATTCGATCAATTGTTATCGCGGCTGCATTCACGGCTGTACCTATTGTTTCAGCCGGCCGACTCATGAGTATCTGGACTTTGGCGCCGGAACGGACTTCGAAAGAAAGATCGTCGTAAAAGTCCGGGCCGCCGAACTCTTGCGCAAAGAGTTGATGAAGCCCTCGTGGAAAGGTGACGAGATTGTCTTCTCGTTCACTTCTGACCCCTACGTTCCGCTGGAGGCCAATTACAAATTGACGCGCGCCTGTCTGGAAGTTTGCGCCGAGTTTCGCAACCCGGTCGGCATCGTCACTAAGTCGGCGCTGATTCGACGCGACATCGATGTGTTGCAGAAGCTCACCCGCGAAGCCAGCGTCGGCGTTTACTTCTCGATCCCTTTTGCCGATCCGGAAATTGCGCGGGCCGTCGAACCCTTTGCGCCGTCGCCGCGCGCCCGATTCACGGCGATGAAGGAGTTGGCGGATGCGGGCATCCAGGTCGGCATTGGCATCGCGCCCACCATTCCCGGACTCAGCACCGACATACCCGGGTTGTTGGAGCGCGCAAAAGATTGCGGGGCGACCAAGGCGTTTCTGAACATGCTGCGTCTGCCTGGTAGCGTGGCGCCTTATTTTGAGCAACGGTTGCGAGAGAAGCTGCCGACAAAGGCGGACCGTGTGCTTAATCGGATTCGCGATGCGCGGGGCGGCAAATTGAATAACAGCACCTTTCACGATCGCATGCACGGGAAAGGTCAATTCTGGGACGCGCAGGCAAAACTGTTCGACGTGTATGCGAAGCGCCTCGGCTTTAACGAGCGTCGGGTCGGCAGCGACCATCACGCCCGCGCTAATACTTTCCGCCGACCGACGGCGCAGGGATCGCTATTTGGGTAAACAGCTGCGAGATTGATTCAAACCGCAACCTGGATCGCAACCCACCCGTCACTTATTCGACATTCATCGCTAGAGACACCACGCGGAAGTTCCTCTATAATACGGGCACCCCGAAAAATCAGACCCAAACGGGAGGGCATGACGATGTTTATTCGAGATGTCATCCGTGACCGCGAGCCTTACTCTTTGCGCACGTCGGCAACGGTGCTGGATGCGGCGAAGTTCATGGCGGACAGGCGCATTGGAGCGGTGTGCGTGCTGGACGAAAACGGCAAGCTGATCGGCGTCTTTTCTGAGCGCGACCTGCTTAATCGCGTGGTGGTGCCGTGCAGCGATCCGACGGCGTTACAGCTCGGGCAAGTCGCGAGTCCGGTGCGCGCTGTCATTCATTGTGACGAGACTCCGCATCAGGCGCTCGAGCGCATGGAGGAGATTGGCAGCCGGCACCTGCCGGTGATGGACGGAGATAAATGGGTCGGGATGTTATCGATTCGTGATTTGCTTCGCGTAGAGCTCAATGAGCAAGGCGATGAATTGAGGCTGTTGCACGATTACATTAGTCAATAAGTCGAAGTAAGTCTGAACCGCCCGCTGGCCTCCTAATCAAGATGGAAAATATTCTATCGCGCAGGCGTCTAACGTCTGAGATGCAATCATTAATTGTTGCCACGCTTGTTTCCGTCGCCCTTTTTGCGCTGGCTTGCAGTCAGGCTCCCGCGGGTCGCGGTGCGGGCGAAGTAGAGAATTCACCGCAGACAGAATCCAGCTTCAAGGTCGAAACCGTCATTCCCAATCTCGAAGTTGTCTGGTCGATTGTCTGGGCGCCGGACGGCCGAATGTTCTTCACCGAGCGTCCCGGCCGGGTACGCGTCTATGAAAACGGAAAGCTGCGGGCGCAGCCGTTATTTGTCGTTCCCGACGTCGAGCCACGTGGCGAAAGCGGATTGATGAGCATGGCTTTGCATCCACAATTCGCTGCCAATCACTGGGTCTATCTTTCGTATGCTTACAGCTCAAATGGTCAGCGGGTGCGGGTTGTCCGCTATCGCGAAACCGGCAGCGCGTTGGTTGATCGAAAGGTAATTATCGAGAATCTCCCGGCGGCGCAGTTTCATGCCGGATGCCGTCTGCGGTTCGGGCCGGACGGCAAGCTTTACGTCACCGTGGGCGACGCGACCGATCGACAGATTGCGCAGCAGATGAATACGTTGGGCGGAAAAATTCTGCGGTTGAATGACGATGGGACTGTGCCGAATGATAATCCATTCGTGGGCAGGTCTGATGCGCGGCCGGAGATTTGGGCCAGCGGGAGCCGCAATGCACAGGGTATCGATTTTCAGCCCGGCACAAATTTACTGTGGGAGACTGAACATGGGCCGAGCGGGTTCGATGGTCCCGGCGGCGGTGACGAAGTGAACATCATCGAGCGCGGCAAGAACTATGGATGGCCGGTGATTCACCATCGCGCGACGCAGGCCGGAATGGAGTTGCCGATTCTCGAGTACACGCCGGCATGCGCGCCGGGCAGTGGAACGTTCTACCGGGGCTCACAGTTTTCGCAGTTCAAAGGCAACTTCTTCTTTGGCTGCCTGGTGGGAGCGCGAATCATTCGCGTCGTCACCAATGGACGGCAAGTTGTCAGTCAGGAAAATCTGCTTGAAGGGAAGTACGGGCGGATTCGGGATATCGCCGAAGGGCCGGATGGCTTCATCTATTTCTCGACCTCAAATCGCGATGGGCGCGGCCGTCCAGCGAGTGATGACGATCGGATCTTGCGATTGGTACCGGTGAAATGAGTGGCACAGACTTTAGTCTGTGATTATCTCTGATCCCACTTGAGTTGATTGTCGCAACACAGACTGAAGTCCGTGCCACTTAAATCTTCTGTGCCAGGACCGCGGTCTTGCTCCAGCCGATAATCTGAAAAGGTGGAAACTTGTAGTGACTGACGACCTGAAAGTGTCGGTCGGTCGTTTCCGCGAGTTCTTCCGGTGGATGAGTCTTGAATCTGAAAAGAAGTTCAAGCAGGGTCGTTACTGCGGTGGGGCGCATGGGTAAATGCAAGAAGTAACCTCCCGGTGAGATTACCCGCGCCATTTCCATCAACCCTTCCTCGAGCGGCACGTACTCCAGCACGCCGCACGTCATTACCAAATCAAATGACTGATCCGCGAAGGGCAGCGCTAATACGTTGCCCTGCGCAAAGCGCACTTCCTGCTCGTTAGGATTATTCTTGCCGGCATATTTCTTGGCCGTGGCCAATACCGACGCCGAAAGATCGACTGCTGTGAGGTTCACTGGAACCCTAAGCGTCCGCAACAGCGCCAGCGTCAGCGTGCCGGTACCGCAGCCCGCGTCGAGAATTCGAGCGTTCTCAAACACCGGCAGCGGATGTGCCTGCAAGTACTGGTCGAGTGAGCGACCGTAGCCATTTAGTTTAAAGGTGAGATCGTAGAAGCGCTCGATGCGATCATAAAACGAGCCAGCGCGCGCGTGCGTCTTGGTCGCAGTCAGTACGTATTCGGCCATGTTTCGATGATTTCGGTCGCGCTATTGAAACCCACGTCAGCGCTATCGTCAAGTATGAAGTGCAGAAAAAATCCGTCCAATTCTACCGTAGCCAGGGCCGTTTCGACAATTGTTCGTATTTACTCAAGTTTCCGCGCAAGAACCGGGGCGCGACGCCGTTCTGCCATTACAGGCGAAGTCTATTTGAAGGGAGATTGCCATGTTGAAGAAGATCGCTGCGGTAGGCCTTGTAGGATTGGCGCTGGTTGCGGTGGGGGCCGGCGGCTATGGACTGCACCGGGCCGCTGCCTCTGAGGTGGAAGAGGCTAATCTGCCGCCGGAATCCACAGAAATAGTCGCTGCTGAGAATGGATTTTCAGTCGAGGTCTTGATTTATGGTGCGCCCGTGACGGAATACGCCGCGCGTGGCCGCCGGTACATTGAAGCGCTGGAGAATGCCGAGTACGAACTGCGCATTCGCAATCCCAGCGCTACGCGAATTGCCGTCGCGTTAGCGGTCGACGGCATGAACACGATTGACGCGCGCCACACCAGCGCGTGGGAAGCACGCAAATGGGTAATTGAGCCTTACAGCACGATCACCGTGCGGGGCTGGCAAATGAGTTCCGACAATGCGCGGCGGTTTTACTTTACGACCGAGCGTGACTCATATGGCGCGAAGATCGGGCAGACTGCAAACCTGGGTGTGATCTCGGCAGTGTTCTTCCGCGAGCGCGGTCAGCCGGTGACGGTGATGCCTATCACACCGGGGCCAAAACCCGGGTACGGTCGCGATGACAATACGCGCCCGCCGAAGGAAATGAAGCGGGGAGAATCGAGTAGTACGCAAGGCGGAAACGCGGAGGCCTCGAAAGACAAGAGCGTGGCTCCCTATCCTTTGCCGGACGATGAATCGGCGGCGACGGGAATCGGACGAACTGTGCGCAATGGCGTGCAATGGGTTCACATGGATCTCGATCCGAAAGCCATCGGCGAGGTCACTATCCGTTATGAGTACCGCGCCTCATTGGTGAAACTCGGTATCATTCCGCGTGATTATCCGAGGCCGAATGTGCTCGAGCGGCGTGAGAAGGCCAGCGGGTTTGACCCGAAGTTTTGTCCGCAGCCGTAGCGGCGAAGAGCAGAGGGGGAAGAGCGAAGGGCGAAGAGCAAAGGGCGAAGAGCAAAGAGCGAAGAGCAAAGAGCGAAGAGCAAAGGGCGAAGGGCGAAGGGCGAAGGGCGAAGGGCGAAGAGCGAAGAGCGAAGGGCGAAGGGCGAAGGGCGAAGGGCGAAGGGCGAGGGGCGAAGCGCAAAGGGCGAAACAGCAAGGTCCCAAAGTCTCTGGCCCTCACGCTTAGCTCTTAGCCCTTAGCCCTTAGCTCTTAGCTCTTTGCGCCTGGCTCATCGCCGATTCAAATTCGAATCGTAAAGCTGGCGATAGGCGCGATAGAACGACATGACTTTGAATATGTAGTTCTTCGATTCGGTGAAACCAACCTCGGCGGTAAAGACGCCGGCGTCGCTCTGGTTGGTTCGGCCAAGCCAGCGCGCCACGTTGTCTTCTCCGCCGTTGTAGGAAGCCGCCACGGCTTCCGCGAGGCCGGCGAACATCCTGGACAGTTCGGCGATGTACTCGGTGCCGATAGCGATGTTGGTTCCCGGCTGATACAGCGAGTCGTCGTTAACCTGTTTGAGCCCGGCCCGCGGACCATATTTTTGCGCGGCGTCGATAGTCAACTGCAGCAACCCCCGCGCAGCCGAAGGCGATTTGGCGTTCGGCTTGAATTGGCTCTCCTGTTTCATGATCGCCAGCACCAGGCGCGGATCGAGCGCCCGCTTCTTCGATTCGCTCAATACCTGAAATCTAAAAGGCGCGGGATAGGCAGTGGCGTTGCGATCTACTGAGGCTCGCACCGATTCTGATCGTTCACGCGCGCGTTGCTGCGCGGTGGCGTCATTAATCGCGCTCAGCCGATTCGTGGCCAGCGCGCCGAAATAAGAATCGGCGTTGTCGGGAATCATCGAGAAGTAACGGATGGCATCCTGCGTCCGGCCGGCGCGCTCCAACGCATGCGCTTTCAGGTAGAGAACTTCATCCGCGCTCGTATTCGAATCCCTCGCAATCGCCTTTGACAGCAACTCGTCCGAGGTTTGAACCGCGTGGTTCCAATCGCCTACCGCGATGTCCAGACGTATCCGCGCAAAAATCGCGCTTTGCTCGACTGGCGTGCCGGCGAATCTCTGCCGTGTTCGGTCGATCCAGGCGATCGCATCCTTTGGATGATTCGATTCGCGGTAACCATCGATGATATTCAGATGAGCAGTCTCGATGCGTTCGCCGTTGGGGTACTTATCGAGGTACTGAACATACCGAGTGGCGGCTTCGGCGCCGCGTCCCATGCGTAACAAAGATGAGGCAGCGAAATTCGAACCTTCGCGACCGTCTTTGGTTTCCGGATAAGCCTGGGCCACACGTTCGAACATCTGCCGCGCTTCTTCGTAATGTCGCTCCCAATAGAGCGAGCGGCCGATGCCGAACATCGCCGCGGGAACACTCGGGTCGGTCGGATATTTGTCGAGGACTGCCTTCCAGTGCACGCGCGCATCGGCAAAGGCGCGGTTCGACATATACACCGCAGCTCGGCGCATGTGCTCGGCGGCCGAAAGCTCCGGCGCCGCTTTCGACATTCGATCTGCACGGTCGCTGGCGCGCACCGAATCGAGCGAAGCGTCGCTGACTTTTTGCGCGTGCACCGTCACATACGACACGCTCGCGAGGGCGGCCAGCAGCACCAGCGTCAGTAACTCAAACCGCTTCGGCCGAATTGTCCTGAATGATTTCATAACTCGTTACAATCTCGGCAGTGCCGCGCACCGTGGCCGCGACGCTGCAATACTTCTGATCGGAAAGTTCAATGGCCCTCGCGACCGCCTGTTCCGATACGTTTCGGCCCGTCACGATATGCTTCACGTAGAGCTTCGTGTAGGCGCGCGGAAACTCTTCGCGGCGATCGCCATGGACTTCGATGCGATAGTCAGTCACGTCTTGCCGCTTTTTTTTCAGAATCGAAATCACGTCGACGCCGGTGCATCCACCGAGGGCGAGCAAAAGCAATTCCAACGGTGAAGCAGCGCTGTCGCGATCGTGATCGGTCTCGATGGTTTGGGCGTGTCCCGAAGGGCTGACACCTACGAAGAAGTCATTTCCGGCGTAATGAATTGTAGCTTTCCGTTCCTGATCAGCCATGAATCCTCCCACTTGAGAATAACATGGCCAACAGAAACCCGACCGTCAGGGAGGGTGCTAACTGTTCGGGCACATATTCACCCTCCCTTACGGTCGGGTTTCTGATGTGAGTTCCTTGCGCAACTCGCGTTCAGTTTCTTCGCGGAGTTGTTGCTCGGCGCGGGTGGTTTCTAATCCAATCGGGAGATTCTTTCGTCCTTCATCAAGACGTTGCAGCATGTAGTTCGTTTCCGTCCAACTGGCGCCGCGGCTGGCGGCTGCCTCAATCATTTGCAAGCGCGCTTCAGCCTCGGCGCGACGCGAGGCGCCTTCCTGTTTCAGCCGTTCAAGCCGCTCTCGATCCTGCGCCAATTCTTCCAACAAAACCGAAGTGTCGGGCGCGTTCAGGTATCGCGCGCGGTTTATCCGCCGCTCAACCTGCAGCAAATCGCGCCGGGCGCGGGCGTTCAGCCGCGTCGCATTCAGTCTGAGCGCCAGCGTTTCGCGATAGGCGTCGGCGAGCAGCGGCTGCTGCCGCCCCATTTCTTTCAGCGAGCGCTTTTCGCCGCCAGTCAGCTCATTAAGAAAAAAACCAACTTCGTCTGCCGTAATGCCATCTGATGCGAGGCGGTCCCGCAAATCGCGAATCCAGCGACGGCGATACAGCAGCAAGAAAACGGTAGTAATTGCCGCAATGATAAGCGAGACCGGCACGGAAGCTATTGCCAGCACCAGGAAAAGCGGCGAAAAACCGGATAGCAAATAAATCAGCAGCAGAATGACCGGCGGTACCACCGTGACGCCGGTCAGCGCCGCCCACGGGGCGGTTTTCAAAACGCGTGCGAGCCCTTTTTCGCGAGCGGTTAGCTTGCCGGGCGCATCAAAGCGAACGTCTTTTGATATTTCGTCAGTCACGATTGCCGGCCATAATGATACTCGCGGCCACGAAGCCGAGCCAGTGGAGTCAATCATAAGAGTACCTATTCCTTATTTCGGCGGCCGTGTAATATGATTGCCCTTCCGAAACTAAAATTGCCATGATGAATCGACTACGCAGATTTGTGTTCCCCGGTTTCATTGCAGCAGTGCTGGCCGTTTCTGCGCATGCGCAGGACGGTAAACCACGCGGTGCTCCGAAACCGGTCACGGTGCCGATTTCGATTCGTTTGCGGGGTGGAGCGCCGACCGAAATGCGCTTCATCGATTTTCTCCTGCGCGAAGATGGCGATGTGCAACAGGAAGTTTCGCGCCGGACGCCGTTCGATAGTCCGATGACTTTGGCCATTCTGTTCCAGGATGATTTGGTTTCATCGGCTTCGGTCGACATGAAGAACATGGCCGGTTTCGTGCGCAGTCAACCCGGCGGATCGCGAGTCATGATCGGATATATCCGGCCGGGCTCGCTGGAGGTGCGCCGGAAGTTTACTAACGAACTCGAGCGGGCAGCCGAGAGCATTCGCGCGCCGCAGGGTCTGGCCAGCGCGGGCGCGTACAATCCATACGTCGAAATTATCGAAGGCCTGAGGCGGTTTGATTCACAGCCGATGGGACGCCGCGCGATGATCGTTGTGAGCGATGGCATCGACGTCGCTCGGGGCGCGGACAGTTCCAGCCCCAGCCAGAGCATCGATCTGCACCGTGCAATCACGGAAGCTCAACGCCGCGCAGTCGCCATCTACACAATCTTTGTACCGCCGGCCGCGCCGTCATTGCAGGCGCTCGTCTTGAACGGTCAAAGTTGTCTGCAACGGCTGTCGGACGAAACGGGTGGCCGAGCTTTCTTTCAGGGGACGTTGGCGCCGGTGAGTTTCGATCCGTTTCTCAAGGAAATTGACTTGCTTATGAGCCGGCAGTTGGCTTTAACTTATCGCTCGACTCACACGAACAAGGGATTTCACAAGCTCGATATTAAGCCTTTGGAACAGGACGTCGAGATTCGACATCCGGCGGGATACACGCGCTAAGTCAGGCGATATTCTTCTTAATAGCCGACAGGCGTCGTTCCATCTCTCTAATCTGCATTTGCAAATCGAGCAGATGTAGATCCAGCATCAGACGTAAATCATTGTTCAGTTTCAATCCGCGCTCGAAGTCTTTCTGCGCCTCTGAGTTTTGGCCCTGGGTCTGGCGCGCATAACCCCGTTCGGCAAATACCAGCGGATTGTGATCATCGAGCGAGATGCTCTTGTCAAAATCGGCGATCGCAAACTTCGCGTTGCCGATGATTAGAAAGGCCCGGCCGCGTTTGAAGTATGCTTCCGCGTCATTCGGATCGTACTTGATGGCACGATCGAAATCTGAGAGCGCGCCTTCGATATCCATCCGGTTCGATCGAATGTATCCGCGATTCAGGTAGGCCTGGGTGATGTCGTGATTGTTCGTGGCGAGACCGGGTGTGAAACCGATGGCCATTTCGAAGTCCTCAAGCGCACCGTCAAGATCACCGGCAGCGCGTTTCGCTTTTCCGCGATTCAGGTAGGCATCGGCATAGGTGGGGTCGACCCCGATCGCCCGATCATATTCGGCAATGGCGCCGACTATGTCATTTCGGCCAAAACGCTCAAGGCCCTGCTTGACATGCTTTTTGGCAGATTGTGGCTTTTGCGCCGTAGCCGCGGCAGGAAACGCGATCAGAAAACCAACTGCAATCAATAGCAGGCGTTTCATCTCGATCTCGTTGGTCGCGCAAGTTCTTAACTTGCGGATTGGAAGCTCTCGCGCGTCGCCTGACGCGCAACCAATTACTGCACCGTCGCCGGTAAAAGAGACCCGCGCGGGTCAGTAGCGATGCCGAAGCCGTCTTCGGTCTTCCCAATCATTCCGTGAAAATGAATGTCCGTCCCGGACAAAACCAACAGGACGTCGCCCGCATAATAACGTTGGACGTCCATGGGAAATCGAATGACCGTGGCTTGGCCATTTTTCTGTTCCAAAGTCTCGAAAGAGAATGTTTCAGCGTCGACCACCAGTGTCTGTGAGTGCGTCGCTGTGCGTTGCGAGTCCGGCATGGGGAAGATTATGAACGCAGACGTGGGATAAGACAAATCCCATGGCCACCCCTGACCGGCTGTCCCCGCGTCGCTGGTTTTATTCGGTTATTGCAGGGCGATCTTTGGCGAAGTAGCGTAGCTCTCGCGGGCGCGCACAACCAGGTTTGGATAGCGTACCCGCACTCTGATGGCGCGTTCTCCGGAAGCCTGTGAATTGTCTTTGAGGTAATAGCCGAGACTGTATTGCCGGCCGAGTTCCGTGGTAATTGCTTCAAAGGCCGGAGCAACGTCGCGCAAATCATCGGCCTTGAAAAAACGACCGCCGGTCTTATCAGCCAGGCCGCGCAGGTATGGTTCGCTCACGGCGTAGCCTTTCATCATTCGCTCCTGGACCTTTCGACGCGACTTATCGCTCTTGATCACGCTGAGCCGCTGTTGGAGTTGCGTAAGCGTGTTGTAGTGGACGGTGTAGACGATGACTCCCGATTCGCTACATGCTTCAAGCGTGCTTTGCAGGCTTGCCCTGGTGCTCGTTTGATCGACACCGTCGGTGAACAGCACGATAGCCTTTCGTCCGGGGATTTGCGCCAGCCGCTGCAGGGTGTAGTCAACCGCGTCGTAGAGAACCGTCCCGTCTGTCACCGCCGGGATTCGCAATTTCGTCTGGCGGATCGCGCGGACATCAACAGCGTCACTCAGCAAATTGATTTTTCCGTCGAAAGTAACCGCCATCAGGCGATCGTTATAGCGGAGGTGACTGACGAAACTGTCGGCGGCTTCGCGGATTTGGGCCAGCTGGAATTGCGTCGAGCCACTGACGTCCAGCATCAGCGCAACCGTGTAGGGCTTGTCCACCGGCGCGAAGTATGCGACCTGCTGCTCAGTCTCACCGTCGTAAATTCTGAAGTCTTCTTTGCGCAGGTTTGCAATGTAACGGCCATTGCGGTCCATTACGATGGTGGGGATGGTGATGAGGGTCGGGCCACCGCTCGTTCCGTTTCCGCGGTCGCGCGTATCAACGGTGGATGAATTTGCGCCGCGCAGCTGAGGTGGCCGGCGTCCTGTATCGCTCGATTGCGCGTGCGTCCACGCCGGACCAAGGAGTGCGATTAGAATGATGGTACAAAATCCGGCGACGATTCGATTCATAGAAATTGTGCTGGTGCGCGTTAGCTGAACAGATAGATGAAACGATCAAAGAGCGACGGTTTTCAGTTGGTACTGAAATGTGACACTTTCAAAGCTAAGGCTTGTTACCTGTGACTCGAGCCCGTACTATTTGAGTATGTTTCGCATTATTCGCTACGCGTTCTACGCTTTCAGCGGGATTGTCTTGGGCGGACTAATCTTCGAAGCCGCCACCTTGCCGCGCGTCGGGGCGCTGGCAAGTGAAAATCCGGCGACGACGTCGATGATTGAAACTCGCATTCGCGAGGCGCAGCGAAACGGCCAGCCGCCGAGGCGCGTGCAGATTTGGATGCCTCTGGAGAAGATTTCACCGCAACTTCAGCGTGCGGTGCTGGCGGGCGAGGATTCGAACTTTGCGACGCATCATGGGTTCGACTACGACGCGTTACAACGCGCGTGGGACCAGGCGCAGAAAGAGGCTGACAAGGAAGCCAAGCAGGAAGGCGAAAGCGACTCGTGGTTGCCGAACATGCCTGATTTCAAACGGGGAGCTTCGACCATTTCGCAGCAACTGGCAAAGAACCTGTACCTGTCGAGCGAGCGTTCGTTCATGCGCAAAGGGCAGGAAGCGATTATTACTTATTTCATGGAGCGCAACCTGACCAAGCACCGCATCCTGGAAATCTATTTGAATGTAATTGAGTGGGGAGACGGAATCTACGGCGCCGAAGCCGCGTCGCAGTACTACTTTCACAAGCCGGCGGAGAATCTGAACGCGCGCGAAGGAGCGTTTCTGTCCGCGATGATCCCCAATCCCCGCACCGTCTTCAACCCACAAAAAGATCCCAAGCGCGTCGCCCGGCGTCAAAGAATTATTCTGAGATTGATGCCGAGTGTGAAGATGCCGCAGGGAACCGGGTGAGTTCTGGCGTCACTGATTGACTGTGTATTTCGTGACCTTGCTGCGCGAGACGACCAGCAACTCGTTCTGATCGTTGAAGGTCATTCCCGACGCGACTCCGCCGATCTTAAAGCTGTTGACGAAGCGACCGTCCGAATCGAAAACCTGGATTCCCTGCATGTCGCTCACGAAAACGCGGCCTTTGCCATCAACCGCAATCGCGCTGACGGCGCTCAACTGCCCGGGTTGACGGCCGGGGCCGCCGAATCGGTTGACGTACTTCCCGTCGCGGCTGAATTTGAAAACGTAGCTGGTGAAGCCCCCCAGTCCATAGATGTTGCCGCGACCATCGACCGCGAGCCGCGTGTTCAGTTCTGAGCGTTCCGCCGGAGTGCTAATCGCCGCGCGAATAATCTGTTTGATATTTCCCTGCGCATCGAATTGCACAATATCGTCGCGACCGCGTTGCCACGCGGCAACGATGCCGCCCTCAGGCGTCACGATGACGTCATCGAAGCCATCGCCCTCTGAATAAGAAATCTTGCCGAGTGATTTGCCGGTCTCGCCGTCGAAACGCGTGATGGTGCCGCGTTGCACGACATAGACGACACCCTTGCGATCGGCGGCCAGACCCCGCAACGGCATCTTGGCATCGGCGATCCATTGATTGATGAATTTGCCGTTCGCGTCAAAAACCTGAATCCGGCCGCCGCTGTATTCACCGACATAGATATTGCCGCTGCCGTCCGTCGCGATGCTGCGCGCGTCGGTCATCATGCCGGGACCAATGCCTTCGCTGCCGAATTTCAGCTTTTCGGTGACGAAGCCGTTGCCCATTTCACCGGGACGCGAACCAATCGGCCGGTCGCGCAATCCAGTCAGCGGGCTCAGCGCGCGCCGCATTTGAGAAATGGCGCCGAAGACGCCGGCGAAGACAATGACGATGATGATGATCGGAATTAGGAAGACGAACCAGAGTGCTCTTGATGCGGTCCGCGCGACTTGCGGGCCGATCGTAATGTCGATCTTAGGCATCACGATCTGCTCGATCTGCATGGCGTTTGGTACCGCTACCTGGCTCTGGCAATAAGGGCAATGCGCGGAGGTGGCAAAATTCGATTCGTAGGATACGGGCGCCCCGCATTGCGAACATTCGATGGTTTGCATGACGGCGCGTAGTTTAGATCGGAACGGGAGCGGTGAGAAGAGTCGGAATCTCGACTTGTCAGGGTGGCGAAATTTAACCACAGGGGACACGAGCAAGACATCCAGATAGAAAAACCCTTCCTTTTCAAGAAGGGCTCTTTCCTCTCTGGCTCTGCTCTGTGTCCTCTGTGGTTAAAACTACATTGGCAGCACTTACATGCTGGTGAATTCGTGCGCCAACGCCAATTCCGCTTTACGCAACTCATAGCGTCCGCGACCGAGGTTGCCGTCGGGTTTCATCGCCAGTACCACGAAATAGTCTTTGCTGAATAGGCGCATCAGGAACGTCACGCGGCCCAGCGCGACCACCATTTCGCGCAAATCGCCGAGCGCCAGGTCGTTGCCGGAACGCGCGGCGTTGCGGACGAGGGAAGTGAACTCAGCGGCCGCTACGTCGAGGTTGGCAGCGGCGCCTTCTTCGCTGAAGAACTTTTCCACCGACAGGCCGTCGGCGCCCATAATTAGCGCGCCGAGACTTCCTTCAGTGTTTGCGACGATTGTTCGGAGAGTTTCTTTGAACATGCTTCTTACAGGCGACAGTGCTTTCTGTCAGTTGCCGATCTTGAAAGAATTGAAGAACTTCACGGCCAGCCCGTCATAAAACTGAACCAACGCGTTAGGTGACGCTTCGCCGAGGCCCGGGCGACTGAATATTAGCTCATACAGACGTCCTTTGGTGAAATAGACTCGGGCCGTCGTGATGAACGCACCATCGTCAAGGGTGAACTGGCGCGCCTGGATGCCCGGTGAACTGATGTTCTTCTCGCCTACTACTCGTAATTTTCCGCTGGCCACCAGGAAGTCACTTGTACTCTCCAGGGCCGCCTTGACCAAATCGGGGTCTTCGGACGTCTGGGGTAACTCGCTGGTTATGATTGCATAAACTGCTACGCTGCTCTTGACGAAGTATAGGCGCCCTCCCGAATCTCCCCTTACCACACTGGGCACGGACATTTCACTGGCTGCGTCCGGAAGCAGCACGCGGAATTTTCCCTCGGACGAGACTAATTCTTGCCACGGTTTGTCGGTCACGGCGCGAGTCTGCGCGAGTACTTGAGGACTCGAATGAGCAAACAGCAACCAGGCAAACAGGCAGAGTGTGAAATAAATTGATCTCTTGAATTGGGCTGACTTCTTAATCATTGAAATCTCCTTCCGCGTAAACAGCTCCGGTGGTCGAGGCTTGCGCTTCTGACCACCGGAGTAATTACAAACAAGCGTTGTTAGAGCTAGGGCCGTTTGCCGCCGAGGGCGTCGGGCCTGGCGGTTCCGGCAGGGTTCAGCGCTGGTTGCGTCGGCATGCCCAGGACGTTGGGTTGAGCCGGCTGCGTCGAAGGTGATTGCATATTGTCCTTCGGCAGTTCACTCGGGCCCGCCGAATTCGACAGCGGATTACCAAGCGGCACCGGCTGCGGGACGCTCGTCATGCGCGGACCGTTCGACGGAGTGTTCGGAATCGGCTTGCCGAAATAATCCGGCCGATAGATGTGCGGCGTGATGAAGAATAGAATTTCGGTTGAATCCTTCGTCACGAGTTTGCGCTTGAACATGTTGCCAATGATTGGAATGCTGGCCATGCCCGGCGTGCGCTGACGCTGCGTCGCTTCCTGATCGGCGAGCACGCCACCCATGACGGTGGTGCCACCATCTGGAACCAGCACTTCGGACTGCATGCGCTGGGTGTCAATGCCCGGAACGCCACCGACGGCGATACCGGTGTTGACGGTGTTGTTTTCGATTGTCACGCGCAGTACTACGGTGCCCGCGTCCGTGATTTGCGGAGTGATGGAGAGACGCAGCGGCACCGAAACGAAGGTCGTCGTAACGACGGCCGTACCACCGGCTGCCTGAGTCGTCTGCACCGGAATCTGCGAACCGCTTTCGATTTGCGCCGGACGATTGTTCAGCGCCGTGACGCGCGGGGTTGCAACTGTCTTAACTTCGCCGCGATTTTCAGCCGCGCTAATCAAAGCGCTGATTTGGGCGCTGCCGAACAAACCGGTGGTCAAACCAATGACGGTCGATGCAGCTGCCGAACGGAAATTGTTCAGCGGCATCGCGGTGTTCGCCAGACCACCAAACACGCTGTACGGATTCGGACCGGCATTCAACGTTGAACCCGATGAAGCACCAGAACCACCGGAGCCACCGCTGCCCGAGCCGCCGCTTCCGCTAGCCGGCAGCGTGCTGATATTCGCCAACGCGCCGTTGCCGAAATTTACCACGCCCAACGAGAGCTGGGCGCCGAGGTCGCGGCTGAAATTGTGCTGCGCGATCACGATGCGGGTTTCGATTTCAACCTGCGGTTCCGGCTGATCCAGAATCGCGATGAGCTGGCGAACCGCTTCGATGTTTTCTCTAACATCGGTGATGATCAGTGAGTTGCTCGAGGGCATCACCTCAACAGATCCCAGACGCGACAGACGGCGCTTGATGATTGGCAGAATGCCTTGATCGCCGCTTGATCCAGTCACGTCGCCACCAGCGCCGCCACTATAGCTCAGGTTCGTCGCACCGCCCGCGTAAGCGCCTGTGGAACCGGCGGCACCGCCGAGGGTACCCAAAGCGCGCGCGTAATTCAGTCGCACCAATTCCGTGATGAGCGGAGAGTTGCTCAACTGCGAGTCCTTGATGACGCGTTGCGTCTCGAATTCCTTGGCCAGCGTTTCGGCCGTCGCCACGCGCAGAATGTTGCCGTTGACGTCGATGCCCAGGCGATTCGCCTTCAAGATCATGTCCAGCGCCAGATTCCACGGCACGTCCTGAACATTCACCGTCACCGGAACAGCCTGCACCGAATTATCAATCACGAAATTGATTCCGTATTGCTCGGTGATGTAGTTCAGGATGTCGCGGACGTCGGCGTTGACGACATTGAGATTGATCGACTCGCCGACAAATCCAAGTTGGCCATACTGCTTGCCCTGGCCGGCTTGCATCTGCATGCTGTCTTTCATGGGATTGCCCGTCGGCTTCACCGGGTCAGGCGAAGGCGCCGGGACAGCGGGAAACATCGACGATGTCCGCGAGGACTTTGCCGAGCTGTTCGCCGAAGCGCCAATTGCGAACGCGAATCCGTTAAGCGATAAGCCAGCAGCAAACGCGACCGCGAAAGCTTGTTTGGCAACATTCTTGAAGTGCTTGGACATTATTCCCTCCTCAGGGATGTACTGCTGAAACTGGCCGCCAGACGCTGCCTGATTCGTTCAGGCCGAGCCGCACTACGCGACAGTTCCGCGGGGTTGTCAAAATTGAACGAAGTAAGTTCGTTCAGGGCATGCGGCTCTCATCACGATGCGAGCCGAAGATCTTGTTATTGCTTTTCAGGCGCCGGTTTGGCGGCTTCGGGCTTGGCAGCCTCAGCCTTGGCTTGCACGACGCCAGTGCCACTACCTTCGGCGGGCGCAGGGGATTTGGCTGCTGTCATAGCTTCGACTGCGCTGGGTGTGCGCAGCGGTTTAACCTCGACCGATTTCTCACGCTTGCCATCGGTCCAGACCATGTCGCGACGGAACACCAGGCGGCCTTCTTCGATCGCGACCAGTTGGCCGTCGAAGAAGCTCTCACCCGGATAGACCACGTACGAAAGTTTGGGGGACAGGGGCGTGGCTTCAACCATCGCCGACCAGCCACGCGGAGTGCGAAAGATTCCGGTGACCTGGACTTCACTCAGCAACAGGGCCGTCGTCGGTTTCGGAGCGGCCACGTGGGCGCTGGCGGCGGCTGCTTTCTGGGCGCGATAGCGTTCGATGCGTACCTGAATTGAAGGTGGTTCCAACTTGGCGGCCAGCGGCTTGGGCGGTTTGACAATCGGCTGATACTTTTTGAAAGGATCGCGGCCGGACGACTTAGACGATTTCTCAGCCGATTTTTCAGCAGCTGAGGACTTGCTTTCGCTTTTGTCCTGCGCGTTGACAGTCAGAGCGACCAAACTCATCGCGCAACCAATCGCTGCGGCGCTGATGAAATTTCTGAATGTGTTTTTGTAGTTCATCTTTGTGTTTCCCGAATGGATGGCGCTGACTATTTGTTGGTAGCCGTCTGGGCCGCTTGCTGGACAGCTTGTTGCGTGGCTGCCTGAGGATTGCTGGCGGGAACCGTCGCCGGTTTGTTGGCGGCGGCCGGAGAAGCTGCCGGCGAAGCGCCCGGCTTGGCGGCGGCCTTCTGTAGGTTCTCGGCCGAAACGTAATAGGCAGTCAGATCGAACTTGGCTTCGACAGTCTTGGTCGCAGCCTGACTATCCAACTGCTTAATCTCAAAATTGGTGATCGAAACGATGCGTTGATAGTGGGCCATTTGATCAAAGAACGCGCGCAGCGATGAAAATGAACTCTGGACGCCGACCTCGATCTTTTTGCCGCTATAGAAATCCTGGGTCACATCGTCCTTCGGCGAGAACTTGCGCACCGAAAGTCCGGTCGTCCTGGCGCGGTCCTGGATTCCCTGGAGGACGTTTGTCAGTTCCCGCTGCTCGGGCAATAACGCCTTCAGCTCTTCCAGTTCTTCCTGCTTATTCTTGTAGGTCGCGCGGAACTCATTGAGCCGCTGTGAAGCAACCTGCATTTCCATGTTCGCCTTTTGCAAGGTGGCGATCTGCTCCTGCAGCGCTTTGGTGTCTTTACGCGTGCCGCTGGTGACGAAGTACCAGAAACCGCCGTAGACCAAAACCGCTAACACGCTGAACATACCCAAGCGCGCGTACCACGGAAGATTATTGATGTTTCCAAGCTTCATGATTTTTTCCAGTATCCCGTTAGTTGCGGGCAGCGACGTTGCTAGCAGGTTTGGGAGCGTTGGCGGGCGCCGGGGCCGCGGGCTCGGGAGGCTTTCCAGCAGCGTAGGTGCACTTGATGGTGAACGCGACTACTTCCGGCAGAGCCATCGCCGGTTGATTCGGATTGACCGCTGCGGGCTGGGCCGAGGTGTTTGCTCCAGCCGCTGCCTTCATGAAATCAGCAGTTTGACGCTCAGTTTCAATGTTCAGGTTCGTAAACAGCCCTGAAGAAAATTCCATGCTTTGGCCGAATCGGGTGACGGCGGCCTCGTTAGGTGATTCACCTTTAACGATGAGTTCGCCCTCTTTTTGCTCGACGCTCTTAAGATAGAGACCAGGCACCGCATCAAAGCGGGCTTTGATTTCAGCGAGCACCGCGCCGGGTCCTTGTTGCGCCCCACGCAGCTTCTGAATGGCGTCGATGCGGAAGTTGATGTCGTTGAGCTTCTTCTCCAGATCGGCCTGTTCGCGCTTGACCGAATTCATCTGGTCATTGATCCGCTTTTGCTTTTCGAGCTCTTTGGTAGCAGCCAAATGTTGAGCATTGGCACTCACGTAGTCATAACCGATGCCGAGGACCAGCAACGCCACGACGGTCAGCACCAGCAGCAAAGTCTGCGTGCGCGTGCTCCCAACCTTGTCTTCGACAAAGGCGACGCCGCTCGGACGATCGGTTACCGACTCTAAAAGATTTACTTTGATCATCCTGCGTCAACTCCTCTCAGGGCCAATCCCACAGCTATTGCCATTTCCGGAACGATCTCGCGCATGTATTCGGGATCAAATCCGCGCGCATCGACCTTAATCTTTTTGAATGGATCGAAAATCTCAACCGGCATCTCAAAACGGTGCGCGAGAAATTCAACCAGTCCGTTGAGCTTCGAGCCACCGCCCGAAACCAGAAGCTTTTCAACCGCCAGACCCCCGTCTTCAACGGTCGCCCGATAGAAGTCCATTGTTTTTTGAACTTCGAGCGCGAGAATGTCTGAAACGGTTTCGAGAATCGGCGTGATGTCGCGCTCTTCCGAGCCTTCCGGCGCGGGCATGCCGCGCTTGACTTGCTCAGCCTGCTCGAAGGTAAGACCAAGTTCCTTTTGCAGCAGCGAAGTATATTGACTGCCGCCGAACGTCGCGTCACGGGTGAACACCGAGCGGTCGCCGTTCAAAATATTAATGTTGGTGGTCGATGCGCCGATGTTTAGCAGCGCGACAACCTGACCGGGTTGCGGGTCGTAATTCAATTCGTAGCAGTTCTGCAACGCGAAGGCATCGACGTCGATCACCGCAGGTTGTTTGCCGGCAAGCTGAATCGCCTGCTTCAGGTTCGCAACCTTGTCGCGCTTGCACGCGGCCAGGAGAACGTGAATGGCATCCTCTCTCGTTTCAGTGACGTGATAGTCGAGCGTTACGTCGCTGATATCGAAGGGGATGTGCTCTTCGGCGTGCCAGGCAAATGATTCCTGCAACTCTTCATCGCTCATTTGCGGCAGCACGATGTTCTTGACGATTACGGAGTGACCGTTAACGCCGGCCGCCACCTTGGCGGTCTTAATCTTGTGTTCGTTAAAAATATTCGAGATGGCGTTCGACACGGAATTCAATTCCATGATCTGCCCGTCGACGACCGAGTCGGGCTCCAGCGATTCATAACCCAAACTCACGAGTTGAAAATCGCCATTCTTACCCTGCAGTTCGACGGCCTTGACACTGCTCGAACCAATGTCAACGCCGACCATGCTCTTGTTAGGGCGCTTGAACATCATTAATGACTCCTCAATGACTTGAACATGAGTAAACGTTGACGACGTACCCGAGCCCGCGCCCGGCGCGCTCGTGGCAAACCAATTCGCACTAATCGGGTGCGACAGGGATAGCTGGCGTTATTCATCATTGGATTATCCAAACGATTTGGGCTTCGCTCTTACTTAAGGGCGGGGCGATTTCGGCGGAACGCCGCCGGCAGCGATTAAAGATTAGTGCCCAATGGTAGAAGGACTGGGCCGTCACTGCCATCGCTAGGCTACAATACGACCCTGTCGTTGTCAAACATTATTTTTCGATTGCCAACGACGGCCAAACCTTGGAGCGCGCCTCGCGGGTGGACACGCCGCGAAGGCCTGTGCTAGCCTTTAACCCGTGTTACAGAGCGAACCCAAAAGGTTCGCTTTTTCTTTGGTAAATCATTGGATTCATAACCATCGGCTACGGCCGGTGGCTACTGACAATCGAGCCTGGCGTCATCGTCATGGCAGCAAAAAAGGTTCATCGCCATCGCGGCGCATGAATTGGTCTTTTCAGGATCGCGGCCTATTAGGCAACTTCGGCTGACAGACTCTTCAGTCTCCTTGAGCCAAAGGTCGAGTCAAAGCACCAACCGACTCGCACGCGATAAAAGTCCTGAAAAGTTGGCAAAGAACTCGGACAGGAGAGCCCGATTTGATGAAGAAATCCACGTTTTTGGGAAGCACTTTAGGTGTGCTTCTTCTTTTCTCAGTAATTTCCTACTCAAGAACCATATTTCAGCAGCAAGATCCGAAAGCCAGCCAGCAGTCAGGACAGGCAGTCGCCCAATCGACGGACACCAATACGAAGTCAGATTCAGTGACTCTGACGACCGCGGAAAGACCGCGGGAGGTCTCAGTCGCCGCCAAAGTTGCCGAGAAGGTCGAGAGCGAAACCTACACGGCCACGGCCTATAGTCTCCGGGGACGTACGGCCAGCGGCGTCGCGGTAACGCAGGGAATAATTGCGGCTGATCCGCGCGTGCTGCCTTTGGGTTCACGCGTGCGCATCGAAGCCGGTTCCTATAGCGGCGAATATTTGGTCGCCGATACCGGTGGCGCCGTGCGCGGCAAGCGCATAGATATCTGGACGCCGAGTACTCGCGATGCCATGCGCTTCGGCAGACGCGCTGTCAAACTTACCGTTCTGCAGTTGGGCGGTAAGCGAGGTAAGTCCGTTGCCACCCGGCTGCGAACCGTCACTCCGACATCCGCAGTTCCGGAAACGATCAAATCCCCCAAGCAGTAGTCCCTTCCTAGTCGGATAAAGTTTTCATTGGCACCCACGGTGGGATAGAATTCGGGCCGCCCGAATCCATCTCAGTTCAGGAATGGGTGCCATGAGAATATTTCCCCTCGTCCTTCTTCTGTTTCTGACAATCGAAGCGGCCGCCCAATCGGGTCGAAGAGTTGCCAATCCGGCGCCGCCACCGCCGCCTCCGCCGCCGCCGGTAGAGGCGAGTGAAGCGCCACCGGAACGAATCACTCCGGCTCTCGAAGCCACCGGCGTGCTTTCCGATAGTCTGCTCAACCATGAGTTGAAAGCAGTCGATAAGGGAAGCTTCAGGCTTTCTGACTTCACTGGGAAAGTGATCGTCATCAATCTTTGGGCGACCTGGTGCGGTCCTTGTCGAGCTGAAATTCCCGATTACGAAAAGGTCCGTAAAGAATTCAACGGCAAGCCCGTCGAGTTCATCGGATTGACGACTGAAGATCCGCGCGTCGCCGGCGATAAGGTGAAGCAGTTCGTGCGAGATTTCAATTTCGGATTTCGGCTCGGTTGGGCGGATCGAGAAACGGCCCGAGCACTCATGAATGGGCGCAGCATCATTCCCCAGACAGTCGTGCTGTCAGGCGACGGTCATGTCGTGAGCCATTGGAACGGTTACTCTCGCGGACAAAGTCGCGACCGATTGAAGCAAGCGATCGAGCGGGCGCTGGCTGACAGCGGGTCTTCCCAGAAGAACTAATTCTCGACTCCTCTTTTTTATTTTCGCACCACGAGCAGTTAAGATGCTCGCTCATGTCGCCCGATCAATCCGTCAACTGCGCGCACCTGGTCGAGGTTTGGCGCGGGCCCATTGTCGAATCGCGTCACAGCGGCCATCTCGTGGTCGTGGATGGTGACGGCGCGGACATTTGTTCCCTCGGTGCTCCCGCTACGGCGATCACCTATCTGCGATCTTCCGGAAAGGCTTTTCAAGCCCTGCCGGTTGTCGCTTCCGGGGCTGCTGACCGGTTTGGATTTACCGAGCGGGAGGTGGCAATTGCCTGCGGCTCGCACAACGGCGAGCCCATTCATGTTGAAACCGTCCGCTCAATGCTGCAGAAGATTGGTCTCGATGAATCCGCACTTAAATGCGGTGCACACGAGCCCTACAGCGTCGACGTCGCCCGCGAATTGATTCGCAAAGGCCAACCTCCGACGCCAATTCAAAATAATTGTTCAGGCAAGCACGCGGCGATGCTGGCGCTGGCAAAGCATATCGGCGCGGCGACTGAAACGTACGACGAGTTATCGAATCCTGTGCAGCAGTTAATCCTGCAAACGGTTTCAGATTTCTCCGGCGTAGCAGTCAAGGACATCGCGATTGGCGTCGACGGTTGCGGGGTGCCGGTGTTTGGCATCCCGGTCCGGGCGATGGCGCTGATGTATGCGCGACTGGTGGCGCCGCCGCCAGCTCTTGCCGAGGAGACTCGCGATGCGTGCAAACGAATCGTGAAAGCGATGATCGCTTACCCTGAGATGATCGGGGGAACGAAGGATCGGCTTGATACGGAATTGATTCGGGCGGCGTGCGGGAAGCTGATTTCGAAGATTGGCGCCGAGGGAGTCTACACGGTTGGCGTGTTACCGTGCGCCGAATGGCCGAAGGGAATCGGGTTCGCGCTCAAAATCGAGGATGGCGACGACAAACGGGCCCGACCACCTGCGGTAATCGACGCGCTCCGTCAACTAGGTGTTTTGACGAACGACGATCTAGCCGCCTTGTCGAAATACTCGCCGGAGATAATCACAAACCGCCGCGGCGATCTTGTCGGAGAAGCGCGCGCTGCGTTTACTCTGCAAATCAACGCGTCGACGTGAATTCCGAAATGACTGCCAATACAGAAACCGTTGACGCAGGAAACGCGCCGGCACTGGGACGAGATTCGTACGGCAATATCGACTACGACTCGTTGCCTGACGTCATTCAGTGGTTCCTCGATTACGACGAGCGCGTGGCCATCATCAAACATCCCAGGGTTGAAGAGCTGTTTCAATGGAAGCAGGAGCAGGATCGAAACGCCGGCGAAGAGGTATTCAATTTTAATCGCGCTGAGGACCGGCTGGCGATCGGCATCCTTCAATCCGTCGCTCATCACGCGAGCGAACAGGAGCTGCACAGTTGGATTGGCCAGTTGCTTAATGCGCTGCAGCAAGCGCAGCAACGCACTGAAGAAGTATCGTCAGCGTACAGTCTCGACATGCAGCCGGCGAATTCAATCGTCACAGAAGCCAGGAAAATCCCCGCCGCGAAAACGCGCGATGCGTTTCTCATCGATTGTTGGCTTGAAAGTCTCTGCACAGCTGAAATCCGCGTCCTCGGCTGGTTGTATCGAGAGTTCTTCGGCCGCCCATTTCATCCCGAAAACTTCTAAAAGGGGCACAGACTTTTAGTCTGGGAGCCGACGGCTGACCTAATCAATTGAGTCGGTCTTAGAACCTGGAAGCTGGAGGGGAAATCACAGACTGAAGTCTGTGCCACCCGTTCGCCTTTCGTCTGACGAGCGGTTTCAATGCAGATCGTGCTCAAACCTGTATTGAAGAATTACGCAAAAATAACTTTCTCCGACGCCGTCGCGCAGCTCGCGAATCTCTCACTGATTCGCTTTCGCTAGATTTCACCGAGAAATCGCGGATTCGTAATTTGCACGCAGGTTCTTGCCGCTATTGGCACAACCGTTGCTGAAGCCAATCCCGACAAGAAGGCAGAAGGGTAGTTAATCGGGTCAGGCTCTTTGATTGAAGTTGTAAGGTGCTTTGGGGGAGGCGCTTTACATCTGAGCAGTGGCGGCTCTTTCGGGGGAACGGAGTTGCCAATAACAGTCAGAGGGCATAAAGGCGAGGCTGCTGATGAGGCGCTTTGCTAGAGGCTAGGGGGAGCCTCAGCAAAACTTATCAGCAGCCACAAGCCTATAAGGGCTCCGGTAAAATGAGAGCAGAAGCGCGGTTGACCTGGTGAGTCAGCCGCGCTTTTGTTATTTGCAATATCTGTTTTGAACTGTAACTGGCTACTGCTACACTCGCCGTTCGCTCTGCTATTAACGATTCACGATTTACCATTCACTCTCCGTGTCGGCACCCAACATCGAAACGATCGTGTCTCTTGCGAAGCGTCGCGGCTTCGTCTACCCATCATCGGACATCTATGGCGGCCTCGGCAGTGCCTGGGACTACGGTCCGATGGGCATCGAACTCTACAACAACGTCAAGCAGGCGTGGTGGCGCTGGATGGTTTACGAACGCGATGATATCGAGGGACTCGACTCGTCGATTATTCTCAATCGGAAAGTTTGGAAATATTCAGGACACGAAGAGACGTTCACCGATCCGCTCGTCGACTGTCGGGAATGCAAAACGCGTCTGCGGGCAGACAAGCTAGACGATGGAAAGTGTCCCAATTGCGGTTCCAGGAATCTCACTGAACCACGGCCGTTTAACTTGATGTTCCGCACTCATGTCGGTGCGACGGCCGAAGACGATCCCGACGCGCTCGTTTACCTCCGTCCCGAAACCGCACAGGGCATTTTCGTCAATTTCCTCAACGTTTTGAACACGAGTCGGCGCAAGCTGCCCTTCGGCGTCGCCCAAATCGGCAAGTCGTTCCGCAACGAAGTCACGCCCGGTAACTTCATTTTTCGCACGCGCGAGTTCGAACAGATGGAGATGGAATACTTCGTCAAGCCCGGCGAAGATGAAGCCGTTCATCAGGAATGGATCGATGCCTGCAACCAATGGTTCCAATCCATCGGCATCTCGAGCGCGAACCTGCGGCTTTACGAACAGCCGAAGGAAGAACTGGCGCATTACGCCAAACGCACGGTCGATATTCAATATCGTTTTTTCCCCGAGCGCGAGGAAGATGAACGTCAGTGGGACGAATTGATGGGGATTGCGAACCGCACCGACTTCGATCTGAAGACACACTCAAAGAAACCCGAAGACGCGGAAGGAAAGCGCATTAATCCTGACTCAACCGAAGATCTCTCTTATTTCGACGAGCAGACGAAGCAGCGTTTCTATCCGTATGTGATTGAACCCGCGGCCGGTGTCAATCGCACGGTGCTGGCGTTGATGATGGATGCCTATTCCGAAAAGACCAACGACAAGGGCGAGACGCGCGTCATTCTCAAACTCCATCATTCGATGGCGCCAATCAAAGTCGCCGTGCTGCCGCTCGCAAAAAACAAACCCGAAATTGTCGGCATGGCCAAAGCCATCAAGCGTTCGCTGCAACCGATTCTGCGCGCGGTCTATGACGACACCGGCGGCATCGGGAAGCTTTACGCGCGCCAGGATGAAATCGGCACGCCCTTCTGTGTGACCGTCGATCATCAGTCACTCGAAGACGAGGCGGTCACGGTGCGCGATCGCGACACCTGGGAGCAGGAGCGCGTGAAAGTGAGCGAACTTCCCGCATTTCTGCTTGGCCGGCTTACACCTTTGGCCTCATAAACAGCATTCCAGACACTCTTCGAAAGGTCAGCAAATGTCATCCGCTTCATCAGTACCGGCGACGGAAGGTCCATATCAAGACGAATCTACCAATGTAATCTATCAACTGCTGTTTTGTGATCGACCTGATTTATTCAAAGAGCATTACAGCGGAAATGTCGAGGAACCCTGGTCGACACTCTTCAATACCAACGCCGATCCTGCAGCTCTCCGGAAGATTGCTGAAGACGAGCAGCAGGAGTCACGCGTTCGCACGCTTGCATTCAATGCGTTGAGGACCGCCGGACAGGCAACGCCGCCTAAAGAATACCTGGGCACGATTATTGAAGTTAGCCTGCCAGATGGTCTGGATACTATGGCGGTGTTCGCCGATGGCGGCGCGAGATATATCAACTACTCCGGCAAGGTGATTGTCGTCGAAGGAAAGCCGAATCCCTTTGATGATGAATTCAATGCAGTCGTTGAAGCTTCAAAGCCCATCGTCGCGGCGATTGGTCCCTGGGACAAAGAGCGCCTGCCGCCGCCCGCGGAGGGAAACATCCGGCTTACATTTCTGGTGTCTGATGGTTTGTACTTCGGCGAAGGTCCGATGGAAGTCATGCAGCAACAACCCATCGCCGCGCCGCTGATTTCGGCGGCCACTAAATTGCTGGTCAAGCTGGTGGAATAGGACTGAACACGATTCGATTCCGGAGGTCGTATGGGTTCAAATAAGGAAGTTGCCATCTCGTTTCTCAAGGCCGCGTCGTCGGGCCGACTCGATGAAGCATACGATCTGACCAGTTCCGACTTTCGGCACCACAATGCGTACTTCGCCGGCGACGCTGAGTCGCTGAAGAGCGGTATGGCCGACGCGCACAAACAGTTTCCGAACACAAAACTCGAGGTTCAGCGCGCAATCGCGGAAGGCGATCTGGTCGCGGTTCATTCGCGGGTCCAGCACGCGCCGGACAGACCCGCGATCGCGGTGGTGCACATCTTCAGATTTGCAGGGGAGAAAATTGTTGAGTTGTGGGACGTCGGGATGGAAGTGCCGAAAGACTCGCCAAATGAGAATGGCGCGTTTTGAGGGGTGTCAGAAGCCCGACCGTGAGGGAGGGCAACGAGCCTAATGGACGTCTGACACTCTGCGTAGATACATGAT
>JBIOZK010000107.1:0-17370 GCA_044870975.1 Pyrinomonadaceae bacterium
CGAGACGAGAAACGAATGCCTGACCCGCTGTCTTAACGAAAGGCTGAAACGCGACAGCACTTGCCCGCCGGGCGGTCAATATACCGACGTGGCGCGTCAGAAGTGCCTGGATGCGAGTGCGACGGATTATCGGAATTGCACGGCGAGTTGCCCAAAAGATCCCCCTCGCAAACCGGCTCCATAGAGAACGTCTATCCCTCCTAATTCGCGCAGATTGTTACTTCCACAACAATCTGCGCGACTCACGATTTGCTCTCTCGCCTCTTTCGTTCAATCACATGCAGCGTCGTCCTTTAGACTTTCAGCGGGGGCGCGGTGTAGATTCTCGATTAGAAATTCTTGATCGAGGAGCAATCATGTCAACACCGCAACCGCAAACAACTACGCGCCGCTATCAACTGTTCATCGACGGTCAATTTGTCGATGCCGAATCAGGCAAGACTTTCAAGACGCCCAACCCTGCTACGGGTGAGACTTTCGCTGAAGTCGCTGAAGCCGATAAAGCCGACATCGATAAAGCCGTGGGCGCGGCGCGGAAAGCCTTCGAGGGTAAATGGTCGAAGATGAGCGCGCGCGACCGTGGACGGCTGCTTTACAAATTGTCGCAGCTGATTGAGCGCGACACCCCGCAACTGGCTGAACTCGAAACCAGTGATAACGGCAAGCCGATCAAGGAATCGACCTACATTGATCTGCCGGGTGTGGTGGAAAACTTTGAATACTTCGCCGGCTGGGCGACGAAGATTGAAGGCGAGACGATTCCCGTTCCGGGCCAGATGTTCAATTACACGCTACGGGAACCCTTGGGCGTTTGCGGACAAATCATTCCCTGGAATTTTCCTTTGCTGATGGCCGCGTGGAAGTTGGCTCCGGCGCTGGCTGCGGGAAACACCGTCGTTTTGAAGCCCGCAGAGCAAACCCCGGTGACCGCGTTGGAACTGGCGAAGCTGATCCAGGAAGCGGGGTTTCCTGAAGGTGTTGTCAATGTCGTGCCGGGTTACGGCGAGTCTGCGGGCGCCGCACTCGCATCACACCAAGGCATCGAAAAGATTGCCTTCACCGGCTCGACTGAAGTCGGAAAGATTATCGCCAGATCCGCGGCGGATAATCTGACCAAGGTCTCTCTCGAACTTGGAGGAAAAGCGCCGAACATCATTTTTGCCGACGCTGATTTAGATCAAGCTGTGAACGGCGCGATGATGGGCATCTTCTTTAATCAAGGCCAGGTCTGTTGTGCCGGTTCGCGACTGTTCGTTGAAGAAAAGGTGAAGGATGAATTTCTGGGCCGTTTCAAAGAGAAGGCCGAGAAGATAAAAGTCGGCGACCCGATGGACAAAGGAACGATGATGGGGCCGCAGGTTTCCGAGGAGCAACTCGCGAAGATCAAATCGTATGTCGGCGTGGCCCGGGATGAAGGCGCGACCGTTTTCGCCGGTGGTGAATCGCCGCAACTCGATGCGCAATTCCAGAACGGCTACTTCTTTCAGCCGACGATCTTCAGTGAAGTGAAGAACTCAATGCGCGTGGCGCAGGAAGAGATCTTTGGGCCGGTGACTTCAGTTATCACTTTCGATAACGATGACGATTTGCTCCGGCAAGCGAACGAAACAATCTACGGATTGTCGGCCGGCATCTGGACGAAGGACATCACCCGCGCACATCGATTCGCGAAGGCCGTCAAGGCCGGTGTCGTCTGGATCAATACCTACAACATGTTCAATGCGGCCTCGCCCTTTGGCGGTTACAAGCAATCAGGCTACGGACGCGAGATGGGCCGCCATGCGCTGGAACTTTACACTCAGGTAAAGAGTGTCTGGGTGGATCTATCAGGCAAGCCAATCGGTTGGTTTGGGAAGTGATTTAAAAGATCATCGTACGCGCCGGTACGTTCGCTTCAGTCCTGCGTAAGCCGGCACGCCGTTATCGATGATGGTCAATTCGACCGTGTTGTCATCGATCCATCTAATCGATGATTTGCCTGCAGCGCCGTTCGAAAATCTCTCAAACAAAACTCCTTCCGAGTATTGCCACGTGCCAGTATCGCTGCTGGTTCTGCCGCGCGCGTCCTTAAAAAGGTAGCGCGTGTCTCCCTCTGTCAGGAACGTGACCGTAATCTCGGTCGCCTGTCCGTTCTCGGTAACATTCGTTCGCCACACACCCACCAGCGAGGCGGAAGTTCGCGGCGTGGCGGTCGGTGAAACCGAAGGACTCGACCACGATTCGGACTGTGAATCGCTTTGCTCGCTATTTGAATTTGATGACGATGCCGAGAGTCGCCAATAGCTGACGATTCCCAGACCGATTACACCCAGCATCAATCCTACGACCAGCACCGCAACTAAAGCGTAAATCGGCCATCGGCTGCGTCGCGCTGCTGGCTGATTCGCCGGCGGCATTGGCCAATCTGTCGGGCGGGACCCTTCGATGCGCAGGGTTTCCGGTGGATCAGGGCGACTGACCAGCGTGGTGCCATCCTCCAGACAGAACACGAGCGTGTTGTCAGAGTAGGTTCGCGAACAGGCAGGACATTGTTTCAAGGTTCTCGAAGGTGCGCGACGCGATGATTATCAGAAAGCCGGCTGTCACGCAAGATTTACGATTTGAAATTGAGATGGAGGCCTTGTCTAAAAGGCAACGGCGACTGGTAGTATTTCTCTGGTCTCAGTAAATTCACCTATCCCACGCGCCGAAGTTAGAACAATAGAGGATTCAAAATGATTAAGTATTTCTTCCGTCAGCCAGGTGTGCTTGCTGTATTAGTCGTGGCTTGTGCTGCGATCAGCTTTGCTCAGACCCCGAACACCGGCTCAATTGTCGTCGTTGCCGAAGATCAAAACGGCGCGGTGGTGCCGGATGCGAAAGTGACAGTGACAAATTCGGCCACCGGCGCGACACGCGACGCGGTCACCGGTAGCGAGGGCAGCGCAACTATTCCGGCTCTGTCGCTCACCGGGACTTACACCGTCACGGTTTCAAAGGATGGCTTCGGTACCGAGGAACGCAAGGACATCACTCTGCGTTCGGGCGAGACTGCGACCCTGAAAGTTATGCTGGCGGTAGGCACTTCAAAGGCCGTGGTGACCATTGTCGGCACCACTGAAGGTGTCCGCGCCAATCCGCAAGTTGGCCTGCCGCTGACCAGCACCGTCATAAACGAGACGCCCCTACTTGGTCGCAAGGTCACGACTTTGCCGTTATTGAATTCTGCGTTTCGTCAGGGCAAGGGCACCGGCGATCTGTTCGTCAATGCGACTTATTTCATCACCGGCGTAGGTTCGCGACGAGCGACAACTTTCACACTTGACGGCGCGAACAATGATGAAGGCTGGGGCCGACAGACGGCCATCACGACGTTGCCGCTCAATGCGGTTCAGGAAGTGAATCTTTTGACAAATGCGTTTTCGGCGGAGTACGGCTGGACTTCGGGACCGGCGCTCAACTTCGTAACCAAGTCGGGCACTAATGAATTTCACGGCGAGGGCTTGGTCCTGTACCGTCCCGGTGCGTGGCAGGCAGAGACCTTTTCGACAAAGAACTATTGTCCGCCGTCAATTACAACTTGTGTGACGCCGGCGAGTCTGCAAGCCATTAACCCGATCGACATTCCGGACCAACTTGCTCAGGTCTCGGGCACTATCGGCGGTCCGATTATTAAGGACAAGACCTTCTTCTTTGTCACGACCGACTACACCTGGCAGAACCGCACCACGTTTTTGTCGAGCACCCTGCCGACATTTGTGCTGCCGCCTGATGGAAACCTGGAGTGGGTGGGGCACTATCGCCAGTTCCTCTTCAACGGCCGCTTAGACCACCGGCTGACTTCGAAGCAAAATCTGATGTTTCGATTCAACATGGACCGGTTTCATGATGATAATCCGCAGGACGCAGTCAGCGGCACCAGCGCCCCGAGCGTGGCGCGACTGTATGCGCGCCGGTCATGGCAATTTCAGGTGAACCACACGACGGTGTTCAATTCGCGAGTGCTGAACGAAGCTCGCTTTGCTTATCTGCACGGCGATCCGGTCACCTTCTGGACCGCGCCGACGATTGCGACAACTTACACCCGCAGCGGCGCCGTGCCCTTCACGATCGGCCAATCTCGGTTCTCGGATCTTTGGGGACATCAATTCCAATTTGCAGACACCTTGTCCTGGACGAAGGGTGCGCACTATCTGAAGATTGGCGGCAGCATCCTACGTCATCGATCCGGCGGCACTGGCAGCGAGCCGGGCACGGCGATTCTTGGAACATTCACCTTCCTGAGCACCGGCGCCCGCGCCACGCTGCCCTTTGATCAGCTGACCCTGGCGGACGTGCAGAATTATCAGCAGCCGATCAATTTCGGCATCAGTAGTTATGACCTGCCGCAATGGCTGCTGACCGGGTTTGTTCAGGATACTTTCCACGTCGAGCCGAACCTGACGTTTGATCTCGGCCTGCGTTACGATCGTCAGACTCTGACGACCGCCACCAAGAATTTCCAACCGCGCGTCGGCTTCGCCTGGCATCCGGGCAGCGACGGGCGCACGTCGATTCGCGGCGGCTACGCGATGTATTACACGCAGATTCGCACTAACGCGCTCGCCGGTTATCTGGTCAATGGCCTGGACGGGTTGACTACCTACACCGCCATCGCGGGTCAGACTGGATTTCCTACGTGTCTGACGTGTGTGCCGGTGAACGTGAACCCGAACCTGGTGCCGGCTTCGCAATTGCCCGCGCGCGACATCACAATTCGCGCCGGTCAGCGTGCTTTCTATCAGGCACAGTTCGCGCGGTTTGGATTGGACTTTAACAAGCTGCCGAATTATCCGGACGAATTTAACAATCCGCGCAGCCAGGTGTTTTCGATTGGTGTAGAGCGCGAGGTTGCCAGGGGTTTCTTTCTCGGCACCGACTTTGTCCATCAGCACCTGAGCAATATCGATCGGACCGTTGATCTCAACGCGCCATCTCCGTTCGATCGTACGGCGCCTGGCCAGTTTCGTTGTCCGGTGGGAAATCCGGGCCCGTGCACGGCGGCGCAAGCCGTAGCCGCGGCCAACCTGACGCGACCGATTACGCCTGCAAATGGCGGCGTGCGCCAGGTCAACGTGCTGATGAATTTAGGAAAAGCTGATTACAACGGATTGCAGACGCTATTCACTTATCGTGGCAATCGGAAGATTTTCGCGTCGGTCAGCTATACGTTGTCGAAGGCGACCAATACCACCGAACCTGATGGCAATGGCATCGGTCCAAATCAGGCTAGTCTTCTGCGATTGGGAGAAGAGGAACGTGGGCCGAGCGTTGTCGATCAGAGACATCGCGCCGTCTTCACCTTCAGTTACAAGTTCCCGTACCACATTACGGCGGGAACCGTCAGCATGTTTGCATCGTCGCGTCCTTTCAATGCGACGACCGGCGTTGATAACAACGGCGATGGCGCCACCAACGATCGTCCGGTAATCAACGGACAAGTGATTCCGAAATCATTCTTCCGCGGGACGCCGACTTCCGATGTCTCAATTTTCGTTGAGGGCCGCATTCCGATTTCGGAAAGCAAGAGCATCGTGTTGAGGTTGGAAGGCTTTAATGTTTTCAATCACGCGAATTTGCTGGGCCGCGGCCAGACAATTTACTCGACGGTAGTTGGCGGCCTGGATACAGCGACGGTGCGGCCGGACTTTGGCGTGCTGACAACTTCATTCACTAATACGGCCGCGACCAACGCGATTCCAGCATTCGCCAACATCGATCCGCCGCGCATGTTTCAGTTGCAGGCGCGGTTCGTATTCTAAAGTAAAAGCAGAAACCCGAGCGTAAGCGAGGGTGCATTAGTGAACGATTTGGCACCCTCCCTTGCGGTCGGGTTTCTGTTACCATCGCTCTGTCAATCCGAGCGTCACAAACATTCATGAAACGAATCACCGTCATTTGCCTGTCGCTGGTTGCTGCCCTCTGGATGGCCGCCTGCTCGCGCTTTCACAACACGCCCACTGATTCGAAAGACGCGCGCTACGTGGTCATCTCTCCGATCTATAACGAAATCATTTGGGCGCTCGGAGAGCAGGGCAAAGTTGTCGGTGTCGATCTCTCAACCACCTATCCCCCCGACGTTAAGAACAAGCAGACCGTCGGTTATCACCGGGCGCTGAGCGCTGAGGGAATTCTTTCACTACATCCGACCGTGGTGATTCACGACAACAACATCGGCCCGCCACAAGTCGTCGATCAAATTAAGCAACTGAACATTCCGATGAAGACCTTCGCCGCCAGGAATGACAGCTTCGACGGCGCCAAGGCCCTGATTCGCGAAATGGGCGCGTACTTTCACAAGGAAGCGCGTGCTGAGGAATTGTGCAAGACGCTCGATGAACAAAAGGCCGCGTCTCTGGAAAAGGTGAAGCAATATACCGATCGTCCGCGCGTCGCCGTTATTCACTTCGGCCGCGCGTCAAACGTTTACATGGTCGTCGGCAAGGGCGGCGGGGGCGATGGCGGCGGCGTCAGCCAGATGATTGAACTCGCCGGCGGGGAAATGGCGGTAGAGAATACCGGCGGACGCGGAATGCAGCGGATGGAGTCGCCGGAGATTCTCGCGAAAGCGAATCCCGATGTGATCCTGCTGACTGATTTCGGTTACGACCGCCTCGGTTCAATGGATCAGATTAAGGCCTTGCCGGGTGTAGCGACTTCTAACGCCGCGAAGAACGGCCGCATCTATCGAATCGAAGAAAACGTGCTAAATTACTTCGGCCCACGCTCTGGCGAGAACATCGAAAAGGTAGCCGCAGCAATCCATCAAAAGTGACGAAGCAGCACGGCACGCGTCGAGGACTTCTGATTGGCTTGGCGTTCGCGACATTAATCGTCCTCGCTGCTTCAATTCGTTTCGGCGCGATCGATTTCTCGGTTGCCGATATTACTCACGCACTAGCCTCCCTACTTCCGGGAAAACCTGAAGCAACTTTAGATCAGCGGATCTTTCTTGAGTTGCGTCTGCCCCGCGCGATCCTTTGTCTGTTTGTTGGCGCCAGTCTTGGTGTTGGCGGCACCCTGATGCAGGCGCTTTTTCGTAATCCGATCGTCGAACCGGGTCTGGTCGGAACCTCGAGTGGCGCCGCTTTCGGTTCTGCCATGTTCTTCGTCCTCGGCGGGGTACTGCACCTGAGTCCGAGCATCTGGACGTTGCCCATCGCTGCTTGTATCGGTGGGATAGTTTCGACCTATCTGGTTTTCCTGCTGGCGAAGTCGCGCGAAGATGGCCGCGCGTCAATCGTGATGCTGTTGCTCACCGGCCTGGCGGTCAACGCGCTATTCATGAGCGCGATCGGTTTCCTGTCGTATATCGCCCGCGATCCGCAGGCGCGGTCGATCACCTTCTGGAGTTTGGGGACACTCTCAGGCGCGAACTGGAAATCAGTGGTGATCGTTTCGATTTCGACGACTGTCGGGACGCTGTTAGCGCTACGATTCTCGAAACAACTCAACGCGTTGATGATTGGTGAAGAAGAGGCGACGTACCTGGGTGTAAACGTCAATCGTCTGAAATGGATCATCCTGTCAGTCAACGTTGTGATTGTTGCGGTCGCGACGGCGTTCACCGGAGTAATTAGTTTTGTCGGCCTGATCGTCCCGCACATCCTGCGAATGCTTGGCGGCGCCGACAATCGATATTTGATTGTGGGCAGCGCGTTGCTCGGGGCGACGCTGGTGAGCCTTGCGGATCTCGTCGCGCGACTGGCACTGCGACCAGCGGAATTGCCGATAGGAATTGTGACGTCGGCGGTCGGCGTGCCGATTTTCATTACGCTGCTACGACGACGGCAGTACGTATTTTAGTGGCGGGAGGCTCTAGTCTGTGGTGCCCGTAAACTCACAGACTAAAGTCTGCGCCACCTAATTGATGCTCAAAGCCAACGACATTACCTTCCGCGTCGGCAGCAAGGCGCTGGTCTCGAACATCTCGCTGGTATTTCCGCCCGGCAAGCTTCATCTGATCATTGGTCCAAACGGTGCAGGTAAGTCGACGCTCATCAAGATCCTCGCGCGATCACTCCGGCCACAGACGGGCACCGTTGAATTCGAAGGGACAGACGTCCGAGACGCTGCGGAAGCGGATCTCGCGAAGCGGCGCGCGGTGCTCTCTCAGGCGGTGGAGGTCGCTTTCCCGCTCAGCGTCAGAGAAGTGGTGATGATGGGCCGATACCCGCACTTCGGTGGGCGGCCCGGTCCGACCGACGAAAACATAGTCGACGAAATGATGCAGTACTTTGACGTCACGGAATTCAGCGCTCGCGATTATCAAACCTTGAGCGGAGGCGAGCGGCAGCGCGTGAACTTTGCGCGCGTGTTGGCTCAATTGTGGCGTCCCCCGAAGTCGAATGGTTCCGCGTCTCGCTGCCGGTTTCTGTTTCTCGACGAGCCGCTGACCTTTCTCGACATTCGTCATCAAATTGATTTCATGAAGAAGGTGCGTAAATTGACTGAGGCGGCTGACGTCGTCACTGTTGGGGTGGTGCACGATCTCAATCTGGCCGCGCGGTTTGCCGATCAGGTAGTGCTGCTAAATGAAGGTCGCGTGATCGCCGCGGGTTCCGCATCAGAAGTTCTGACCCAGCAAAATATACGCGGCGTGTTCGGCGTGGAACCGACCTTCGTCCCGCTCGATCAATCGAAGGTGCATATCGTCTTTGACTGACTTAACAGTTTGCGTTTCGTAATTGCGAACGGGACTGCTGCGGCTTAGAATGCGACGACCCCGACGTCGAGAATTAAATGCTTTTCATTTTCTTTGCCACTTTTGGCGCGGTGTTTCTCGCCGAGATCGTCGGTGACAAGCTGCTCTACACCACCGGCGTGCTGGCTGCGCGCTATCGCACCATGCCGATCATGATCGGGATGGCCGCGGCTTTCATGGCCAAGATGGGCGTGGCAGTTTTGGTCGGCGAAGCAATTTCAAAATTGCCGCGCGTGCTGGTGGCCAGCATCACCGGCATCAGTTTTATCGGCGTGGCCATCGCGTTATGGCGCAAGGACGACCAATATCGGGCTGAGCGAGACCAGCAGAAGGCCCACAAGGCCGCGATGATCACCTTTGCGGCCATCTTCTTTTCAGAATGGGGTGATGTCGGACAAGTTACGGCCGCCGCGATGGCAGCCAAGTATCAGGTCGGAGTGGTGGTTTGGTTGGGTGCGGTGGCGGCGATGATTACTAAAGGCTCGTTGGCTGCTTTCCTCGGCACGGGCATCCGTCGATGGATTCGAGATCGGGTCTCTCCCGCGGTGGTTCGTTACGTGGGCGTCAGTCTCTTATTGCTGCTCGGCTCGTTATCAGTAATTGAGATTTTGTTGTTTCGCTAATCTAATTCATGCCGGAATTTTCAGCGCAAGAAAGAAAAAGCGCGTTTCGATTTATTGTCGCGTTGGGTTTTGTCAGCCTCTTCGCCGACATGACCTACGAAGGCGCGCACAGCGTTATCGGGCCGCTGCTCAAAGACCTGGGCGCGAGCGCGACGCAGGTTGGCATCATTGCCGGACTCGGCGAAATGATCGCAGCCAGTCTGCGCTATTTCAGCGGGCGGTTGGCTGATCGCACGCGCGCGTACTGGACGATTACGACGCTGGGATATTTCCTGAACCTGGTGGTCGTGCCTGGTCTGGCGTTCGCTGGCAGTTGGCAGGCGGCTGCTTTGTTAGTGGTCGCGGAGCGCACGGGCAAAAGTTTGCGCGGGCCGGCGCGTGACGTTTTGCTTTCCGAAGCTACTGAGGTGGTCGGCCATGGATCGGGATTTGGATTGCACGCGGCCATGGATCAAACCGGGGCCGTGCTGGGCCCACTGTTCGTGGCGGCCTCCGTGGCCCGGTCACATCATTTTGGACCTGCATTTCTTTGGCTGGCGCTGCCGGCGTTGGGTGCCTTCATCGCGCTACTGTTTGCCCGCTGGGCACGATCGAAGCAGGGAACTCCTCCGCCACCACCGGCGCGCAAGAACTTACCGAATGTCTTTTGGATCTATGTCGGCGCGGCAGGTCTGCTTGCTCTTGGCTTCGTAGATTTTCCACTGCTCGCTTTTCACTTTCAACAGAACTCGCTGACGAAGCCGGAAGTGATTCCGTTGTTGTATGCGGGAGCGATGGGCGTGAACGGATTGACGGCGTTGATATTCGGCAGACTCTTTGACCGGTACGGAATCCAAGTCATAGCGTTCGGCATTGTGGTTTCGGTACTCGCGTTGCCGTTTGGGTTCCTGGGTGGAAGCGCCGGTGTTTACGTGAGTGTCGCTTGTTGGGCGACGGGGCTTGGCGCCCAGGACGCGACGCTGCGTTCGGGAATTTCACAAGTTGTCTCGATGAACAAGAGAGGCACCGCGTTCGGCGCGTTCAATGCTGCCTACGGAGTCCTTTGGTTCCTGGGCAGCGTTGCGATGGGCGTGCTGTATGACTTCTCTTTGGTAGCTTTGGTGGTTTTCGGAATGGCGATGCAACTTGGGGCGGTTGGGCTATTCATTTGGTTGCGCAAACCGTTGGCTTCAGGGAAGGCGACTGTCTAAGAAAGCATGCTGACCGCGTGCTCGGCCAGGTCATGCACTTTCATGAGGACTTGAGCGTTGCTGGCAGCCAGGACTGACATCAGAATCAACGCGACGAGCGTAGCAGCGGGTAACATTCGGATTAGCCACGGGCTCTCAGTCGCGGTCCCGCGGTTGGACGAGATCTCGATCAATCTTTTGATCCGCGACTTCACTCCCTGAGTTTCTTCGACACCGACCAGGTAGGCGGCGAGTGGCACATCCGCCCGTGCCCCAACCGGGACCATCTTCGCCACCTGGACCAGGGCTGAGGCCAGATTGAGGGCCATCGCGGGACTCTGCCGCGCGGCGAATTCGTCGGCGGCGCTTTCGGCAGTCTGCGCCCAGATTCGTTCAACCGTCCCACCAAGTGGCACCAGCAACAGACTGTCGCGACAAATACGGAGCAAAGTCCGCTTGAGATTATCGCGCGCGGACAGATGGCCACATTCGTGCGCAATTGCCGCCGCCAATTCATCCGCGTTAAGCGCCAGCAGGACATTGTCTGCGATGAATAACTGCGGGCGCACGGTTCCCGCGATGGCGATGATGGGAAAGCTATGCGGAATTCGAAACGCGGGGATGTTGATACCAGGCAACTCGATGGGCTTAGCTGCCGCGAGCCATTGTTTTCGCAGCGAGGCGGTTGCTCTCCAGGAGCGAATCATTCGCCACAGCGCGAATCCCACACTGGCAGCCGATAGAATTGCGAGCGTGGCGAGTTTTGTGCTTACCGTTTCTGAGGTAACGCGCGGTTCGTAACTCAGATAGGAAGGAATCAGTAAGCCGACCACGACAAGCGTCGCCAGAATGGGCGCGCCAACTCGCAACATGAAGAGTAAATCCGCGCGCACAGCTGCCGAAACGGATCTAAACAGCGGGGCGAACAGTCGCCAGATCATCGCTGCCGCCAACGACGCCAAGGCATTTAGCAGAACCAACGCGGCGAGAAACAAGCTGATGCCCAGAAGCTCGTACATGCTTATTCCGTCTTGCGGTTCAATTCCCGTTTCTTCTCTTTGATTAGCCGCTCGAGTTCATCGAGCAGTTCGCGATCGTTTTCGCTGACGGTCTCGACAATGCAAGCCAGCACGGGACGTACTCCTTCGGCGCCGTCCCCGAGCAACCCGTCGATCACATCTTCGCGGATCCCGTGCTCGAATTCTTCGCGCGACACCGCCGGCGAATAAACGAAAGCGCGACCATCCTTGCGCCGATCCAGCAGGCGCTTCTTATAAAGACGATCGAGCGTCGTCATCAACGTGGTGTAAGCGATGGTCTCGTCAAAGGCCAGATAAACGTCGCGCACGCTGGTTTCATGACGCGACCAGGTTTGGTCGAGCACTTGTCGCTCAAGTTTGCCGAGCGCGAGCGCAGCCACTTCACTCGGCCGCCGGAATCCTCGTAGTAAAAATCGTGGTGCTTTCATCGGAGGCTGGCATTGTCCGATCAGCCGCGAACCTCTGTCAATTGGTTGAGATAAAAACTACGGCGAGATATTAAAGCTAGGCACTCAGCATTGGGCAAGCCTGAACCGCGCACAATTGCCAGATGCCGCTTCGTTCGGCGTAGACGCTTAAGATCTTGTATTGGCCTGACAGTTCGCGACCGTGGTAGAGCCAGGTTGCTGAATCGCGGGCCGTCAATACTGCCGTCGTGCCAAAGACCCGCACATTCAACTGTTCGCGGGTCATGTGTTTGATTCTCAAATCTCCCGAGGTGACATCTGAAATGAATTGGGCTTTATCGTCGCCTTCCAACGGGTAAGTAAAGTAGAAGTCATCAGCCATGATGCGCTCAAGCGCGGCGGCATCCGCCCGAACGATTGCCTTCACCCACTCGTCGTTAAGTTGGCGGATGTGCTGCTCGACTTCAATGATAGATCGCGCAGCTGTCTGTGGAGTGGGTTCCATGGTTGGGCCTTCGGTGAAGCCAGTAAAACGGCTTCTACGCCAAATTGCGGCCATAGTCAACTTATAATTCCTGAACCTTATGCGCCGTCTGTACGGATCTGCGTCTTGGGCTGTATTCCTATTTAACCTCAGGCAATCTGATTGCAACACTCACCGGCGAGACAGCTACGCAGGTCGTTCAATCAAGCACGATATGGAATATCCGAATAGCTTGGCGCAATCAACCGCGTGCGAACTGATGGAATCCGGCAGTGGCATGGTCATTGCCATGACCCATGGCGGAGGTCGAGAATGAACATGAACGGCATCAAAAGATTTGGAGGAGCAATCCTGGGACTGTTGTTGTTTGTAGGCATCATGGCAGTGTCTAGCAGCACGGCCCAGGCACAGTATCCTTATTGGAACCAGGAGCAATATCGTCGCGCGGAACGTGAACGTCGTGAACGCGAGCGCGAACTTCAGCGTCAACGCGAACGTCAGTCACGCCAGGGTGGCTATTACGATCAATATGGTAACTGGCACGCGACCGGTTCTTACAACAACGGCTACTACAATGGTTCGCGCAGGTGGGATGGCTACGGCAACCAGGGCGGATCTTATGAACTGCGACAGACCGCTTTGAACGCGGGCTACAACGAAGGCTTAAAGGCTGGTCGTGAGGATAGACGTCGTGGTCGTTACAATCCGGGGCGCTATGGTAACGCGTCAAAGGATTACAACTCGCGCATGGGTGATCGTGCCATGTATCAGCAGTACTTCATCCAGGCATTCCAGAATGGCTATGCCGATGGATACCGCGGGGTCTAACAACTGATTGGAATCAAACCTTTCATGGCGCGGTGACCATGGGGAGTTGAGGGTGAATCCTCAACTCCCTTTTTGTTTATGGAGGCGCTGTCGTCTCCGTAACGACTCGGATTCACGGAAAGTCGCCGACAATACGACTTTAATAGGGATACACAAACAGCGCACTCGGGTTTAAGAAAGAACTCTGAGCACACCTATGCCTAAGAATATTCTCCTGATCGAAAATGACGACGAGATGCGTGAATTAATGCGCACCACGCTTGAGCGGAATGGATACGAGGTAACCACGGCCGCTGATGGCGTTACCGGTTATGACATGGCACTGTTCCTGAAACCCGATGTTATTGTCACCGCCATCCACTTGCCGGGCGCCGATGGAATTCATGTGGTTCGGCGGGTTCGTGACACTATAACCCTGACAAAGACGCCAATCATCGTGACGGCGCCGTTCGGGACGGGTAAAGCGACTTTCTCACTGCAGCTGGGCGCGAATGCCTTTGAGCCAATTCCCATCGACCCGCGCAGTCTGCTGATTACCTTGCGGCGACTGTTGCGCAGCCGAAAGTCGAAGAAAGCCGCTTAAGGCTAATCCCAACTACGCTGAATAGCCCTTTGAAATCTAACTGGTTGCATTCCTTGAACTTGGGAGGACTGAGGGCGATGTCCCGAGCGTCAAAAGCCATGCTCAGAGGATGAACGGTGAAGTTCCGAGGTGCAAAAGTCATCCTCCGAGCATGAAGAGCCATGTTCCGAGGTCCAAGAGTCATGCTCCGAGCATGAAAAGCCATGTTCCGAGGTTCAAAAGTCATGCTGTGAGCATGAAAAGCCATGTTCCGAGGTTCAAAAGTCATGCTCCGAGCATCAATGCAGCGGGCGCTTCAGCGGCCAACCTTCTGTCCAATTTCCCATTAATTCGCGCTATTATCGGAACTCGCTTCTGTCCCCGTCCGTTTGATATTTCAATTCCCCCGGCAAAAAATTGCACGAAAACCTGAAACCTTTTACTTTGGGGGCTCACTAACACACCGAGTACATGATGAAACCGCTGGCGGCACGTGAAATTAGCCTGGAAGGCCAGCCCGGTGCGTTCGCAGGATCTGTGATGAATAGTTCAGCGGACCTAGTCACGCGGGCGTGCTCCGGCGACCAGGAAGCGTTCCGCCTGATCTTTGAACGGTACTCACGACCCGTAATCAGTTTTATCTACGACCAGATTAACGACCGCGACCTGGCCGAAGAGCTGACGCAGGAAACCTTCGTAAGAGCCTATCGCAGTTTGAAATCGCTGCGTGAGGAAACGAAGCTTTCGACCTGGCTCTTCGGGATTGCCAAGAATGTAGCGCGCGAGAGTTTGCGCGCCAAGATTCGCAAGAACCAGGAAGTCGATCTGGACGATAAGCAAGTGCTCGATCTCAGTGATCAAGCGCCTGTCCCCAGTCACAATCTCTTAAATAAGGAACTGAACGAGGTCGTCCAACGGTCGCTGGCGACGCTCGATGCCGACAAGCGGCTGGTGTTCACTTTGAAAGTTTTCCACCAGTGCAGCTATGAAGAGATTGCGGAAATCACCGGTTTCTCAATTCCAAAATTGAAAACCGATTTACATCGCGCTCGAGCGGAGATGCGCCAGCGCGTTGGTCAGTATGTAGGAACCTAAAGTCATGAAATGCGATGACTGTCTAAATCTTTTGGAAGTTTATCTCGACGGCGAGGCCGGCGAGCGTAACAGCGAACACGTGCAGGAGCACTTGATGAAGTGCGCCGGTTGCACGTCCGCGTTCGAAGCATTGACCGCGGAGAATGAATTGTTCGCGCGTTACGATCGCGAGTTGGAGATTTCGCCGGCGGTCTGGAATGGAATCGCGGCGCAGATAGCAGCGGACGGCAACGGAGCGGCAAGGTCAAAGTTCAGCTTCTCTGAATGGTTCGCCGGGTTGTTTGCGATGCCTTCGTTCAGGTTTGCGGCGCCGGCAATGGCGTTCGCGCTGATTGCGATAGTGGTTGGCGTGGCGTACTGGAGAACCAGACAGCCCGCGCCTCAGGCGCCGCCGCAGGTGGCTCAGAGAGAGAATGGAACTCAGGTCGCGCCGAAGCCGGATGAGCCGCAACGAGTCGTCCCGTCTGGAGATCAAAAGAGCAACAACGATGGACGCGCTGAACCGATCGTCGCGATGAATCCGAAGCAATCAAAGCCGAAGCTTCATCGCGCTGCCGAGCAGACTGAGCTTATCTGGATCGATGCTGGTTACAGCGACATGGAAGACAAAGACACCGCGACTCATCTGGAGCAAGCAGAGAAACTGCTCATCTCAGTTCGTAGTATTGAATTAACGGACGACGATCAAGAGGTTGATGTGTCGTACGAAAAATCTGAATCACGCCGCTTGTTGAATGAAAATATCGTGCTGCGGCGCGATGCCGAGATGGCCGGCAAGTTCCCGGCCAAGTCCGTCCTTGGGAGTTTGGAACCGTTTCTGATCGATATCGCGAATTTGCCCGACAAAGCCCCCGTAAAGGACCTGCGTCAGATTCGCGATCGCGTTCAAAAGACCGAAATCGTTGCAGAGTTGCGAGGTTACGAATAACTCTGAAACCAAGTCCACCGAGGAAAATGAAAATGAGAAACGACGGAAGAGAAATGAAATCAATCAAATCAGTATTCGCATTAGTCGCCGCAGTTGTGACGTTGATAGCGGCGGGAGCCATTAATCAAACCAGAGCGCAGCAGAAAGCCGCGCCGCGCCTCAACGGAAATGCCTGGGCGGCGCAACAGACCGGCAGTACTCCACAGGCGACCTCGGCCTTCACCGCCGCGCGCGACTTAATCGATGACGCGCAATGGGCCAAAGCCGAACAGGCTTTCGGTCAATATGTCGCGAAGTTCCCCAAAGAAGACAATCTCGACGCCGCCATGTATTGGACGGCTTATGCCCAGTACCAGTTGAAGAAGTTTGATGTCTGTAAGCAGACCATCGACAAGATGCTGAAGGCTTATGAGAAGACCAGCTGGAAGCAGGATGCCGACCTGCTGGTGGCACAGCTTCCGGGCACGGCAAAGGCTGCAACCATCGCGCCGGTGCCAATGATTGGCGACGTGGCCGTGGTCAGTTCCGCGCCCATCGCCGCTATTCCCAGCCTCAACACCCCGGTCGCGCAATCGATTGGTCAGGCTGTAGCAGTCTCCGCTGAAGCGCAGGAGCGAGTCGCGGAAGCCCAGGAGAGAATGGCCGAGGCCAAGGCTCGCGCGGATGAGCGATTGCGCGAGGCGCAGGAGCGAACCAACGAACGCGTCAAAGAGATGCAGGACAAGATGAAGGACAAGATGGTGTATCAGATCGGCGAGGGCATGGGTGTTGGCGTCGGAAATGGTATTGGCTTTCCCTATAAGATCGGCTCCGGTCAAAGACTGGCTGATGACGATCCTTGTGAATTCAAGATTGTCGTGCTCCAGGCTTTGGTCGAAAGCGATCCGCAACGCGGAATGGCCGCCGCTACTGATTGGTTGAAGCCGAACTCCGGACAGACACCACCTTGCCGGCGCGCGGCGCTCACAGTGCTGGCCCGCAATGGTGGCAAGACTGTGATTCCGACCATTATGGGCTCGGCCCAGAGTGATCCCGACCTCAAGGTCCGCTCGCGGGCTATCTCGCTACTTGGCGCGACCAACGACGAGAGCGTTATCGATCCGCTGCGCGAATTTGCGCTGAATGCGCCGCAGCCGGAAATAAACGAAGCCGCCATGTATGCGTTGAGTCAACACACTGGCGTGCGCGCCGCCAACATCCTGGCGGACATCGCGCTCAGTGCCAAACCGCTGCCGCTCAAGAAGACTGCCATCGCCCGGATTGCCGACCGCCCGGGAGAACCGGCCGTCGATGCTCTGTTCAAGATTTATGACGGCGGTGACATTGAAATCAAGAAATCTGTAATCAACGGCCTGACTCGCCGTCGCAGCGAACGAGCCGGTGAGAGGTTATTGCAGATTGCCCGCAGCGCTGACAGTGTTGAGTTGCGGAAAGCCGCAATCAGCGCGCTCGGCCGTCGCGGCGGCACCAACTACATCGATGCTTTGATGAGTCTCTACGACAGTGAGAAGG
>JBIOZK010000108.1:0-15816 GCA_044870975.1 Pyrinomonadaceae bacterium
TCGGCGGGCGTCCCTGGTTTAGCACCAAAGCGCTCCATGACCTGAGAGTTTTGTTCGAGACTAAGAATTGTGTCATCGGCAACTTTGCGGTAAGAAGCGAGGTCCTGAGCGGTGGAGGAGAGGAATACCTTCATACTGCCTACTCGGAAACGGAAGTGATAAGAAAGAGGGAATTAATAGCGCATCGCAACCCCTAAAGTCCAGATTTTTGATTTGAGTTTATTCTTGACGGCCCAATCAGGTTAACTTTGGCGGACTGCTAAAATCGATTGAATCCGCACCAGGTCTGAAAGAGTTGCGCCCCACCCCTCCTCAGCACGTCGGCGGTTTCTGAATTCAAATCACCATAGACTGAGAAACCGGTAAGCGTTGACACGCCCAGCAGTTTAGGCACGAGTTCCTGTACGACCCGGCCCTGGCAGTGCGCCAAGGCTGCATCCGAGTCGGAATAGACTTCGATCAGCCGACCCTGTTTTTGATTCGCATCGACGTAGAACTCGTACGCCAGGGCGCCGGGCTCGTTCTGTGTGCCCGCAACCATTTCGTCCGCGATCGCTCGGAACTCATCAATCTTTCCTTCAGTGATGGCAAAGTCCACGATGAAGTAAACGCCGGGTTGTGTCATTGTTGCCTCGAATAATTTGAATGGTAATGGATCGTCGCGCGATATTATGTCACCGCGCGATAATTGACCAACACGTCAGATTGTAGAGAGTCCGCTATGCGAGTCATCGCCGGTAGATTTCGCGGCCGAAGATTGAAGACGCCGCCAGATTCGACGACACGCCCAACCTCGGATCGTTTGCGCGAGACGTTGTTCAATGTGCTGGCGCCGCGAATGGAAGCTTCGCGCTTTCTGGATCTGTGCGCGGGAACGGGAGCGGTTGGTATTGAAGCATTATCTCGTGGCGTATTGCATGTTACCTTCGTCGACCAATCGCGCAAGCTGTGCGGTTTGATCGAATCAAACCTTGAGTTAACGCAGGTCGAACAATCTGATTACGACGTGGTGGCCAGCGAAGCGTTAGATTATCTGCGGCATCACGAAAAGAAAGGTGAGCCGCCGTTCGATTTGATCTTCTTCGATCCGCCTTATGCAATGGATTATGACGCGGTGCTGAAGGTCATCAGCGAAGGTGGTTCCACCATTCTGAATGCTGGCGGCGTCGTTATCGTGGAACACTACAAGAAAAAGGCTCTGGCTGATCGATTCAATGCGTTAACCCGTTATCGTGAATTGAAGCAAGGCGACTCGGTTCTGAGTTTTTACCGAATTGCTTGATGGAGCGCGCATCCTTGCCCGCAAAGAGCGCGAAGCACCTCAAACCAGTTCGCGCGGTGCGCTCATGCGGGCAAGGATGCCCGCGCTCCACAATCGCGTCCGACCTCAGTACAATCAAGCCAATGCTCGTACTCGGAATTGAAACTTCCTGCGATGAGACTGCGGCCGCGGTTATTCGCGATGGCCGCGAGATTGTCTCGTCGGTGATCTCTTCGCAAATCAAAACGCATGCGCGCTTTGGCGGCGTGGTGCCGGAACTCGCCTCACGCGAGCACCTAGATAAGATAGTTCCGATTGTCGAAGAAGCCTTCGAGCGCGCCAAAGTTACCCAGGATCAAATTGACGGAATCGCGGTGACGATTGGCCCTGGGCTGGTTGGTTCGCTGCTGGTTGGCGTTTCTTATGCGAAGGCGATGGCCTTCGCGCTCAACAAGCCGCTGGTCGGCGTCAATCATATCGAAGGCCACATCTATTCGGTTTGTTTTGAAAATCCGCCGGTCGAACATCCGGCGGTGGCCCTGATCGTTTCGGGCGGCCACACAAACCTTTTCTATGTGCCCGAACCGGGCAAGTACAAAGTCGTCGGCCGGACGCGCGACGATGCCGCGGGCGAAGCATTCGATAAAGTTGCGAAGATGCTCGGGCTGGGATATCCGGGCGGACCGATCATCGAGCGATTGGCGCGGGAAGGAAATCCGAAGGCCGTGAAGTTCGCGCTCCCGCGCATGGGTGACAACCGTCCCGACTTCAGCTTCAGCGGGTTAAAGACCGCAGTCACAAAGTACGTGCGCGAATCAGGCCTGCAGCCACAGCAAAATGGCGAAGAGGTTTCGCAAGGCATCAAGGATCTGGCAGCGAGCTTTCAGTCGACGGTGGTCCGTTCGCTGGTGAGCACGATGGAACGCGTGGCTCACGAATATCATCCGCGAACTTTGATTGTCGCCGGCGGCGTTGCGTGCAATGGCGCACTACGCGAAGCAGCACGCGTCGCGGCTGACGAGCTGGGCGTGCCCGTATATTTCCCGTCGCCGCACCTGTCTACTGACAACGCCGCGATGATTGCCGCGGCCGGCGCCGTAAAATTGAAGGCCGGCGAGCGCGCAGGTTGGGATTTGAATGCGGACGTGATGTTGCGCCTGCAGAACCTCGAAGTTGAAGACGAGGAATTGCGAAAGCGCGTGAGATATCGTTTGTGAGCTCATGCAACGTGAAGACTCCCGCGCTCGTCCAACCGACGGATGAGAAACTCACTTAATTTCATTCCCATTGCCGCCGTTGTTTTGATTTCCATTATTTCAATCTGCGGCAGCGTGCCGCCAAGCCACATCGCAAATCATGTGTGGCAGACAGATCAACCTGCGACAGTATCCAACCAGGACCCTCCGTTGATTGGCGAGATGAAAGTATTGGCTGAAGGTTCGCATTCGGCTATTCAGGAGCCGTTCATAGCAGTCTGCCGTGATAATGAGACCTATCAGGCCCTGAAGAAGCTCGACGGAGGATTGCCTGAGCTGGACAAGGATTTCTTTCAATCGCACACATTGCTTGCTGCGTATTTGGGGACCCGCAATACGGGAGGCTACGGCATCGAGGTGGTTCGAAAAGGAGATCCCAACATTAACTTTCCCGATCCTAACCGGACGCGCTTTGAGGTGACCGAAAAAGCGCCGGCAAAGGATGCGATGGTGACGCAAGCGCTCACGTCACCATTCAAGATTGTTTCATTGGAAGTGAACGGAACCCCGCCGATAATTCTTTCGCTCGGTTATGCATGGAGACAAAAACAACAGCTGTATCGCATTACCAGCGGCACTCTTTCTACGGGCGGCGGATTCGCGGGCGCCAGCGAACAGTTTGAACTGCACGGCGAGTTGTTGACGCTACAGACCAGTGACCTGATCAGCTTTTACATCAGCCTGCGGGGCGCCGGCAGCAAGGAACGGTTTCTGAGCGACTTCGCAACCGGAATTATTCAGAAGGACTTGTTGACTATCAAACGGATGACGGCGGATTTCTTTGTCGATGGTCCGAACGCCGGCTTTTCCGCGAACGGCACATGCAAGGTGCGCGAAGGCAGCCTCACACTTCAACTCGCATCATTACGTGCGATCGTCTCAGACGGTTATAGTGGTGGGGTGAGTCTCGAAGCCAAAAGAGTTCCAGCCGCCACCAGGCAGTAGGCCTTCGTTTACGCAGCAGCGCCGTCAGCTTTAACGACCGCACCGACTCGAATCATTCCCTCAGATAGAATTTGCGCACGCAAACCTGCGCGATGCACCAGCCCGGGCAGCACTTTCGGATGCGACAGTCGTTGCAGGGTCGCGCAGGGCTCACAGAGTTGAATGCCGCGCGCTTTCACTTCGCCGATCCAGAATTCCTTGCCGACCAGGTGGTTGAGCGGCACGCCGCGTGTGATGACATTGCGGCGGGTGCCATCCAGGCCGAAGTCGATTTTGAATTCACCGCGAAACGCCTCAATGGCTTCCGCTTCGACCAAAGTGAGTTCGCGCTTCGGTTCCATTTTGGGATGATCGAAATAGCGGTCGCCTTCCAGGCCGCGACCGGGCACGGCCCGCACTGCATCTACCGACTGCATAGGATTTTCGGCCACCGGCGTGATGCTGATTTGAATGACTTCTCCTTCAAACATTTTGCTCCACCTCTAAAGGGTTGATCGGGACTACACGGATGCAGCGATTGCTTCGTCAAAAATCTCCAATGCCACATCGACATTATCATGCGTCAGAATCAGCGGGGGCGACCAGCGAATGGAGTTGGCGCCGCAGCCAAGCAGGATCAAACCGCGCTGGAAGCTGGCCATCTCGACGCGATCGCGCAAGTCGACGTCGGGAGTTTTCGAAGTGCGATCCTTGACGAACTCAACGCCGATCATCATGCCCATGCCGCGCACATCACCAATGCATTCGTGTTTGGTAGCGAGTTTTTCCAGCCCGCGTTTGAGATAACCGCCAACTTCTGCGCTATTGGCCACGAGTTCACGTTGCAACAATTCAATGGTCTTCATTGCGGCGGCGATGGCGACGGGATTTCCTCCAAAGGTCGAGGCATGAGCGCCCGGCTTCCAATCCATCAGGTCCGCACGCGCGACGCAAGCCCCCAGCGGCAGACCTGACGCGATGCCCTTCGCGATACAGACGATGTCGGCCGGCACGCCGTAATGTTCCAGTGCGAACATCTTTCCGGTGCGACCCATCCCGCTTTGAACTTCATCGACGATCAGAAGAATGCCGTGCTCATCGCAGATTCGTCGTACCTCTTTAAGAAAGCCGGACGGCGCCGGAACATAACCACCTTCACCCTGCACCGGCTCGACGACAATCGCGGCGACTTCAGTTGGAGGTGTCGTGGTTTTGAACAGACGGTTCTCGATCCAATTCACGGCGCCTTGTACGACGCCGCCGTCTCCACAATCGTCGGCGTTAAATGGATTCCGATATTCGTTCGGGTACGGCATGTGAACCACGTCGAGCACCTGGCGCTTGAAGCCGAGCCGTTGCGCGGCCTTTGACGACGTCAGCGACAGCGAACCGAGCGTGCGTCCGTGAAAGCTGCCAAAGAATGAAATGAACTTTTCCCGGCCGGTGGCGTGCATCGCGAGCTTCAAGGCAGTCTCGACCGCTTCAGTGCCGCTGTTAGCGAAATGCGTGCGCGTGGGTCGCTTAAGTGGGACGATTTCATCAAGCTTTTGCGCCAACTCCGGCATCAGCGAATAGTAATAATCAGTGCCGCACATGTGGATCAGCTTCGCGGCTTGATCCTGAATAGCGTGCACCACTTCGGGATGACAATGTCCCGTCGAGCAGACCGCGACGCCGGCATTGCAGTCGAGCAGCACGTTGCCGTCAACGTCGGTCACCCAGACTCCTTCGCCACGTTCGGCGACGAGTTTGAAGTCCGGACGCGGATATGCCGGATTCACGAATTCGGCATCGGCAGCGATGATTGCGCGGCCCTTCGGTCCCGGCAGTTCGGTTTTGATTTCAGGTCTTCTGGTTGCAGTTGCGGTTGCCATCATCCTTTACTCCTGGTTGAGAGAAAACACCTTCGGCACATTACAAAGTGCCACGTCAAGACGATTTGATGATGATGAAGTGCTAGTCCGCGAAGAGGTTCACGCGAGTGACTGACGGTAACAGATGTAATTCGCGGCGATCAGACATGATTTCGAGGGCCAGATGATATCACCGGCTAACCCGACAGCGCCAGACGTCGAGGTTAAGCCGAATACCAAAGCACGGCGAAGAAATGACAGGCCGTGCCGGCAATGACGAAAAGGTGCCAGGCAAAGTGCGCATAGCGCCGGCGGTTGGCAAAGAAGAAAACTCCCCCCGTGTAGGCAATGCCGCCGGCCAGGATCCATGCCAGACCCATCAACGGAACTCGTTGCCAGACGTGCGGTCCTGCAATCACTACCAGCCAACCCATCACGAGGTACAGGACGACCGATAACCAAACGAAGCGCGTTCCGAACACTGCCTTCTTTACCAGGCCCACCAATGCGAGGCCCCAGACCAGACCGAACAAAGTCCAGCCCCACGGCCCTCGCAGAATTCCTAAAGTAAATGGCGTGTACGTTCCGGCGATCAGGATGAAGATCGCGCTGTGATCCAGCACCCGAAAGAATCGCTTTGCTCGATCATGCGTCAGTGCGTGATAGAGAGTCGACGCGAGATAAAGCGCAATCATGGATGCCGCAAAGATGCTCACGCCGACCATATTCCACGGTGTGCCATAACGAGCGGCCGCGACAATCAAAATCGGAGCGCCGGCGATGGCCAGTGCCAGCCCAGCTCCGTGACTCAAGCTGTTTGCGATCTCTTCGCCGATGGTGGGTCGGAACTCTTCACTCATTCGGGCCATTGTACACGAACAGTAGGTCGTTCAGGCGAAAATTGTGACTCGCTAACGATTGTGATCTGTTTCGCTGACATGCCCTTTCTCAAGGACGCCAAGCGCGCTAATTGCTTGGTAGTTAGCGAATGCGCTCTCCGTAACTCTCCGACATCGCTATTTCAGGAGGCATTATGAACAGAATCAAAATGTGGCCGCATGGTGCGTTGATTATTCTCGGCTGTGCCGTTATCGGGGCAATCGGCGCCTTGCTCTGGGCGAAGTACGAACGCAAGGCTGAGGCTGGCTCGTTACCGAATGCTGCGCGAATCGAGCGCGTCGAGGGGCAGGTTGGCGTCAGCCAGGCCGAGCAGGACACAGCAAATTCGCAGTGGGTTAACGCGACGGCAAATATGCCGGTCAGCGTTGGCAATCGAATATACACAAAACAGAATTCCAAAACGCAGATTGCATTTACCGGACGAAACCTCGCGACAATTGACCAGAATACTTCCCTGGATGTGCTGGAATTGTCCGAAGGTCGCACACAATTGGCGTTGCGCGAAGGCTCAGGACTGTTCGACGTTGGGTCAATTTCGTCAGGTAATCTGTTTGAAGTTGCGACGCCATGTGGGGCGATCGACTTACAAAAGCCGGGCCTTTATCAAATCGTCATTAACGACAATGGAAACGCGGTCGCAACCGTTTTCAGCGGCGAAGCTCAGATCGTTGGGCAGGGAGGTTCGGGCCAGATTCAAAAAGGCGAATACCTCGCCGTGTCATGTCAGGGTGATGCTCCCGCAACCATCTCGCGGGTCGAACCGAATCAAGCCGGATATCAAGTCGACAATTACTACCGATCGCGTTATCCGAAGCATTACGACGGGCGTTATCGGAATTACTACACTTATCTTGACGATCCCTATTACTACGATCCATCGCAGCTTTACCCGAGCTACAACTACGTCAGCGAATATATCCCTGGCGTAGATGATTTGGATGACTACGGCGATTGGCGTTACGTGAGTGACTACGGTTACGTCTGGCATCCACGCGTTAACACGGATTGGGCGCCGTACGAGTCCGGCTACTGGGCGATGGACAATCCGTACGGATTGACCTGGGTTTCGAGTGAGCCCTGGGGCTATGCGCCGTATCACTACGGCCGCTGGGCCTATGCTTCGAATGAGTGGGTTTGGGTACCGTCGTCGGTCAACACTTATCCGACATATTCGCCTGCGCTGGTTGCATTCATTCCGTTGGGCAGGCAGAGCGTCGCGTGGGTGGCGTTAGGCCCGAGCGATCCCTATCAGGTGACTTATTACGATCCAAACTGGCAACCCGTCTATGCGTATCCTTCAAACAACGTAGTCGTCGAACGACTGGTGAACATCAACGTGCCAAACGCGGTGACCGTCGTGCCGACATACGACTTTGGACGCGTAATCGATCCGGGAGTGGTCACGCGAATTGATCCGCAGACCATTGCGAGCGTGCGGCCAGTGCTTAATCCGCTGGCGGTCGATCCTTTGCGCTCAGTTGCGTTTCAGACTCGAGACGCGCGCGGCCGGTTTGATCTGCCGCGGAACATCGAGCAAAGGATCGCGAATACGACCGTGGTCGCCAGCACAACGCCCACCGCGCCGAGATTCAGAGGCGATATAGCGCGAGCGTTGAAAGTTGAGGCGGTCAATCCCAAGGTCAGAAATGAGAAATTGAACGTCTCTGACCAGCGCGCGGTGGCCACGCAGACGGCTCCGCAACCAAACATCGCCGCGGAGCAAGCGCGTGAGCGGCAAATGGCCGATCTCGCGAGACAAGCCGCGCGCGGCGATCGCAACGCCCGGCAACAATTGCAGGATCTGCGAAAGCAGCAGGTAGCCGAACGAGAGGCTCAGCGCGCCAACACGCAGGCGCAGGGTCAGCAGGTCGGCCAACCTGTGCGACCTCAGGACCAGAGACAGATGGAACGTCAGCAACAGCAGGCGCAGCGTGAAGCCGCTCGGCAGCAGATGATCCAATCACAACAGGCGCAACGTGCCGCCGCGCAACAGCAGCGCGAACAGCGGCGTAATAAAGAAGCTCCGCGGAGTGCGCCTCAACAGCAGACGTTGAAGACACCACCGCCGCAGCGCAGGCCTCCGCAAGCGGCGCCGCCGCCGCGTCCGCCGCAGGCGCAGCCTCAACCAAATCGGGTGCAATCGGTTCCGCGTGCGGCTCCACAGGTGGCCCGTCCACCACAGGCCCAGCCCAAGCCTCAGGCACAACCGCGGGCCCAACCCGTGCGAACGCCGCACGCGCCCGCGCAGCCCAAGGCACAGACGCCGGGACAGGGGAAGGCCCCCGGAAAGAAAAAGCCTTAACGATTGAGTAGGTTGCAAAACAATCGAGCCGGTAAGCAGCGATGCGCCGGCTCGATCTTTTCTGCGTTGTGTTTATCGGCTAACGGTTCTCGCCGATCGGAGACAATCCGGCAGCCCGTAACTCCTGGTTGAGTGCCGGAAGGTCGGTTGATTTGATCTTCTGCCAGTTACCTTGAACAGTACGCGAGTCGTTCACGACCTCAGGAACCGCTGCGGCAATTTGAGTTGTCGGAGCAAGATCAACCTCTTCAATTGCTCCAAACAGTTGACGGGCGCGGGTCGTCACTGATGCTGCCGTGGTTCGGGCTGCTCCACCACCACCGGGGCCGCCACCGCCGCCGAACCCGCCTCCGGCGCCAGCCACGTTTTGGATTTTCTCCGCGAATGCCTCAACGTGGCTTTTCAGCGTGGCGTCGGTAATCCTCGTGCGCAGTTCAGTGATTTGTCCGCGAATCTTTCGCGCCTCTTCGGAAATCGCGCTCAGGGCCAACCATTCCTGATACATCTTCATCGACATCTCGAATTGCTGTGCGAGGTCGGCGGTCGGGGTCTTGACGCGCGGATCCATCATGACCAGCAGCGTCTGTTCATACTTCTTACCGTTCACCGTCAGCACGACCGTGTATCTGCCCGGCATGACCCAGGGCGACGTGGCGTCGGGCGCGGTGTTGCGATAAACCGCGGCGATTGGATATTGCGGCGCGACGCCCGGCACTGGCCTGTAACGCAGGTCCCAGAGAAACCGATGCATGCCGCGTTCGGCAGAAAACTTCTGCGGCGGCCGCACCCAGTACGGCGGAATGCTCAACTGCGGATCATCGGCCGGGACTGGATCGTCACTTGAATAGCGTCGCACAAGAGCGCCAGTTGAATCCTTAATCTCAATCGTAACCGGACCGGTCGTACCAGCGCCGATGTAGTAATCGATGATAGCGCCGTCAGGCGGATTTTCTCCGGCGGGCACATCAACCGGCAGTGGCGTATCGGTGTTCATGTTCCAACGCACGCGCACGGCCGTCTGCGGCTTGAAGAGATGGGCGGGAGATTTCAGGAGCGCATCCTGAAGCTGACGCAACGGCGTAATGTTGTCGAGAATCCAAAAGCCGCGACCGTGCGTACCCACGCACACGTCATCGCCTTTGATTATGAGATCGCGAATCGACGTGGCTCCCATATTCAGTCGAAGTGATTGCCAGTGTTCGCCATCGTCAAATGAAACGTGCACGGCGCGTTCGGTTCCGGCGAAAAGCAATCCCTTGCGTTCGGGATCTTCGCGTACCACGTCGGTGTTTTCGTTTTCGGGAATGCCGTTGGTAATTTCAGTCCAGGTCGTACCTCCGTCACGTGTGCGGTAGATGTGAGGGCGCAGGTCGTCGAGCCGTAATGTATTGATGGCTGCGTAGGCAGTGTTTTTGTCGAAGTGGCTGGCGTCGAGAATTGAAACCTTCTGCCACGGCTTCAGCTGTTTCGGGGTTACGTCCGTCCATTTCTTGCCACCATCAGTCGTGCGATGAATTAATCCATCGTCCGTGCCCGCCCAAATAATATTCACGTCGAGTGGTGACGGCGCGACGGCGTAGATAACGCCGCGCTGGGTCGCTTGCGCTGATTGCTGCGAGCGATACTTGCCGATCGTCTCAGGCACTTCGAAAGTTTTGCGCGTGAGATCGGGACTGACCTGTTCCCAACTGCGACCGCCGTCCTTCGTCTTCCAGAGGGTATTGGAAGCGAAGTACATCGTGCGCGGATCGAGCGGGGAAAACACGATCGGCTGGGTGCGAACAACGCGAAAATCGCTGCCGCCAAGCGGCTTCGGCATAATGTTCTGCCTTTGTGCGGTGCGGCGATCGTAGCGAGTCAGCTTCCCGCCATAGACGGTGTCGGGATCAAGCGGATCGGGAACGACGTATCCATACTCTTGCGCGCCCACCGGATGCCATTCGCGGAAGGTAATCTCGCCGTCATTGCCGCGGCTCGAGACGCACGCCGAACCGCTTTCCTGTTGGCCGCTGCAGAGACGATAGGGAAAAGCGTTGTCGGCATTGACGTGATACATCTGCGCGGTCGGCTGGTTGTACCAGCTGCTCCAGGTCTTGCCGCCGTTGACGGTGATGACCGCGCCCTGGTCGCTGCCGAGTAGCACGATGTTATCGTTGTTCGGATTAATCCAAACATTCTGATAATCATCGCCGCCCGGCGCGCCGCGAAACGCCGTCCACGTTTTGCCGCCATCGATCGATTTCCAACTCACCGTGCTGGCGACGATTACCAGGTCCGGGTTCTTGGGACTGAATCGAGGCACGCAAAGGTCGCCGCCGCCGATACGGCCAGCGGGCCGTGGGTCCCTGGTGATGATGGCCCAGGTCGCGCCGGCGTCATCAGACCGGTAGAGATTCACCGCGCCGGGCACAGCGACGGACGCCATCAGACGGTTCGGCGAACTTGGCGCGATAGCCAAATTTGACTGAATGATTGCGTCGGGCAAGCCGCCGCCTAACTGCTTCCAGGTCTTGCCGTTGTCGGTCGATTTGTATATGCCCCCGCCGTTGCCGTTCCACGCTCCATTTTCCCACGGGCCTTGCCGCGCTTCCCAAAGTGACGCGTAGACGATGTCAGGATTGGTCGGATCGATTTGCACGTCAGCGCCACCGACGTTCTCATCTTTGAACAGAACCTTTTCGAAAGTCCTGCCCCCATCAGCCGATCGAAAGATGCCGCGCTCGGCGTTTGGTCCGTAGGGATGGCCCGCGACCGCGACGAGCACCGTGTTGGCATCGCGTGGATCGACGGCAATCTGGGGAATCTGTTGCCCGTCGCGCAAGCCCAGATGCGTCCACGTCTTTCCGGCGTCTGTCGATTTATAGATGCCGTCGCCGACTGACAGGTCAGGACGTTGCAGGCCTTCGCCGCTCCCGACGTAGATGATGTTCGGATCGGAAAGCGCGACCGCAATGGTGCCAACTGAACCGGTCGGCTGATCGTCGAAAATTGGGTACCAACTGTGGCCGTAATCTTCTGTCTTCCACACGCCGCCATTAACCTGCGCGATGTAAAAGACGTTGGGCTGCGAGGGCACGCCGGCGACTGCGCGCGTGCGGCCACCGCGGAACGGGCCAATGCTGCGCCAGCGCAGAGACTTCAATAGCTCAGGACTGAACTGCTGCGCTGCGACCGGTACGGCGATAATGGCAACGCACAGGACTACGAGTGTTGATAGAACTTGGCGATGGAGAGACAGGATTAAGTTCTTCATATTCAGATTGTCCGAAGTGATTTCTAACGACCGCAGGCGCGCATAGTATCGCATTTGTGTCAGAACCGGGAGCGGTAGCGACCGGATCAAGCGGCGGCCTTGCAAAGATCAGGAACACGCGGGTAATTTGCAGGCCGGCGGCAAGCGTGAGGTGACATTGAAAATTAGAAATTGAAAACTGCAAATTTCAAATAGCTGCTCATCTCGCGTTCTCTCAATTTGCAATTTTCATTTCTCACTTTTCATTTTTCAATTCTAGTTTTCCGAAATTAGCCTCCTGATCCGGTCACTACCGCTCCCGGTTCTGACACCGTGGACGTGATATCGTTACGCGCCATGAGCGTATTGATTCTTAGCGAACACGAGGTCGAAAAACTCCTGCCGATGAACGAATGCATCGACGTAATGGAGCGGGCTTTCATCGCCTTGGCCCGAGGGGAAGTTGAGCAGCCGTTACGAACGATTTTTCGCCCGCCAAAGATAAAAGGCGTAATGGCGATGATGCCGACCTTTCGCGGTGGGGAAACGCCGCTGTTCGGATTGAAGGCCATTTGTGTCTTTCCGGGCAACGCGGCGATTGGGAAGGACGCACATCAAGGCGCCGTGATTTTGTTTGATGGTATGACCGGTGAGCTCCGCGCGATAGCCAACGCGTCGGCCATCACTTCGATTCGCACCGCGGCCGTGAGCGGACTGGCTACGAGAGTGTTGGCACGGCAAGACGCCTCGTCTCTGGCGATTATCGGTTCCGGAGTGCAGGCGCGGGCGCATCTTGAAGCGATCGCCTGTGTGCGCAGACTCGAAAGTGTGCGCGTCGCCGCCCGCAGCAAAAAAAGCGCGCAGCGTTTCGTTGAATCGATGAAACCCCGCGTGGACTGTGAAATCGAAGCGGTCAGTAATCCAGAAGAGGCCGTGCGCGAGGCCGATATCATAGTGACGGCAACGACGTCGAGAGAGCCGGTGGTTCGGCGCGACTGGGTCAAGTCGGGTGCGCACATCAACGCGATCGGCACGTTCTCGCCAAAGGCGCGCGAACTCGACACCCAGACCATGGCTTCATCTTCGATATTCGTCGATCGCCGCGAGTCGGCATTCAACGAAGCCGGTGATTACCTGATCGCCGCGGCGGAAGGCGCGATTGGGCCGGAGAGCATCCTGGCCGAACTGGGTGAAGTGCTAATCGGACAGCACACCGGGCGATCCTCGGCGGACGAAATTACCGTATTCAAGTCGCTTGGATTAGCGATGGAGGATTTGGCGGCGGCAGAGCATTGCTATCGTAAAGCGCTTGACCAGCAATGCGGTATTCGAACTGCGATTTGAACTACGTTGCGGCGACCTGACTCCGTTACATACTGCGGCAGGCATCGCTGCCCTTCGCACTAAGACTGGGCAGCAATTTGTATCCGTCCAGGCTCCACCCATTGCGTTGCCAGAAGGTGCCGTCGGAATACTCGACGCGGTTAATAAATACCGCCGCGCGAAATTTGTCTGCGGCGCCTTTGTCGAGCATCTTTACGTTGATGACTTCACTCGGTCCGACCAGACTAAATATTTCCAATTCTCTTTGCCGATCGGGTTTGATGTCGCCACCACACATGAACTTACGATGGCTGATATTACTGTCGTTTCCCACCTGCCTGAATTCGTACTCCCAGAAGATACTGCGGATAACCTTCGCACTCGTGTTCTTCAGCTTAAGTTGATAGGTGTAGCCATCGACCGGTCCCGCCTGGCGCGATTGCTGCACAATGCGCTCGAGTTCCGAGCCCCGGGTGTCCAGCGAGTCAGCGTTCGGGTCACGCACACCAACCGGGTCGTTGGCGCGTTTTTGACGTTCGAAGTTTTTGTCACTTCGGGTCGGGGCCGCGGCCGGCGCAATCGATTGGACGGCTTGATCGCTGGCACGTCGATCGCGCAACCAGCCGGCGTCCAAGATCACTACTGGTGATCTGTTTTCATCGGCTGGAGCTGAGGTTTGAGCCTGAACAAGCCCAGGTAACAGGAGGCATGGCAAGAGGTAAAGCAACTTCATAACTCGCCCTCCAAGAGCAACTCGAACTTTGGTCCGCCTTTCGCGGTTTGTGGGGAAGTTGAAGCCGAAATGTAGATCACTTCGCCGCCGTTTACAATCGAAATCTTTCTGTTTCCCATCAATCAGGCGCGGCAGGCGAATTATTGCCAAACTGGTCCGGCTGCTTTGAGATTCTAGTTTACATATTCCGCGCTCGCGGGGTATAAATACCTTAACGCTTCCCCCAAGTCGGCGTCTCGCAATATCCCCTGAGACCGTTTGTAGCTCTCGGAATGCCCGGCAGACAGTTTATGCCAGGACATGCCCTTTATGAACATCATGGCGCCCCGCTCGCGGGCCTGCCCACTTCAGTCTCCAATAAATCCTGGAAGGAAAAACTATGCGTACAGAAACCCGCACCTCTGATTCGCTTAACGCGAAGCTGCTGCTCAAGACCCTGGTCGCCTTCAAGAAGGGCGACTTCTCGGCGCGCCTGCCGGGAGAATGGACTGGCGAAGCCGGCAAGATTGCGGATACGCTCAACGAAATAATTGAGTTAAGCGACAAGACGGCGAAGGAACTCGAACGCGTCAGCCGCGTCGTCGGTAAAGAAGGAAAGATCGTGCATCGATCGACCGTTCCCGGAGCTTCGGGTTCATGGCTGCGCCTGGTGGAATCGACCAACCTGCTGATCGATGACATGGCGCGCCCCACCAGTGAAATGGCGCGCGTCATCGGCGCAGTGGCCAACGGCGACCTCTCCGAACGCATGGCCCTCGAAGTTGATGGGCGTCCTCTCAAAGGCGAATTTTTACGAACGGTAAAAATCGTAAACTCGATGGTGGATCAGCTCGGTTCGTTCGCCTCGGAAGTAACGCGCGTGGCCCGCGAAGTAGGAACCGAAGGAAAGCTCGGCGGCGAGGCGAAGGTGAAGGGCGTGGCCGGCACGTGGAAGGATTTGACCGATTCGGTTAACTCGATGGCCAGTAACCTCACCAGCCAGGTGCGCAACATCGCCGAGGTGACCACGGCCGTGGCCAACGGCGATTTGTCAAAGAAAATCACGGTAGACGTAAAGGGCGAGATCCTCGAATTGAAGAACACCATCAACACGATGGTGGATCAACTTAATTCATTCGCGTCGGAAGTAACGCGCGTGGCCCGCGAAGTCGGTACGGAAGGAAAACTCGGCGGTCAGGCTTCAGTGCCGGGTGTCGCCGGAACCTGGAAGGATTTGACCGATAACGTGAACTCGATGGCCAGCAACCTCACCGGCCAGGTTCGTAACATTGCCGAGGTGACTACGGCGGTCGCGAACGGTGACTTGTCGAAGAAGATCACCGTGGACGTGAAGGGCGAAATCCTGGAGCTGAAGAACACCATTAACACGATGGTCGACCAGCTTAACTCGTTCGCATCGGAAGTAACTCGTGTGGCGCGCGAAGTAGGAACCGAAGGAAAACTCGGTGGCCAGGCGCAGGTGATGGGGGTCGCCGGTACCTGGAAGGATTTGACCGACAACGTGAACTTCATGGCCGGCAACCTTACCGGTCAGGTTCGTAACATCGCCGAGGTGACCACGGCAGTGGCCAACGGCGACCTTTCGAAGAAAATCACCGTAGACGTAAAGGGCGAGATCCTCGAACTCAAAGACACCATCAACACGATGGTGGATCAGCTCAACGCGTTCGCCTCAGAAGTTACACGCGTGGCGCGCGAGGTCGGTTCGGAGGGAAAGCTCGGCGGTCAGGCAGACGTGAAAGGTGTCGCGGGTACCTGGAAGGATTTGACCGACTCCGTGAACCTGATGGCCGGCAACCTTACCGGCCAGGTGCGTAACATCGCTGACGTGACTACGGCGGTCGCCAACGGTGACTTGTCGAAGAAGATTACGGTGGACGTGAAGGGCGAGATTCTCGAATTAAAGAACACCATTAACACGATGGTGGACCAGCTTAACGGCTTTGCCTCAGAAGTGACCCGCGTGGCCCGCGAAGTAGGAACCGAAGGCGAGCTTGGCGGTCAGGCGTATGTGCGCGGCGTCGCCGGCACG
>JBIOZK010000109.1:0-8492 GCA_044870975.1 Pyrinomonadaceae bacterium
CGAACGACTGGCGAGCCAGAGCGATGTTTTACTCTGCATAGTCGCTCATCGCTACGGCTACGTGCCTGAGAAAGGCCTAGCAAGCATCACCAGACGAGAGGTAGAAGCCGCGCACCGGGCGAAGAAAGATGTGCTCGTTTGGATTGTTGATGACAACTACGCATGGACTGGCAAGAAAGAGCAGGACCTCCTGGCCGATCCCAACGTCGTCAATGACGCCGCGCGCGTCGAAGAAGTTCGTGAGGGGGTGGCGGGTCTCATCGATTTCAAAGCCTGGCTGCGCAAAACCTTCACCCCCGAAACATTCACCACGCCGGACGACCTGGGAAGAAAGATCGCCATCACTCTTGGAAATTATATTAAGGGGCGCTCCGCACAGACTGTTCCCATCGACAGGATCTCTATCGCTCGCCTGCCGACGTCCGGCGCCGAACTGTTCGGCCGCGAAGCCGAATTGCAACTGCTTGACGATGCCTGGGCGAACGAGAACATAAACATCGTGAGCTTCGTCGCATGGGGCGGCGTCGGGAAAACTGCGCTGATGAATCACTGGCTCAAGAAGCGCATGGCGCGCGACAACTACCGCCGCGCCGAACGCGTTTTCGGCTGGTCGTTTTTTAGTCAAGGCACGAGCGAGCGCGCTGCGTCTGCCGATCTTTTTATCGATCAAGCATTGCGCTGGTGTGGCGATAAGGATCCGACCTCAGGTTCGCCATGGGACAAAGGTGAAAGGCTGGCTCGTCACCTCCGGCAAACACGCGCGCTGTTGATTCTGGACGGGCTCGAACCTCTGCAGCATCCCCCCGGCCCCCAGGAAGGTCGTCTGAAAGACGCGGGTTTGCAAGCGCTGCTGGTTGAATTGGCTGCACAGCAACCGGGCCTCTGTGTGATTTCCACGCGCGAACGGATCGGGGATTTGATCGAGTTTGAAGGCAGCACCGTCGAGCAGCGCAACCTCGAGCATCTTTCACCCCAGGCAGGCGCGCAAATTCTACGCTCATTCGACGTTAAGGGCGACGAAGAAGAACTAAAGACAGCTTCGCGCGAACTGGGCGGACATGCATTCTCGTTGACCCTGCTCGGTAGTTATCTCAACGAGGTGCTCGACGGTGACATCGGGCGACGGAATGAAATTGAAAATGTCTTCGACGACTCACGCTACGGTGAAAGAGCCCATGCGATGATTGCCGCGTATGAACGGTGGCTCGGAGAAGGAATGGAGTTAGCAATTCTTCGTTTGCTCGGATTCTTCGATCGTCCCGCTGACATTGACAGTATCGCGGCATTGTACAAACCGCCCGCGATCGTCGGGCTCACCGAGCCGTTACAGAACTTTAAGGCGCTGGAATGGAATCAAGCCGTGGCAAAGCTTCGGCGGATCAAGCTGGTAACGGAGTCATCGCCGACGGAACCTGGCCAGCTCGACTCACACCCGCTCTTGCGCGAGCACTTCAAGCATGAGATCAAACGGGCCAACGTCTCTATGTGGCGCGAAGGAAACAGACGTATTTATGAACATCTAAAGACTTCGACGAAACAGTTCCCGGCAACGGTTAAAGAGATGTCGCCGTTATATGCCGCAGTTTTGCACGGTTGCGCTGCCGGAAAATATGATGAGGCTCTCGATGATATCTATGTGGATCGAATCCAACGGCGAGACGAATACTATAACCTTGCCATCTTGGGTGCGTTTGGCGCAGACCTTTCGGCACTGGCTGGTTTTTTCATAACACCGTGGAACGAAATAGTGGCCGGATTGCCTCCGCGCTCTGAAGACTTCATCCGACACCAAACGGGAGCCGATTTAATGGCCTTGGGCAGGCTCCAGGAAGCACAGCACCTTCTCGAGAAAGTCCTACTTGATCGTATTGAGAAAGGCGAGTGGACCGGTGCGGTGACGACTGCGGATAACCTCGCAGATATCCATCTGGTCACAAGCGAACTTTCTCAGGCGTTAAGTATCGCTTCCCAAGCCGTCGATGCAGCAAGTCGCAGTGACAGGAAGTTTAATTTGATTTCAGCCTTGTCGGTTGAAGGCTCGGCATACCACCAACTAGGCGAAAAAGAGAAAGCTAATGAAAAATTCGTTAAGGCCGAACAGGTGCAACAGGAGTGGAAACCAGAACATAAGTTCCTGTATTCATTCCAGGGCTATCGATATTGTCAATTACTATTAGATCAGGATAGGACGGATGAGGTAAGAGAACGGGCGGCTTGGGCGGTCGAAACCGGGAAAAAGTGGCATACAACGCTGGACCTGGCAATATATGATTTATTGCTCGCTTGTGCTGGCCTGTTGGATTTAGAAGCGCATCTAGCTCAAGACTCCGATCAGATTGCGGGATGGTTCCGAAATGCAGTCGACGGGCTGCGCGCTGCAGGCACCGCAATAAACCTTCCGCGCGGGCTTTTGGCGCGTGCCCGCTTCTACCGGTTCAATAATGAAATTGAGCGGGCCGAGGTCGATCTGACGGAGGTATTTCGCATTTCGGACCGTAGCGGCATGAAACTGCATCTCGCGGATTATCATCTTGAATCCGCGCGCCTCCGATTAGTGCAAGGCGACAAAGACAAAGCGCGTGAGCATTGGGTCACAGCAAGAGAATTGATCGACCGGTTGGGTTATCACCGGCGCGACAAGGAAGTTGAGGAAATCCACCGGCAGTTGGCCTGAATAGCTCTGCTGTCGATTGCTGTTCGCATTTGCAGTCTCCGTCTCAGATTCGCGGAACCGTGTCTTACGGAATTCGGAACGCTAATTCAACAGCCTTGACCGCGACAATATAGGAGCAAAGTCTGCGTGGACGGAAACGAAGCTTTTCGACGAGCTTGCCGTGCTTATCGCCTCGCGGCTCATGAGGTTGGCATTATAGCTGGCCCCTACGAGGACCCTGCGAATCAGGCAGACTTAACGCGATTTGTCCGCGACACCGAAAAAGCGTTTTCACGCGAGCACGCTCGTACTAACCCCTAACCGACGGCCGCTAACTTCAGCCGCGCGTCGTCCCGCACGCGCTCAACCGTCCGCGCGGCTTCTGCCGACTTGTTGGCCTGATTGAAGTAGAAGTCGGCTTCCTTGCGTGCTGCTTGCAGGATGTCGAGGTCGCGAACCAGATTAGCCACGCGAAATTCGGGCAGCCCTGCTTGTCTGGTTCCCATCAACTCGCCGGGGCCCCGCAGTTCTAAATCCTTCTCAGCAATCTTAAAGCCGTCGTTGGTTTCTTCCATGATGCCGAGTCGTTCACGCGCCACATCGGTCTGCTTGTCCGACGCGAGCAGAACGCAATAACTCTGCTGCGCACTGCGACCGACTCGTCCCCGGAGTTGATGAAGCTGGGAAAGACCAAACCGTTCGGCATGCTCGACGACCATGACGGACGCGTTGGGCACATCGACACCCACTTCAATCACAGTCGTCGAGACGAGAATCTGAATCTCGCCCCTGACGAAGCGGCGCATCACGTCGTCCTTCTCTTCGGGCTTCATGCGGCCGTGCAAAAGACCGACAGAGAATCTACGGAAAACCTTGTCTCGCAGATACTCGTATCGTTTGGTGGCGTCGCGCAGGTCCATCTTCTCCGATTCCTCAACCAGTGGATAGACAACGTAAACCTGCCGTCCGGCGAGAATCTCGCGCGTCAGCAGACGCTTGACTTCACGGCGGTCGGTCTCGTTATCAGCAAATACCCTGGTTGAGATAGGCGTACGACCGGGAGGCATTTCATCAATGATCGAAACATCGAGATCGCCGTACACGGTCATCGCCAACGAACGAGGAATCGGCGTCGCCGTCATCACCAGCACGTCCGGATTATCACCGCGCGCGCGCAACTCCGCACGCTGCATCACGCCGAAACGATGCTGCTCATCAATGACCGCGAGCCCAAGCCGTTTAAATGCGACCGCATCCTGAATCAACGCGTGCGTGCCAATCACCGCATGGACTTCACCTGCGCCAATCGCCTCCCGCAGGCGCTTCTTTTCACCCGACTTCATCGACCCGCTAAGTAACTCAATGCGATATGGGGTCGCCGCGAGGATGCGTTTGAAATTGCGGGCGTGCTGTTCAGCCAAAATCTCGGTGGGTACCATGAGCGCAGCCTGGCAGTCGTTCTCCATGGCCGCGAGCATGGCGATTACCGCAACGATGGTCTTGCCACTGCCGACGTCTCCCTGAAGGAGCCGATTCATGGGCGCGTCGCTGCGCAGGTCACGAAAGATTTCCTTGACGACGCGACGTTGCGCCTCCGTCAACTTGAACGGCAGCACCGAAGCGATGCGGCGCTTAATCGGATCGTCAATTTTGATTCGCGCGCCTTTGCTTTCCTTGATGCGCCAGCCACGCTTTACCGCGAGCCCGAGCACCAGCCAGAACAGTTCTTCAAATATCAGCCGCCGATGCGCCGGACTGCGCGCAGTTGCATAGTCAGCCAGGGATGATTCATCGGAAGGGAAATGAATCTGGTTCAGAGCTTCGGAGCGGTCAATCAGGCGCTGTCGTTTGCGGAGGTCCGCCGGCAAGGTCTCTTCAATCGAAGGTGTCGGAATTACCGCGAGCAAAGCGTGAATGATTTCGCGCAATTGCTTTGGCCGGACGTCGTTAATCTTTCGGTACACCGGAACACGGCGACCAACGTGAATCGCCGCATCAGTCGCGGCGCCTTCTGACTCGTCGCCCGGCAACTGCTCGTCCGGCGATGGCAGCACCTCAATTTCATCAGGCCGATTCAGACGCAAAGCAAAGGTTTGGTAGGTTGCGTCCCACTCCCACTTGCCAAATGCGATGAACCGCACGCCGCGCGCGAACTTCTTCTCGTAATTCTCGACAATCTTCGGAGCGCTGACGCCCGAGACAAACATCCAGATGACCACATCCTTCCCGGTGCGGTCGCGATCGGTTGCTGAGATTTGGAATTTGTAGAGTCGCTGCTTGAATGAACGTCGCCAGCCACCGACCTGTTTACCACCGGAAAGCTTCACGAATAATTCCAGCGACGTTTCCAGGCCTTCCGTAAGATCGCGAATCGAAGTGAGCTTCGACCGATCTTCGTACCGCATCGGCAGATAATGGAGGAGGTCTTCAATTGTGACGTGATTGATGTCTTTGCCGGTCGAAATCGCCGCGACCCCGGCCGCCAACTTGCGCGCCGTGAGCAAGCCCATGCGCGCCACCCCGAGGTTTGGGAGATCCAGAATTCGAGTCTCGAGCGAGATTAACGAGTCCGGCATGATGACTCATATCAACAACTAACCGGCCGTCACCGCCGCTGGAGTGCAGACTTCCTCAAATGCCCGCTTCAACTCTGCGGCGATTTGCTCCGGGCCCTGCCCTTCGATTTGGAAACGCTCCATCATGTAGACGAGCTCGCCGTTTTTCAGAATGCCAATGGACGGTGACGACGGGCGGTAACCGGTGAAGTAGCCGCGCGCTCTTTCCGTCGCTTCGAGGTCAGCGCCCGCAAAGACAGTCGCAACTCGATCGGGCCGCACTTCGTTCGTAAGCGCAAGAGCGACACCAGGGCGGGCCTTACCTGCGGCGCAACCGCAAATCGAATTAACGACTATCATCAAAGTTCCCTGCGTGCTTTTAACGGCCTCATCAACCGCTTCTGCGGTACGCAATTCTTCAACACCTATTCTCGTCAAGTCCTCGCGCATTGGACGAATCATGATTTCTGGATATTGCATTTTCGTGTGCTCCTTTTAAGCGATTCTATCAAATCTGCGATTTTGGTCTGGTGATCGATATTCGCCGGGGTTCATCGCCATCGCCGGAGATTGAAATTCGCCAAACACTCTCCGGCAAAGGATAGCGACCCAGCCGTTCCGCCCACTCTATCATTACGACTGCGGTTTCATCGGTCAGAATCTCGTCGAGATCTACGGCATGCGCGGCGGTCGCACCTTCGTCCAGGCGGTAAAGGTCGATGTGATAAAGCAAAAGCCGTCCCCGATGGGGGTTCACCAGCGTGAATGACGGACTGGTGACTTCTTCCTCGTCGAGTCCCATGGACGACGCAATTCCCTTCACCAACATGGTCTTGCCGGCGCCTAACGGCCCATCAAGCAAAAGAATTTCGCCGCCGTTCAATTCCACGCCGAGTTGTTCACCCAGGGTGAAGGTTTCAGACGCATTTCGAGATATGACTTCGGAGATGACGCTCATTAGCTTCCGGGCGGCAACTCGCCAAACGAATCGAGCAAAAGAAATGCTTTGCTCAAGTGTTCGCGAATGTCAGACGCCATCATGGCCCTCATTCCAAGCTCCTGGGCGGCCAGATCACCTGCAAGACCACTAACGTAAACCGCCGCGACCACAGTTTCAAAAGCATCAATCTTAGACATAGAACCCTGGGCCTGCGCCAGAAACCCGCTGATAACACCGGTCAGCGTATCACCCGACCCAGCCGTACCGAGACCCGGATTGCCGGTCGGATTGATGGCCACGCGTCCGTCAGGCGCAGCGATCAATGTGCGCGCGCCTTTCAAGACCAAAATGAGTTTGTGCTTCATCGCGAATTCGCGCGCAGTTTCCACGCGATCCTCGAGCGCCGATTTATTATCGGCACCCAGCAGGCGCATCATTTCTCCCGGATGTGGCGTAAGAATAATCGGGACATCTTCCGAGCCGCGTAGCGTCTCTGGCCACGGCGCGAGGCAATTCAAACCATCAGCATCGATGACTAATGGCGTCGGTCGCTTTTCGGTCAGCAGACGGACGAAAGCGCGGGTGCGGTCATCTTCTGATGACAATCCCGGACCGATGGCTATCACATCTGCTTTTTCGGCAAACCGCATCACATAATCGAGAGCATCGTCACTGACGGCGCCGCGATCAGTCTCCGCCAGCGCGGTAGTCATGACCTCCGGAAGCACTTGCGCGGCAACGACGGGCTGAGCAGACACCGGAGTCGCAATCGTCACTAAGCCGGCGCCCGAGCGCATGGCTGCATTTCCGCAAAGCACCCCTGCCCCCGTAAAGCCTCGCGACCCTGCGATTACGAGTGCATGACCGTGCGTGTTTTTGTAGGAACCAGGAGCATAGCGCGTCTTTACTAGCCAACGACGGGCGTCGTCGGCCGTAGTTAAAAAGAGTTGCGTCTGCGATTCAGCGATCAACTCCGCGGGTGAACCGATGTCGGCCACGATCAGCTGTCCGTTGTAGTCTGAGGTCGGCGGCAAAACGTTACCGCGCTTTGGCGCCGTCATGGTCACCGTGGCGTCCGCCATCACCGCCTCACCGATTGGCTGCTCAGAATCAGCGTTAAGTCCCGAAGGTACGTCTATCGAAATTATTGGCGCGAAGACGTTGAGCGACAGTTTGCGTTCGCTACGCTGAGAGTTTATGTACCGGATCACTTCGCGATGAGTTCCGTCGACCGGGCGGCTGAGGCCCGTTCCGAACAAAGCGTCAACAATCGCGTCATGCGGCGCGGCGAGAACACTCTCGAGCAGTTGCTGCCAACCCCTGGCAGATTCGCACTCGAACAGATTAACTGAGCCCTCCTGGTTTACGACGGCCCTGGTGCTTTCGGAGTGTTGAGTCTGCCAGACGCGCAATCGTTCGAAATTCTCACGCGCATCGCCCTTGGTTTCCTCCACTTTGCCGATGAGAATCAGACTTACTCGAGCCCCGGCAATCGCTAACAATCGAGCTGCAACCGCACCATCGCCTCCATTGTTTCCTTTACCACAGAAGACGACGATCGATTTTTCGTCGACGTGGTTTTCGAGCCGCTCAGCTACACATCGCACGGTGGCCAGCCCGGCATTTTCCATGAGCGTCAATGACGATACGCCATATCGTTCGGTAGTGAGCCGATCGATCTCGCGCATTTGCGCCGCGGAAATGACTGGTTGCACGGGTTGATGATAAGGAGAAGCTTGTAGGAGGGTCAATCAGGCAAAGTTGAGAGCTACAAAAAAAGCCGCGGCCGCAGGGTTTCCCCGCCGCCGCCGCTGCACCTAACCGATCCGTCTTTTCAGGATAATTCTGTAAATGTTCAATGGATTAGAAACTCCAGAATTTCTTAATGGATTTTTCACCAGCCGGATTGCCCCTTAATGACGGCCCTGAGCGTCGGTCAAACTGATTCCTCCTTCGTTCAACCTGACCTTTCTAAATTGACCTGCTTTCATCACTCCTTGCTAAAACAGGCCTAAAAACGGGGATTCCTTCCCGGCACACCCTTTGTAATTCGGTTTGCGGCGGCACCTGTATTCGCCCCGATCGAACAGTCCCCCTAATTTGAGAGTTCGACCATGACGAACAAGAAAACTCTTCAGAACCCCGTCGCCTGGCGTTGGATAACCGCCGCCGGGTTGTGCCTGACCTTGCTGGCCGGGATCGTGGTGTCGGAAAGCGCCAAAGCGCAATCCATTAAGCACGACGACCGTCCCGTAACGACACTTGCCAAATACACGACTGACCTGACGAGCGCGGCCGAACAGGGTCGCTTCAACTCAATTGAGGTCCCCGCGGAAAATACAGG
>JBIOZK010000110.1:0-28757 GCA_044870975.1 Pyrinomonadaceae bacterium
CGCGAGCGATAGCGAGCGGCTCCGTGAGCCTGTCAGCGGTCTTTACGATGCGCTGAAGCCACTCGTTATCGCTCGCGGTTCTGATGCGCAATCGCTCGAAGCATTATCCCCTCGTAATGTAGAATCCCCTCAGTTTGGATTCAATAAACAAGTCTGCATACATCGATCCTGTTTGCGGGATGATGGTCGATCCGCAGAGGGCTGCGGGTTCTTTCGACTATAAAGGTCACACATATTATTTCTGTGCCGTAAGCTGCCGCGAGAAGTTCCAAGCCAATCCCGAGAAATACCTTAATCCGCGACCAGTATCCTTGGTCGGCATCCAACGTCCTCATAAACCATCGAGTAGTTCAGATTCTGCGGCCGAGTCATTCACGATCACCCGCGCTTCTGAATACACGTGTCCGATGCATCCCGAAGTGCGGCAACGCGGGCCTGGCTCATGTCCGATTTGCGGGATGGCGCTGGAGCCAGACACAGTCACGCTGGAAGAAGAAAAAAATCCGGAGCTGGTCGAGATGACCCGGCGGTTCTGGGTCAGTGCCGCGCTGTCTCTGCCGCTTTTACTGATTGCCATGAGCGAGATGTTGCCGGGCGATCCTGTCATGCGCGTCTGGCCAATGCGAACGATCGGGTGGATGCAAATGGCCCTGGCGACGCCGGTGGTGCTTTGGGGCGGATGGCCGTTCTTCGTTCGCGCCTGGCAGTCGATTGTGAATCGCAGTCCGAACATGTTCACGCTGATCGGATTGGGTGTGACGGTCGCTTATGTCTACAGTTTGATAGCGACGCTGGCGCCGCAAATCTTTCCCCCTTCGTTTCGCGACCATGTTGGCAATGTGCCCGTCTATTTTGAAGCGGCGGCGGTGATTACGACGCTGGTGCTGCTGGGCCAGGTGCTGGAATTGAAAGCGCGCAGCGCGACCAGCGGAGCGATCAAGGCGCTGCTTGGGCTAGCGCCGAAGACTGCGCGGCGCCTCGAGAATGATGGCGGAGAGCACGATGTGCCGCTCGATCAAGTGCAGGTCAAGGATCGTTTGCGGGTGCGACCGGGCGAGAAGATTCCGGTCGATGGCGTGGTACTGGAAGGCGCCAGCTCGATCGATGAATCGATGGTTACCGGCGAATCGATTCCTGTCGAGAAACATTCAGGCGACCGGGTCATCGGCGGGACCATCAATGGCAACGGTTCGTTCGTGATGCGCGCCGAGCGTGTCGGCGCCGACACTTTGCTGGCGCGAATTGTGCAGATGGTCGCGGAGGCTCAACGCAGCCGCGCGCCAATTCAAAAGCTCGCTGATGTGGTTTCCGGCTACTTTGTTCCTCTCGTCATCTTTATCGCGTTTATCACCTTCATGCTTTGGGCACTGTTTGGGCCCCAGCCGAGTTTGGCCTACGGGATGATCAACGCCGTGGCGGTATTGATTATTGCCTGCCCTTGCGCCCTGGGTTTAGCGACGCCGATGTCGATCATGGTGGCAAGTGGCAAGGGCGCGCACGCGGGGGTGCTCTTCAAAAATGCGGAGGCCATCGAAGTGCTGCGCACGATCGACACGCTGGTGGTGGATAAGACCGGCACGCTTACCGAAGGGAAGCCGCGGCTCGTTTCGATTAAGCCGGCCGACGGATTTAACGAAGCTGAGTTGCTGCGCCTGGCGGCTAGCCTGGAACGCGCGAGCGAGCATCCATTGGCGGACGCGATCATCGCCGGGGCGCAAGAGCGCGGGATCGAATTCGCAAACCCGGCGTCATTTGCCGCAGTGATTGGCAAAGGTGTGACTGGGACGATCGACGGCAAATCCATCGCGCTCGGAAATCGCGCCATGTTGAAAGAGTTTCATATCGATCAGGGCACATTGATCGAGGAAGCAGATAAACTGCGGGCCGGTGGTCAGACGGTGATGTTTGCGTCGGTTGACGGAAAGCTGGCCGGCCTCTTGGGCGTGGCTGATCCAATCAAGGAGAGCACGCGGGCGGCAATCAGGGAGTTGCGCGCGAATGGAATAAGAATCGTCATGCTCACTGGTGACAATCAGACTACGGCGCGAGCCATCGCCGACAAACTCGGTATCGATGATGTCATCGCAGAGGTCTTGCCGACCGAGAAAGCGGAAACGGTTGAGCGGTTTCAAAACGAAGGCCGCAAGGTGGCGATGGCCGGCGACGGTATCAACGATGCTCCCGCTTTGGCACAAGCCGATGTGGGTATTGCGATGGGCACTGGTACTGACGTCGCGATGCAGAGCGCCGATGTGACTCTGGTGAAGGGCGATCTCCTCGGCATTGTGCGCGCCATGCGGCTGAGCCGCGCGACCATGCGCAACATCAAGCAGAATTTGTTCTGGGCGTTTTTCTATAACCTGGTGGGCGTGCCAATTGCCGCCGGCGTGCTTTATCCCATCTTCGGAATACTTCTGAGTCCGATGCTGGCAGCGGCAGCGATGAGTTTCAGTTCAGTATCGGTGATTGGAAACGCCTTGCGTTTGCGCCGCGTTAGGTTGTGAATCACTCGGCCTGGGCAAAGGCTGCGACCTTCTGCAACGAACTCCAGTTTCGCGTCGTGCCCATCACTCCGAATTCCTTCTCGATCCAGTTGTTGGGGTAACCAAACCAGCCGGTGGGCTTGCGACGAGCGACAATGAAGGCCGCGCGTTCGTGTAGTGAGACTACCTTGAGCCGGTCCGTTTTCGATTCCAGCGGCAGCTTCTTCGATACGGCTTGATTGAATAGCGTGACGCACATCATCACGTCTTTGGAAGGTTTAATGCGGGCGAACCGATCGATTGAGATCAGTTCTTTTAGCTCTGCCAAGGTAAACAGCGCCACCGCGATTTCGTGGCCGAATTCCGCGGTTAGCATCTTTTCAATCTTCTTTGTGAGCGCCTCGCGATTCGTCGAGCGACTCTCAAAGATCACATTGCCACTGGCGATGTAAGTGCGGACTTTTTTGAATCCGGCGGCAGAAAAAGCAGCCGCCAGCGCGTCCATCTTGATCAGTTTGTTCCCGCCGACATTGATGCCGCGAAGAAACGCAATGTATCGGGTGTCAGCCATGCTTATGTCAACTCAGATGGAAATCGACGGGCACCGTGTAAGATAGTTAGAATTGTAATTACTTCATCTTTGCGATAAATAATTCGGTAAGGTCGCTTTATCAATTCACGCAGATCGTCGCGGTTAGTTTCCGGTACGTGTCGCCCCAGAAGCGGAAACTGTTCCAGATGATCTATAGCCGCGAGAAGCCCCTCAACTGTTAATTGCGCGTAGTGCGGCGAGTCTCGGGCGATGAAATCGTATATCGCTTGAAGATCGTCGGCTGCTTGAGGTGTCCAACGAATCCTGATCACTTTAGGAATCGGGCTTTGACTTCCTCGTGTGAGATCGTTCGTCCGTCAGCCTGCTCGAGTCCCCGTTCGATTTTCGATAGGACGTAAAGACGCTCCATGGCATCTTCGACGGTAGCGTCCTCGGGCAGATCTTGAATTACTCGAACGATCTCAGTTTTGACTTGCGTCGTCTCCATGATGACAAGCCTATCACAATTAACGAGGTTGTCGATTACAACTTGTATTACTTCTTAGTTGCGCCTTTTAGTCCCCGCTCTTCAAGCAGCGGCTCGACAATCGGATCGCGGCCGCGGAAGTTGCGGAAGGTGGTGGCCACATCCTGCGTGCCGCCTTTTGACAGAACCAGATCGCGGAAGCGCTGGCCGTTCGCGCGCGTCAATCCGCCATGTTCTTTGAACCAGTAGAACGCGTCGTCATCGAGTACCTCGCTCCAAAGATAGGCGTAGTAGCCGGCGGAATATCCGCCGTCCCAAATGTGCGCGAAGTACGTCGTGTGATAACGCGGCGGCACCTGCGGCAGGTCGATTTGGAAACGCTTTAATGCTTCAGCTTCGAATTTGTTGGCGTCCTGTGGCGGCGTGGTCGGCGGCAACGAATGCCAGGCCATGTCGAGCAGGGCCGCGGCCAGGTATTCGGTCGTCGCGTAGCCCTGATTGAAGGTGCGCGAACGCTTGATCTTACTGACCAGTTCCTGCGGCATGGGCTTGCCGGTTTGATAATGCTTCGCATAATTCGCGAACACGGTTGCGTCCGTGGCCCAGTGCTCGTTGAATTGAGAAGGAAACTCGACGAAATCACGCGGCACGCTGCCAAGCATTGGGTAACGAATGTTCGAGAACATTGCGTGCAGCGCGTGACCGAATTCGTGGAACATCGTCGTCACGTCGTCGAAGCTGAGCAGCGCGGGCTGGCCGGCACTGGGCTTGGTGAAATTGCAGACGTTGATGACCACCGGCCTGGTGTTGAGCAGAGCGCTCTGATCGACAAAGCTGTCCTGCCACGCGCCCCCGTCTTTGTTCGAGCGCTGGAAGTAATCTGCGTAGAAAAGCGCCAGCGATTTCCCGTCGGCATCGAAAACTTCAAACACGCGCACATCGGGGTGGTAAACCGGCAGGTCTTTGCGCTCCTTGAAGGTAATTCCATAGAGCTTATTTGCGGCGAAGAAAACGCCGTCCTGCAGCACGTGTTCAAGTTCGAAATAAGGCTTGATCTGCGACTCATCCAGATCATATTCGGCTTTGCGCACCTTCTCAGCGTAGTACTGCCAGTCGTGCGGCCCGAGTTTGAAGCCGCCTTTTTCTGAATCGATCAGCTTCTGCATCCGCGCGGCTTCATCACGAGCCTTAGCCGCGGCGGCAGGCACAATTCCGGTCAAGAGTTTGTCTGCCGACTGCGGCGTCTTGGCCATCTGGTCGTCGAGGATGAAGGTTGCATGATCCGGATAGCCGAGCAGCCTGGCGCGCTGGGCCCGCAACTGCGCCAGCCGCACGACAATCGATTTCGTATCATTCTCGCCGCCATCGTTGCCGCGGTTGACCGATGCATTGAAGAGACGCTCGCGTACGGCGCGGTTCCTGAGATACGTCAGCGCCGGCTGCTGCGTCGTGTTCTGCAAAGCGATGACCCATTTGCCATCCAGCTTTTTCTCTTTCGCAAGTTCGGCCGCGGCGGCAATGTCGTTCTCGGGCAATCCATCGAGTTCGGCTTTGTTGTCGATTACCAGTGCGCCGCTGTTGGTCTCGGCCAGTACGTCATCTTCGAATTTCGTCGTTAGCTTGGCTTCTTCCTGATTCAGGCCCCTCAAAGTTTCCTTGTCAGCTTCGGAAAGCAGCGCACCGGCGCGCACGAAAGCCTTGTAGTAACGCTCAACCAGGTAACGCGCTTCCGGGGCAAGCTTCAGCGCAGCGCGCTGGTCATAAAGCGACTTCACGCGAGCAAACAATTTCGGATTCAAGAAGATGGCGTCGGAGTGGGCCGCCAGTTTCGGCGCTTCTTCAGACTTTATTTTCTGAAGCGTGTCGGAAGTGTTTGCAGTCGTCAGATTGTAGAAAACTTTGGTGACTCGCGTCAGCAACGCGCCGGAACGTTCCATCGCTTCCAGCGTGTTTGCGAAGCTGGGTGGTTCCTGGTTGTCGGCTATTTTTTCGATCTCGGCCAACTGATCTTTCATGCCTGCTTCGATCGCGGGTTGATAATCAGTCTCCTTAATCTTGTCGAAGGGCGGCGCGTGAAAGGGCAGCGTGCTCTCCGTCAAAAACGGGTTCGCCGCATCGGCCGCCGCGCCTGCCGGCGTCGGCAGATTGTTAAGCGTAACCAAACCCATCGTCATAATGACAAATAAGACAACTACTGCTTTAGAACTCATATTAAATTACTCCGGCGATTTTTGGTCGGGAAGTTTTCTGATGTTGATTTTTGCGGTGTGGGTTGCAGGCCGCTAATAATTCTCGAGCAGTTCGCCGGCAAAGCCGCCAAAGATGGTGCGAAACTCGTAGGCTTGCGGCGCGCGTGGGAAGAATTAAGGCGACTACCAGTCCGGCCAGTACGAGAGCCAGGGTAGCGATTCGTAGCTCCGACTTCATCAGACTAGCAATGCAAACGACAAACGACTCCGGCTCAGTTTGAGGTCTCGGCCAGATTTGATTTGTATTTTGTGTTGGTCTGACGATCCGTCATCTCAATGTAGATCCAACTGGGTGGAACCACACCCTCTTCCAACGAAAAGTAGATCTGATTCATATCCTGTGGTTTCGTAAGCGCACAAAATCCGTAGAGCCTCTTGCCGCTCTGGTCGTATACGTCGACCCACGTGCGCGATGCCTTTTTGTTTGTGCCACAGGGAGGAAGATTCGGGGCCTCGGCAAACATTTCCGCGGGATACTCAGCTTTGTTGAAGACGTCGTAATTGTAACGAATGAAGGTTTTGCCGCTCTGTTGGACGATTTCCGTGGCCGTGAGGTAGATAACCGGGTTTGGTAGTGCCGGGGCCGAAGCGCCCCCCTCAGTGGTAATCGTCAGAGCCAATACTAACAAGAACCATCGTAGCGATCGTGTTTTCAATGGGAAATGCACGGGGCCTCCTTTGTCGGTGGATTCCGACCCTGGGTGCGGAATTCTATTCACTAAAAGCGAAAAGTCAATTGCAAATCAGAACGCTGGAGCGAGCGCGCCGGGATGAAACTACGGGCGACGGCCGCCATCATTTTTTGCAAATTGGAACCGGTGCCTCACGAGTGCCTACGAGCCTTTCGTTCAGGTTGCAGGCGCCAGCTCGGGCATTCTTTGCGTCATCCTTTCTTGCGAACGCCCCAGGTCGGCAACGTCGGTTCCTTTGTCGCCCGATCCACTGGCTTTTCTTTCATCATGCGCATTGCTTCCTGCACGGCCCGTTCGAGTTGCGGATCGTGACCGGCGATTACGTCTTTAGGCCAATTCTCGACGTCGATGTCGGGCGGCACACCCTCGTTCTCAACCGCCCAGCGATTGTCGCGGGCGAAGAACCCGCCACGCGGTGCAATGGCCGATCCCCCATCGACGAAAGGTGGCGTATCGGCGGTGTGAACCAATCCACCCCAGGTGCGCTTGCCGACGAGCAAGCCAATCTTTCGATAGTGAAACATATAAGGCATCAGGTCGCCGCCGGAACCGGCCATCTCATTAATGATCATGACCTTCGGTCCCCAGATGCCGGCTGACGGACTAGTGAACGGATAACGATCACCGGCGACGTTGTTGAAGTAGCCGTCAAAATCTCGCTGCAACACGTCGATAATGTAGTCGGCTGCCGAACCCCCGCCGTTGAAGCGTTCGTCGATGACCGCGCCTTTCTTGTCCTGTTGCGAGAAGTAATAACGATTGAAGCTCGTGTATCCCGGCTGGCCGGTATTAGGGATATACACATAAGCCAGTTGGCCGTTCGAGAGTTGTTCGACCAGCCGGCGGTTCGATTCAACCCAGGCGCGCGTGCGTAACGCTTGTTCGTTCGCGACGGGAATGACAACCACGTGACGCGCGCCATCCATCGTCGGCTTGTCATTCACGGTCAGCGACGTTTGTCTGTTCGCCGTGCCGTCAAGCAATCGATAGATATTGTCGGGCGCCCTTAGTTCGACGCCGTTAATTGCGAGAACATATTCACCGACATTCACGGTTGAACCCGGTGTCGCAAGTGGCGAACGCAAATCAGGATTCCAGTTTTCGTTGTCGTAGATGCGCGTGACTTTGTAGCGGCCGTTCTCGATCGCGAAGTCCGCGCCCAACAATCCGCCCGGTGAATTCGGCACATCGGGCATGTCACCGCCGCGCACGTACGAGTGGCCGATGGAAATCTCCGCACCCATCATGTCCATCAGGTAATTCAAATCGGCCCGGTGCATGACGTAAGGGAGCATCGCGCTGTACATCTCTTTGTCTTTGCTCCAGTCGGTGCCGTGCATATTTGGCACGTAGAGATAGTCGCGCTGGTTGCGCCACATCTCGTTGAAGATCTGTTTGAATTCTTCTTTGGGTTCGAGGTAGGTGCGGAGCGTGAAGTTGACCCGACCGCTGTTTGGCTGCGGCGGGTTTCGATCGGCGTCGACGATAAACAAATTCGGAATGGGGGCGCGACCTGCGCCGCCGCCACCCGGTCCACCCTGACCGCCACCGCCGCCGGCGCGATAGACGAGCTTGCGACCGTCCGCGCTCACATCGTAATCAGCCACGCCGTTGACAAAGGTCGCGGCGCGTCGATCGCATAGCCGATAGCGCATTAGCTCGCTGCCGCCGCCGGCACCGCCGCCGCCGCCGCCGCCACCAGCGGGCGCGGCTTGCAAGTAATAGACGATTCCATCTGCGCCCGAACGCAGGGCCGAGTATTGGCGCTCCGGAACTCCGGGCACCGCAATGATGCGCTTCGATAAGCCGTCAAAATCGACTTGCACGGTCACAGGTTGACGCGGACCGCGCTGGCCCTGCGGTTGATCTGCCGCGGCAGTCGGGTCGGCCGCGCCGCCACCGCCGCCACCTGCCGGCGTATCGCCAACGCACTGGCCGGGGACCGTGCGCCGTCCCGTGCCGACACCGCGATCTTCGTCGCTTTCAGGCAGCAGCGGACTCGAGTCGCCTTTTTTCAAGACCGTCAGATATAAACCAAAAGTCTCGTTGTGATCGTACGAGGTCATATCCAGCCATTGCGACCGCAAACCAAAATCAGTCGAGGCGAGGAACCACAAATACTTGCCATTGGCGTCGAATGCCGGCCACACGGCATCGGCAAGTCCATCAGTGACTTGCTTGGTCTCTCCGGTTTCCGCGTTGCTGATAAATATGGCGTGATAGAGCGAACGCAGACGGCTTGAATAAGCGACCCATTTCGAATCGGGACTCCAGACTGGATTCAAGGTGCGCTGCGGCACCATCCACGGGTCATTCCCGACCACCTTCGCTTTGCCGGTGGCGACGTCGAGCACCCACACGTGCAGGCCCGTGTCCGTGAACAGAAGCTTCTTTGAATCAGGAGACCACGAAGGCGTGTAGTAATGCGTCGGCTTGTCGAGCGTGATCTCGCGCGGCGGCGTCAAACCATCCTGCGCTTCGATATACAGGCGATATTCACCTGAGCGATCGCTGAAATAGGAAATCCATTTGCCGTCAGGAGACCAGGCCGGATCGCGTTCGGCTGAAGAGCTGGAATTCGTCAGATTCCGTACGTCACCTTTCTCAGCCGGGATCGTAAATATTTCGCCGCGAGCTTCGACGACGACGCGCCTGCCAGTCGGCGACAGCGCCAGGTTCGACATGCGATTGCCGACATCCTCCCAGCGCGGCATCATCCAGGGAAAGTCGCCGACGGCCGTAATGTTCAAGGCATGTTCCTTGCCGGTCCGGGGATCAAGTTCGTGAATGTAACCCGCTTGCTCGAAGACGATGGTCCCGGCTCCGGAATCAATTGTCTTTACGTCATAGTCGGTGAACTTGGTCATCTGCGCGAGCTTCTTCGATTTAGTGTCGTAGCTCCAGACGTTCTCTACGCCATCACGATCAGAAATGAAGAAGACTGAATCGCCGGACCAGACCGGATCGATGTCCTTCGAATCAGTCCAGGGCGGCGAGACGAGGTCGTAGCTTTTTAGATCGACAATCCAAATGGGCCGGTTCTGACCGCCGCGATAGTTCCGCCGCTCGTCGTCCCAGGAGTTGTTCATGCGATAGGCGATATGCGATCCGTCGGCCGAAATCTTTCCCTGGAAGCCGCGCGGTATGGCCATCGGTTCTTCGACGCCGCCTTCGACCGGCACGGTCCAAAATCGCGGCGCGCCGCTGGGCGACCAGGTCGCGCGGGTGGACGAGAACATGATCGACTTGCCATCCGGCGTCCATCCCTGCGCCGAGTCGCCGCCCGGATGCCACGTCAGACGCTTCGGCTCGCCACCTTCGGCGGACACCACGTAGACGTCAAGATTGCCGGCATACTCGCCGCTGAAAGCAATCAATTTTCCGTCAGGCGAAAAATGCGGGTTCGACGTCTGGCCCTGAAAACTGGTGATACGTCGCGCCGAACCGCCGGCGCGCGGCACCGTCCAGATGTTCTGCGCGTACGCGAAGGCAATCTGCGTCGCGCTCACCGTCGGCGTGCGCAGCATCCTGGTGCCGTTAGCGCCGTTTGCCTGCGCGGTCTGGTGAATTGATCTCAAGCCGACGACTGCGATGGCGATAAACGCGATCAGAAGAATTGGTAAGCGGCGAACGAACTTGTTCGCTGGCGTGCGGTGCGACGACATGGATTGTCCTCCGAGAAAGTGGATGGCCTGCGGGAGCATCTTTTAGCACGAAGCTGCTGCCAGCGCAATAAAAGCAGTGACGAGTGACCAGTGACGAGTAATAAGTCGGAACGCCTGTGCGGTAGTTATGATTACCCTTCCTCGGGTTAGGAATAAGTGCAGGCAACCGTTAATGAAAAATGAGGCTTCAATGAATACGTAGCTTATTTCTCGCCACCCGTCACCCGTCACCCGTCACCCGTCACCCATCACTCAACCTGAATCATCGCCGCGAGCGAGCCGTCGACGCTGGTGATGCGCGATGAGTGACCGACGCCGCTGGTGTTTTCCACCAGGATCACGCTGCCGATGGCGAACCGGCGCGATTCGCCGTCGGACACGGTGACTTCCCACTCGCCGCTCAGGCAAATAAACAGCGTCCGCGCCGATGAGGTATGCCAGTCGCTCGTCCAACCTGCCGGCGCTTCCATAAACCTAACGCTGGTTGCGTCCGTAATATCCGACAGATTCAACGGCGGTGCTGAAGGCGTGTAATCAACCGATTCGAAATGAGTTTCGACGTCGTCGAAATGCGATTCGCCGAAAGCGTCCGAGTATAGTCGAGTAAAGGTAAACATGATTCAGTCAGGCGCGCACTCGCTGTATAATCCAACCCCGTTGCAGAAGCAAATCTTGAGAGGTGAGTTTCACTGATGCCCAAGCCAACTCAAATTGATGTTAAGTCCGGAGACAACCTGCTGCTGGTCGGAACCATGAAGGGTGGTTTTGTTTTTCGTGCTGATGCGAAGCGCGCGAATTGGGAAGAAGCCGGGCCATATTTTCCGGGCCGCAGCGTCTATGCTTTTGACTACGATGGCCGGAACGGCCGGCAGAAACTTTGGGCCGCGGTGAACAGTTCCTACTGGGGATCGTTTCTCAGTTCTTCAAATGACTTTGGCAAGACGTGGAGCGATCCGGAGAGTTATAACATCAAGTTTCCCGCAGGCTCAGACGTCTCGCTCAAACAAATTTGGCAAATCGTGAACTATCCGCACGACGCGGCCACGCTTTACTGTGGCGTCGAGCCGGCGGCGCTCTTCAAATCAACTGACGCCGGCCAGACCTGGTTGCTCGAGCGCGGCCTGTTCGATCATCCGCATCGCACGCAGTGGATGCCCGGCGGCGGCGGTCTGTGCCTGCATACGATTCTGCCGGATCCCACCAACAAAGATCGGATGTGGATTGCGATCTCGACCGGCGGCGTCTATCGCACGGAAGACGGCGGAAAAACCTGGGAGCCGCGAAATAAGGGAATCTGCGCGCGCTTCATGCCGCCCGGCCAGCAATATCCAGAATGGGGACAATGCGTGCACAAGGTTGTGAGTCACCCGTCGAAACCCGAACGCATGTTCCTGCAACATCATTGGGGTGTGTATCGCAGTGAGGATGCTGGTGATTCCTGGCAGGATATCGGCAAAGGCCTGCCTTCGGATTTCGGTTTTGCCATGGAGATGGATCCGAATGATCCGAATACCGTTTACATCATTCCCATCGAGTCTGACGAATTTCGTTGCACCCCTGAAGCAAAGCTGCGCGTTTATCGCACGACGGATGGCGGCGAGTCCTGGCAACCTTTGACCAACGGGTTGCCGCAGGAAGACGCGTTGGAGACGATTCTGCGCGACAACATGAAGGCCGATCGAAATGACCCGACTGGACTTTACTTTGGCACGCGCAACGGCAAATTGTTTGGGTCATCAGACGGTGGCGATTCGTGGAATGTGATTCGTGAAGGCCTGCCGCCCGTCACCTGCGTGAAGACGGCGAAGGTCAATTAACAACTCTTTACATCTTTGGATTGAACGGCTGTGATAGGTTCACCGTGAGCGACCGAACCTCCAGGAGCGATTGATGAAAATCAGAATATTCTTAGCCGCCGCCATCGTTTTGATCGGATCTGGCTTCGTCTTGGCCCAGGGGAACAAGATGGTGCAGTTTCAGATGGCGATCATGAAGAAAGGCCCGAAGTGGGATGGGACTGGCGATGCCGAAAAGGGCCCAATTCTTCATCAACACTTACGAAACGTGATCGCTATGCTTCAGTCCGGGAAGGCGGTAGTTGCTGGATCGTTTGCTCCCGATCCTGATCCGGGTGGGATCTTCATTCTGCGCGCTGCCTCCGCAGCAGAAGCGAAGACCATGCTGGATACCGATCCGGCCGTAAAAGCTGAGTTGTTGGTTCCTGAGATCCACCCATGGTTCTCCGAAGACATCTTCCGAAAGGCGAGTGCGCCGTTGCAGTGGACCACTGTTTATTTTGGATTCCTGAAGAAGGGCCCGAATCGCAAAGAAGGTGACGACAAGACACCTGAGGCGGTGGAGTTACAGAAGGCACATCTCGCCAACATCATGCGACTCGCCGAGACCAAGAAGTTGGTGATGGCTGGGCCTTTCGGAGATGACGGGGACTTGCGCGGGGTATTTGTCTTTCGGGTTGAGTCGTTGAAGGAAGCGCAGGATTTGGCCGCGACCGATCCGATGATCAAGATCGATCGGCTGAAGATTGAAATACTTCCGTGGCAGGTTCCAGTTGGGGTGATTCCGTAGGAGCGCAGGCATCCCTGCCTGCGGGTCGCGAGCATCCTTGCTCGCCGTTGCTTGATTGAAGGCCGGCAGGATGCCGGCGAACCGCACGCAAGGATGCGTGCGCTCCGCTGTTCCTACTTTCGATAAGTTCCCATCAATTGTCCTTGCAAGAGGACGTGGCCGGCCATCGCTTTCTCAACGTCAGCTTTCGTCGCACCCGCTTTCAACGGCAGCTCTGCATCAAGCGCATAAATCTTGAAGAAGTATCGATGAGTTCCTGACGGCGGGCAGGGGCCGCCATATCCAGTCTTTTCAAAATCGTTCTTGCCTTGAAAGCCGCCAGCCTTGAGACTGCCGTCCTGAGGCAGGTTTTCGACTATTCCGATATTGTCGGCTGGCAAATTGTAGAGGACCCAATGCACCCAGGTTCCCGCGGGCGCGTCAGGATCGTCAGCAATGATCGCGAGCGTTTGCGCCGTCTTCGGCACGCCGGACCACTCCAACGGCGGCGACACGTTCACCCCATCGCAAGTGTACTGACGGCGAATGGGTTCTCCCTCCTTGAAAGCAGCGCTGGTGAGCTTGATTACGGGAGCAGCCGTTTCCGGCGTTGAGGTGTTAGCCGCATTCGGCGGCGGCGCGGGCTGTTTGGCACAGCCAGCCGAGACCAACAACAGGATAACGAGCGCGGCAGCTCTCATGCTTGTAACTACAACAACATCAGTTGATTGGCGTGGGCGTCGGCGAAGAAGGTTCCAATCCTCTCTGCACGATATCGACGACTTCGGCATGTTGCATCGCAAGTTTGAAAGTGAGTTTGTTGCCTTCCGCGGAGACTTTCGTATTCTTTAGCAGGAGTTCTTCGTCGTGTCCTTTACGCGAAGCCGCGCCCGCCAAAAGCATCAACCCAAACCCGCGCGATAGTTTGTTGGCGCTGTCGGCCGAACTCAGTTCGGTCTCAACCGTCGCTGAGACATCCTTGCCATCCTGTTTGATGGTAAACGTGACTTTAGCGCCGGGCTTGTCTTCGTTAATCTTTTTTAGATAGAAAAGCACACCGCTATCGTTCATCGCCGACACCAACTCCTTCCCGAGGTCGACGAGAACCTCGTCGCCGGATTTGTTGGCGACGACGGGCTTCACGAGTTTGCCGTCTTTGTCTAAGGTCGCTTCGATTGAGACCTCGAATGATTTATCAAAATCGAGTTTCTTCGCGTCGCGCAAATCGGTCGCGTACAGCGCGAGTCCCTTGAATGGAGCTTTATTAATCTCACCCTCTTCGGGCAATTCAATTCCCGTCTTTTTCGACGCGGCCTCTAATTCCTTTTGCGCCTGTTCGACGGCCTTATCTTCGGGACTGGCCTTCGGACTTGGTTTCGCATCAGCGTTCTTGCCGGTCTTGCCCGTGCCGGTGTTGCCGGCAATGGCCTGAAAGGGGTCGGGTGTCGGCGTCGGCGTGACGGACGGTGATGGTGAAGCGAGAGGTGTCGGTGCGGCCGAAAAAGTTGTAGGCGTGAAGGGCGCCGAATTAAACGCAGGCAGCGGCGGCATGCCCTCCTGGTCCATCAGCCAATAGCCTTCCGGATAATGAAACTTCTGGTTGCTGAAATCGATGAAGGTCGCGTCTTCGATGTCCGTGTGCTCGTACGGCTTATCGACAAAGCCCACGTCGCGAAACATGGCAGTGATGCTGAAAGCGTCACGCACCGGCGGGATCAGCAGAATCAACGCGACCAGCACAAGGTGCCACGCGCCTGAGCCGGCTATTAGCCAGGTCATTTTCCGCCAGAATGATTCACGGTTTACTTCGAAATGATCGAATAACCCGTCGGTGTCCGCAAAATTAAACATCTGATTTGCCAGTATCGACGCTCACTTTGACGCCAACGAGACTTCGAAAGTTGGCGCGGCGCGCGTGAGCAATGCGCCAAACGATAGTAAGTCAGCCAAAGTTTCGTCGCAACCACGTCACTAAAACACCAAATAATCATTATGAGTGACGGTCGGTCGGGCGTGTGCGTTAGCAGCGCTTGACCTACAATGCTGCCATGCGGCGATCGGACCGGGCCCGGGAAGGGCATCACGCGGGCGGTGGGGGGCGACGGAAGCATAGCCAGGAGGACGGCGCTGAGCGGGACGAGCAGAGTCGTAGTTACCAGCCTGACTCTGGCTCTTACAATCGCGAATTGCGGAATCTGCTGTCCGGCATCGGCACCCCAAAGCCCGCGCCGTTTCAACCCGATCCGTTCCAGCTCGAAGCGCTGGCTGCGCTGGAATCTGAGGACGTGCTGGTGACAGCGCCGACCGGCAGCGGCAAGACCTGGATCGCGCGCGAAGAGATTCGCCGCTTGCTCGAATTAGGGAAGCGCGCGTGGTACACGACGCCGCTCAAGGCCCTGACGAATTCCAAGTACGCGGAGTTTAGCGAAGAGTTCGGTGCTGGCCGGGTGGGCATACTCACGGGCGATCGCAAAGAGAATTCGGACGCGCCGCTGATTGTCGGTACGACGGAGATCTATCGCAACCAGTTGTTCGATTCGCTTCGGGGCGGCGAAGACGTACGCACCGACCTGGTGGTCTTTGATGAAGCCCATTATCTCGCTGATGAGGATCGTGGTCACGTGTGGGAAGAAGCGATCATTCTGACGCCCCCGCGGATTCGCATGCTGCTCCTTTCGGCCACTGTCGGCAATGCCGTCGACTTTGCGAAATGGATCGAAGAGCTGCGCGGCGTTCGCTGTAGCGTGATTACCCGGCCCGGCGATCGACCGGTGCCGCTGCGGTCAGCGTTTTTGATGCCGGACAAGCGACTGGTGCCTCTGCTGGCAAATGGAAGAATGAATCGCGAGATTGCCTCGTTAATGGAGCAGCGGGAGCAATCGCGGAGACCGCGGAGAAGTTATCGACGATAGGATCGCCGACATCCTTGTCGGCGGTTCGCGAGCATCCTTGCTCGCACTTGATTTGGAAGAATCACCGGCAGGGATGCCGGTGACCCGCAGGCAAGGATGCCTGCGCTCCGAAGATGAGATTACGCATGCCGGAAATGCCGCCGGGGACTCTTTTGGCGGCGCTGAGCTCTTACAACTTGCTGCCCGCGATCGTGTTTCTGCCGACGCGGCGGCGATGCGACGAAGCTGCGACCGAAGCCGCGCTCCATCGGCGCACGGCAAAAGACGAACGGCAGGAGACGCGGCGCGACTTCATGCGCAGCTTCATCGAACAACATCCCGAGATTCGCCGGCACCGGCATTGGGATACGATCGTCCGGGGCGGCATCGCTTCCCATCACGCCGGACATCTGCCCGGCTGGAAACTGGTAATCGAAAAAATGATGAGCGCGGGATTGCTTGACGCGATCTTCGCTACCGCGACAGTTGCCGCGGGCGTAGATTTTCCCGCCCGCACAGTCGTGGTCACGGTCGCCGATCGGCGCACTGGACATGGCTGGCAGTCGCTGACTGCGTCTGAGTTGCAGCAGATGACCGGACGCGCCGGTCGTCGCGGCAAGGATCGTGTCGGCTTCATCGTTGCGGCTCCGGGTCCGCATCAAAATCCTCAGAAAATTTCCGAATTGCTCGCTGCTCCGCCCGATGATCTCGAAAGCCAATTTCGCGCAACTTACACGTCGCTACTCAACCTGCTGGATGCGTTTGGGAACTTCGCGCAGGTGCGGTCGATCGCCGAGCGAAGTTTCGCTTATCGAGATTTGTTACCGCGCATTCACGATTTGGAAGAGCGACGGCAACAACACGAGCGAATAATTCAAGATCAGCTTTCTCAGTCGTCGCTCAGTCTGTCGATCTCATCGGTGCTGGGGGTTGAACGCCTCGCGAGCGCGCGTACGCGCTTGCTCGAAGGTGCGCCGCAGACGCGTCGCGAACTGCGCCAGCGTTGGCTGAACAAAGTTGTGACGCCCGGTCGCGTGGTGGCTGTGGGTCGCAGTGGTCGCAGGCTGGCGCTGGTGACCGCCCGCGGGCGCGACGGCGTCACGGCCATAAAGGAAGACGGCCGCACGGCTTCGTTTCCATTACAGCGAATCGGCCGCGTGTTTTCGCCTACGTTCTCGACGAAACCGGACATGTTCGAAGAAGGTTTCGACGAAGTGCATCGCCATCGCGAGCAGTTGGCTTTGCCTGAGCCGCGTCTTCGTGACGAACAAGCCGGCGAGGAGGACGTGCTCAGGCTGATCAGTGATCTGATCGATTCGTGCACCGGGGGCGATCAATCAGCAAAGGAGCTGGTATGGTCGCTGCAGAACGATGCCGCGGCGATCACCCGCGCGGCGCGGCAAATCGATCGGTTACGCGAGGAAATCTGGGAACCATTCGAGCGTTGCGCGCGGGTCCTGCATCATTACGGCTATCTTGATTTTCCCGCTGAGCGAATCACTGATCGCGGGAAATGGCTCGCGGATCTGCGCGTCGATCGGCCACTGCTGATTGGCGAGGCGCTACAGCGGAACCTGTTTGCGTCATTGACCGAGGTCCAGGTTGCGGCCCTGGTCGCCGCGCTCGCCGCCGACGAGGACCGCGACTATGGCGAACTGGAACTGGACGATGCGGTGGTGACGCTCCTGACTCAATTCGAAGAGATCTCGTTCGAAGTAGCCAATGAAGAATGGAACCACGGAATTGAAGCGGTCGAGGAGATAAATTTTTCTGCCGCCGCCGCTGCCGCGTTATGGGCCAGCGGCGTAGCGTGGCCCAAACTTGTTCATGAAACCCGTGCCGAAGAAGGCGATCTGGTGCGTCTCCTATCGCGGACCGGCGAGGCCCTGCTGCAAATCGCCAACTTGCGAGCCACACACCCGGCGGCCGCAAATCTGGCAAGCCGCACAGCTGAAATCATGCTGCGCGAACCAGTCCGATAGCACCCACTCGTACGCCCTGAACCGCTGTGCTAAGATTCCGTTAACGATTATGGAAGTCTTACTCGCCAACGAATATGGATTCTGCTTCGGCGTTGAACGCGCCGTCGAAATGGTTGAAGACGCGCTGGGAGTTGGAGCGCCGGTGCGCACTCTCGGGCCGCTGATTCACAACACGCAGGAGATGCAACGGCTCGAATGCGAAGGCGTCGCCACCGTGCAGGAACCATCGCAGGTGTCGAAAAATGAGATCGCCGTCATTCGCGCTCACGGCGTTACGCCCCAAGTGCAAGCTGAATTGGAAAAGCGCGCGGCCCAGGTCGTCGATGCGACTTGCCCGTTTGTAACTCGGGTGCAGCGGCTGGCCGAACGCGCGGCCACCGAAGGGCGTCACGTGGTGGTTGCCGGCAATCCGGATCATCCGGAAATGATCGGCGTCGTTGGTTATGCTCCCGATAATACATTCGTCGTTCGCGACGCTGAGGAGGTCGCACAACTTCCTCAATTGCACGCTCCGCTCGTCGTTTCCCAAACCACGCTCAAGCTAAAAACGTTCCTGGAAGTTGCGGAAGCGGTAAGGGCTAACGCCGACGCCGAACCTCAGGTCGTCAACACCATCTGTTCGGCGACCCGCGATCGTCAGGACGCGGCGCGCGCGCTCGCCGGTATGGTTGACGTCTTTTACGTGATCGGCGGCAAGCACTCGTCGAACAGCATCAAGTTGCTCGCAGTTTGTCAGGAGCAATGCGCAAAGAGCTTCTTGATTGAAACGCAGGATGAAATCAATCCCGCTGATTTGGAACACGCGCAGCGGGTCGGTGTAACCGCCGGAGCTTCCACGCCGAATTGGCTGATCGAGCAGGTGGTCAAACGTCTGCGGGAAATCGGCGCGCCAGCCAACGGACATCAAACCCGTAGCGCAAACTAATTTACGTCGCTGCGGCCGCGCGGCAGGGCGCGATCAAGGCCCTCGGCGGGAAGCGTCTGATCAGAGCGGGGATTCCGCCAATATCGCCCGTCGCCAACCGATCACAAAACATGCTCCCCCTGATCATTCGCGAGCTGGATGAGCGTATCCTCAACGATGCGACGCTCACCCCGGCTGTCTTCGACCGGCTTGTCGCCGCGCAAAAAGAACTAGGTTTGCTATTTGGCGACCGCCCCACCTGTCCATTTCTTCGGCCGCACATCATGGCCCGCTCTCAGTACGATGCCGTTGTGTCGGCCGCCGCGATCATCGCTAAAGCCGTCGAGAAGCTCGTAGCCCGGGCGTTGTTGGATAACAATTTGCTCGACTTGTTTTGGCTTAGTGATCGAGAGACAAGCATGGCCCGCCTCGATCCCGGTTACAGCCGGCTCTGTATTAGTAGCCGGCTCGACGCCTACGTCTCGGACGAGAGTTTTCACTTTTTCGAATATAACGCCGAGACGCCGGCCGGCGTCGGCGACCAGATGCAGTTGGAAAGAGTGCTGTTCGGCTTGGATCATCTCCAGCAGTTGTTGGTGGACCACAGTCACTGGCGGCCGGCTCCGCACCGGCGTTTGCTGCATGCGCTGTTGTCGGCCTATCGCGAGTGGGGTGGTGCAGAAGCGTACCCGCACATCGCTATAGTCGATTGGAACGGGGTCGCCACCGAAAGCGAATTTCGGGTTCTGCAAAAGTATTTCTCCGATGAAGGATATGAAACTGTAATTACCGATCCGGCGACGTTGTCTTACTGCGAAGGGCAGTTGTTTGCGGGGGATTTTCGCATAGACATAGTTTATAAGCGCGTCATCATTCACGAGTTTTTCGAGCGGTGCGATGAAAGCCATCCGCTGGCGCGAGCTTACTGCGAAGGCCGCCTGTGCATGATCAATTCATTCAGAACGAAAATCGCCCACAAGAAGGCGACGTTTGCGATCATGAGCGATCCGCAATTCGCGACGCTCTTCAATGAAGAGGAAAACGCGGTGATCCGCGCGCACATTCCGTGGACGCGGCGTGTCGATGGTAACGAAGTTGACCTCATTGATTTCATAAAGCGTGAGAGAGACCGGTTCGTGCTGAAACCGAATGACGATTACGGTGGGCACGGCGTCTTCATCGGTTGGGAAACTCCGCCGCCCGATTGGGAACGCGCCCTGCAGATCGCACTGGCTCATCCATATGTGGTTCAAGAGCGAGTGATGATGAAGAAAGTGGCGATACCCGCGTTTGGTGATGCCGTGCGGATGCAGGAAATGTACGTGGATTTCAATCCATTTCTGTTCACGAATGAGCCGGAGGGCGCTCTTATACGTTTATCGTCGTCGTCGCTCTTGAATATGACGGCCGGCGGAGGGCAAACTGCTTTGCTGGTTTTGGAGGGAATGTAAGTTGGACAACGAATCTGTTCGCGCCTATTGCCTGTCGTTTCCGCACGCCACTGAAAATGTGCAGTGGGGCGCCGACCTCGTTTTCAAAATCGGCGGCAAGATGTTTGCCGTGATCGGTCTCGACCCGGCATCCGATCACTGCCTGTCGTTTAAGGCAACACCGGAAAAATTCGCGGAGTTGACCGAGAGAAACGGAATTGTTCCCGCGCCCTATGTTGCGCGCTATCACTGGGTGGCCCTGGAACGATTCAATGCGCTGAGCGAAAAGGAATTGAAGTCGCTGCTGAAGACTGCTTACGACCTGGTTTTTGAGAAATTGCCGAAGAAGGTCAAGTCGGGGCTGGCAGCGGACGACCAGCCGAAAAGCCGCAAGCGCCGTTAGCTAGCAGTCATTTGCCTTCTCTTTCTCTCCGCTCGTCTCGCCGAAATTCGCTCGGCTCAGTTGGACTTGCATCACGCCACAACCCGCGCCGGGCAGCACGCGCCTCATTCTCGGCTCGCGCATATAGTTCGCGGTCTTCGGGAGACTGCTCACGCTGATAATCTTTGTAATGCCAGGCCATGCCGGCTTTGATTTGCTCGAGGTTGATGTCCTTATCGGCAAGCATGATCTTGCAAACCAGACGTCCGTACTGATCCGTCTTATCGCAAACAGCCGTCACTTCTTTGTCGAACACGAGGTCAGACAGGCTCTTCTTGGCCTGGACGCCGAATGCCTGGTGCGACTCAGGCGCGTCAATGCCTTGCAGCCGAATTCGATGTTGCGAGTTCATCCCATCGAGCACCGTCAGGGTGTCTCCGTCAGCAATGCGAACGACGCGACCGGCGATGTTGGTTTGGCCGTTGGTCTGCGGTGTCGGCCGCCGGATTTCGGTTCGGACAGGACTGCGACGGCAGGCGCCGCCGCTTCCCAGCGCCAGCGCGAGCATGAAACTCAGCACTACTCGGCGTTGGTTTATTGAAGGGTCCATCGAAAAATATTTGGCAAGGCGGCCAACTAAATCATAGACTCCGTGTCTATTGGGTTGGTAACGCGAGAAATCGCCGATTTCACTGACAGTTGCCGATGCCTGACTCCGAACAAGAACTTATCGCGCGCGCGCAGTCTGCCGACGTTGACGCTTTCGCTGAGCTGGCGCGGCGGTATGAGCGACGAATCTATTCGCTGGCCCTGCATTATGCGCAAGACCGGCAGGATGCGGAAGATCTTTCGCAGGAAGCGTGGCTGCGCGCCTTCCGCGCCATAAATTCGTTTAAAGGTGAATCGAGTTTCTATACCTGGATTCGCCGCATCACCATCAACTGTTTTCTTAATCATGAACGAGGACCGTTCGCGCGCTGGCGAGGGATATTCACTCAACCTGATGAGAGTGTGCCGCTGCTGCAAAATTCCAATGTCGAGCATTCTTTTGAGGAGCGGCTGCTGCTGAAACAGGTTTTTGGCGCTCTCGGCCGGCTAACGCCCAGGCAAAGGCTCATCTTCGTGCTCAAACACCAGGAAGGCATGAGTTATGAGGAAATCGCGAGCGTCGTTGGTTGTTCGACGGGGACTGTGAAGAAAGCGGTGGCGCGCGCGCTGGGAAAGTTACGCGCACACTTACAGGTCAGCAGTGAAGCAGACGACCAGGTGCCGTGTGCCGCGGGGCAGTACTGAAAGGAATCAAACCAAATGCACGAGTGCAAGCATGCCAAAGACGAAATAATTGAGGCCGCCTTTCGTGGCTGGATTCCCGGACCTGACGATTCGAGCGGTTGCCCCCATTGCCGCGAAGAACTTGCGTCCCTGAGCCGAACGCTGCAGGCAACCGACGATGCGACGCAGTTGGTGAAACCGCGAGAAGAGTTTTGGCCGGGATACCACGCGCGTCTGCAACAACGTCTGGAAACCGGGTCTGAATTGCCGATTAAACCCTCGCCCCGTCTTTCCTCGTCGCGCTGGCGGCGGCTGCTCACGGCGGCGGTGCCGGTTCCGGCTCCGTTGGCAGTGGCGACGCTCGCGTTCATCGTCTTTGCATTCGCTTTCATGTGGCGCGCACGGGCGCTGCGTGCGGCGCCGTCAGTCGGGCCGGAACCAGTGGTGACGCGGACCGTGGAAGTTCCGGTGATTCAGGAAAAAGTCGTCACCCGAGTGGTGTATCGCGACCGGCGCATGCCATCTGCTCAGTCGGCGCAGAGAATTAAACCGCCTCAGCGCGAACAGACATATCAAGTCGCTGAAGGTCTGGCCGGCTTCACGCCTGCGAATGAACCAAAGCTGACCATCATCAAGGCGAGCTATCGAGATGAGAAATAGGATTCTAATTACGACTTTGTTGCTGGTTTCGGCGGCCGCGCTGGTCAGGGCGCAAGGCGCCGGAACCAACAAGGTAGTCGTTTCGTTGCCGGACGGCGGATTCGTCTCGTTCAATAACGAGACGAAGTGGATGGAGCTGCGTCAGGCAATTCGGCTACAACAACTGCCGCCGCCGCTTAGCGCCCAGGCGTTGGCCGATCGCAATCAGATAGTTCATCGGGTTTTGCGCGATCGCGAAGGCCGCTTCGTATTTGGATATGACTTGTTGGTGGCCGGTGATTCGGCGACGAAAACATTCAAGGTCGCGGCCAGGCCGCTTTCCGCGGAACTCGCGGGTAGTCTGCGCGTGGAAGAATCGACGGCGGCAGGGTTCCCCACTTTTCCGAAATCGACCGACGCGCAAGTACTCGATGACGGTGCTGAATTCTCGCTTGATTTGCTAATCAATAAGACTAGCGGCGTGAAGATCGTGGACGTCGTCAAAGTCAGCTTCGACCGGGGGTCGTTGGGTGGAGACAATCCGGTGCGTCCTCGTGATCTCACGGTCGATGCGTTGGCGATGGAAATGAAAGACTACAGCCTGATGGTCAACAACGACTTGGTCGGGACTGGCAAGTCGAAGGCCGGTTCCGCCGGCGCGCTTTTGTGGCTTTTCGTTCCGCAGCGCGGCCGCTTCATTTTCTCACTGGTTCCACGTCCGGAGTACGCTTTTGAGAAAGTGGGGACCATCTCCGGAAACAAGATCGAATTCACCATTCGCGGCGATCACTTTGAATGGCTTTCCAGCGCGCCCATCCTCCGGGAAGAAGGCGCGTGGAACGTCTGGGTGTTGAGTGACCCGAAATATTTGCCGCTGATCGGAGATTCCGTGACGCGACCTCCGCAGGAGAAAGGAACCATAGAAAAACTGGACGATAAGTACCATTCCATCCTGCGGCCATCGACGCCCAAGGTCCTGACCCAACACGGAGGATTGGATCCACCGTCGAACAAGATCGATAAGAACGCCGTGCCCGTCAAGGTAATGTTCGGCGCGGCCGATCGCATGGAAAATTTGTTGCCGCGAAAGTAATCACGCCATTCGATGAGCGCGATTCGCGGCCGTTAACAGTTAGCCAACCAACAACGGTGCATTGGCCCTCCCGCGAGGGAGGGCTCAGGTAGCGCTCTGGCTTGCAGTCTGAGTGTCAGAGTGCCGGGATTAGTGTGCCTTGCAGCAGGGAGAAACTACATGAAAACCAGAATCGCTTTATCGCTACTCATCGCAATCGTGACCATCTATTCTCAGCGCGTGAATGCGCAGCAGACCAAACCGCCCGAGGAACTTCCCAAGATTGAAGTCGGAGTCGACTTCAGCATGATCTTCGCCGATAACGGCGACCATGCGCATCCTGGCGCCGGAGCCCGGCTCACTTACAATCTGAACCGCCATATCGCCGTCGAAGGCGCCGCCATAATCTCTCCGAGTCGTTGTCGATTCTGCGGCGGCGAAGTGACCGGCACCATCACGCAAGGAATGTTTGGCGTAAAAGTAGGCCAGCGGTTCAAGAAGTTCGGACTTTTTGCGAAAGTTCGTCCCGGAGTGATCAACCTGAGTCAGGCCGAATTCGACCTGGTTCCCACTGGCAGCAGCAAGGGAATACCAACCGGACCTGCGGATGAGTTTCCTTTTACTTTTGTCACCCGCAGCCGGACAGACTTTGCAACGGATGTTGGCGGCGTGTTGGAGGTTTATGTGAAGAAGAACTTGTTTCTTCGCGTTGATGCGGGTCTGCTGATCGAACGAATAGGAAGCAGAACCTTTAACAGCTACCAATTTAATCAGACTACCGGCGGTTTTCAGCCGTTTCCGATCAAAGTTCCGGGGGCCACCATAGGCCACTTCCAGTTTACCAGCGGCGTCGGCTTCCGGTTTTGACAAACGTGCTACTGCATGGCGGCGATGATTGCATCGGCAAACTCGTTCGTGCTCGACGTGCCGCCAATATCGCGCGTGCGCACTTTGCCTTCTTCGAAGACCTTCAGCAATGCGGTTTCCATCTTCTGCGCCGCTGGTCTTTCTTCGATGTGAGTGAGCATTAGAATTGCCGACTGCAAGAGCGCCGTCGGATTGGCAATGCCCTTACCGGCGATGTCCGGCGCAGAGCCGTGCACGGCTTCAAAGACGGCGCCTTTCTCACCGATATTGGCCCCGGGCACCAAACCAAGCCCGCCAATCAATCCGGCACACAAATCAGACACGATATCGCCGTAGAGATTTTCGCAGAGCAGGATGTCGAACTGTTCCGGCCGCATGACCAACTGCATCGATGTGTTATCGACAATCATGCTTTGGCGCTCGACTTCCGGATAAAGCTTGCCGACTTCTTCGAAGCATCTGAGAAACAAGCCGTCGGACATCTTCATGATGTTCGCTTTGTGAATTGCGGTGATCTTTTTTCGCTTTTCGTTGCGCGCGTAGGCAAAGGCGAAACGCGCGATCCGCGTAGACGCTTTCTCAGTAATGATCTTAAGACTCTCAACCACGCCGGGAACGACTTCATGCTCGATGCCGGAATAAAGGCTCTCAGTATTTTCGCGCACGACCACTAAATCGAGGCCAGGGTTGCGACAGGGTACATTTGGCAGAGCGCGCACCGGCCGCAGGTTGGCGTAAAGATCGAGCGCTTTTCGCAGTCCCACGTTGACCGAGGTAAAGCCTTTACCGACCGGCGTGGTAATGGGACCCTTGAGTCCGACCTTGTTTCGCTGGATCGATTCGATTAATTCGTCAGGCAGAGTTTTGCCGAATTTATCGAGCGCCTCCTGGCCGGCGATGTGCTCTTCCCATTCGATTTCAACGCCCGACGCTTCGATGATGCGGACGACCGCGGCGGCGACTTCCGGCCCAATCCCGTCGCCTGGAATCAGTGTGATACGATGCTTCATAACGTAGAAATCAGTAGACAGTAGTCGGTAGGCAGTAGTCAAACCCTCATGCCCGAACAATCAATCCAGGCGGGTGGAAATGCGGATGTGATCGTTATCGGCGGTGGCGTCATCGGTCTGTCGATTGCGCGTAGCCTGGCGCTGCGCGGCGTGCGGAACGTGTCCGTGTTGGAGCGGAACGGCTTTGGTCGCGAAGCCTCGTGGGCCGCGGGCGGAATCCTGGCGCCGCAGGTCGAAGCTGATAAGGCCGATGACTTCTTTCGTCTCGCGAACGCGAGCCGTGACCTTTATCCAGCGTTTGCGCAGGCATTGCTGTCGGAAACTGGAATCGATATTGAACTCGACACTACGGGCACTCTGTACGTCGCGTTTTCAATCGAAGAGGAACGTGAATTTCACCGGCGCTATGAGTGGCAACAGAAAGAACGACTGGATGTCGAGTGGTTGACTGGAGATCAAGCCCGGGCGCTTGAGCCCTGCCTCTCTGCCAGCGTCCGTTGCGCGCTTCGTTTTCCAAACGATTTTCAGGTCGAGAATCGCCGGCTCGTCGAGGCTTTGATTACTGCCAATCGTCAACTCAACGTGCAGCTAATCAACAATTGTGACGCACGCGAAGTTCGCGTGGGGAATGATCAGGTTCAGGGAGTCGTAACCTCGAATGGATTTATCGCGGGCAATTGTGTGGTGATTGCCGCAGGCGCCTGGTCGTCCGGTATCGATCCTGCTTCAACCGTGGAAGTTGAACCGGTCCGCGGCCAGATGCTTTGCTTTCAGACTGAAACCCTGGCGCGTCACGTGATCTACAGCTACCGCGGTTATTTGATTCCGCGGCGCGATGGGCGATTGATTGCCGGCTCGACCAGCGAGCACGTCGGATTTGACAAGCGCGTCACTGAACAAGGTATCGACGCAATCAAGGAGATGGCTGTGGAAATCGCACCGGCCGTAGCGTCGCTGCGGTTGGTAGATTCATGGGCAGGTTTGCGTCCGCGAGCTGCGGACGATATGCCGGTCCTCGGACCCTCGCCAGAAATCGAAGGCCTCTGCTATGCGACCGGTCACTATCGCAACGGCATTCTGCTGGCGCCGATTACGGGGCAACTGATTGCAGACGCAGTTCTCTCCGGTGAGATGTCGCCGCTCGTGGCGCCGTTCTCTCCCCGCCGTTTTCATGAACTCAGTTCCGTCGGATAGTTGATCAGGTTGGATGCGTGCCCTAACATCCCAGAGTCTTTCAGCATTCGATGAATATTCGTCAAATCAAACTGCCTCGACTGCTCCTTGCGCTAGTCATCGTTAGCGCGCTCGCCTCGATTATTCCGGCTCAAACCAACGGCGCCAAAGATTCGGCATCGACAAAGTCCACCGAGATGGCGGGCAATAAGACTGCCATCGAACTATTCGAAGACGCGAATGGTTATGCGCGAAAGAAATTCGATGCCTTCGAAAAGCTGAAGATGCCGTATGACGAGCAGCTCAAGGAGAAGATTGAGAAAGAGCAGCGGGAGCTGGCGGGCAGGTACGCTGCGACGCTTGCCGCGCGCAAGCTGACCGGCGGCGACGTTTATTACCTCGGCATGCTTTACAACCTCGCCACTAACCGTGATGCCGCCTACGAAACCATGCAGCGGTTTCTCAATGAGAACCCCGAAGCGTCCGGCGAAACTGCCCAAAACGCGCGGGCGATCGTGGTCATTAATGCCGCCAGGAAAGGTGCTCTGAGCGAAGCCGAAAATCGCTTGCGAGAATATGCCGCGGCTCAGCCACAGACGGCCGAGGATCGCTACACATTGGAGAACTGGCTGACGGTTAGCTATTTCAACGCAAAGGATTTTGACAAAGCATTGCCTCATGCGCAGCAGCTCTGGATGGCCGCGCAATCAGCCGCGAAAGAGAAGCGCACCTTTGCGCGCGACGCGATGCTGAACGACGCCGTCCTGTCGCTTTCCGAGATTCAGTTAAAGCTGAACAAGAGAGACGACGCCATTGCATCGGTCCAGGAATTAAGAAGGCTGGCGATTAGTCTGCCCTCAGGCAACCTGTACAAGCTGGCGCTGCGGCGGCTGCTGCAAATTGATCCGAATGTCGATTTCTTCAAAAGCGTCGAGCAATTAACGCCAACTGGCGGAACGCCGCCCGACTTCACGGCGGTTGAATGGATCGACGGAGGGCCGACGAAACTGGTTGCGTTGCGCGGCCGTGTGGTGCTGCTCGATTTTTGGGCGACCTGGTGTGGGCCCTGTCGCGCGACGCTGCCACGCTTTGAAAAGTTCTATCAGCAGTACAAGGACAAGGGATTCGTGGTCGTCGGGCTGACGAAGTTTCAGGGTGACCAGGAAGGGAAGCGACTGACGCGCCCACAGGAGCTTGATTACCTGCGCGACTTTAAGAAGAAGTTTGGCGTGACCTATGAGTTTGCGATTTCGGACACGGATGACAACGATCTGAATTACGCGGTGTCGAGTATTCCGACGACGTTCTTAATCGATCGCAATGGCAGAGTGCGCTTCATCAGCATCGGTTCCAGCGACGTTGAAGGCGCGGCGCTCAATAAGATGATTAAGCGGCTGATCGAAGAGCCGGCGGCAGTTACGACGGTGAGCCAGTGACGACGTCCTGACCGATTCGAATGTGATATGAGGCAATTAAGCTCACTCGCGAACATCTTTCCTCAGAGCAGAGTCATCAATCATCTGGGAAATCGGTTCTTCACTAATTAAACAGTGCCGCACTTCAATCGCACAGGAGCACATATGAAAAGATTCTATTTACTTTTGTCTGCCGTTGTTTTTACGAGCGTGGTTGCCATCTCCGCGAGCGCGCAGGTAGCGCGACCTACTCCGACGCCGGTTATCTCGCAGCCACGACCTACGCCCACTCCGGCGGCCCAACCTCGAGCCACGCCGTCACCGGCGCCGACGAATATGCCAGTCCCGCCAAGCAAAATCGCGGTGATCGATACGTCCATGTTCGGCGACGAGAAGAACGGCATCTTTCGTTATGTTGATGCCACCCGCAGCGTGGCCAATGAATTCAAAGTACGCAGTGACGAATTGCAAAATCTCGAAAAGCGCTTGACGACACTGGCCACGGAAATAGAGACGTTGATGAAAGCTTCGTCCGTCAATAAACCGGTGGTGGACGCGAAGCAACAGCAAGGCCAGGCCCTGCAGGCCGAATACAATGCGAAGAAAACGAAATTGGATGAGGACGTGAGCAAGCGATACGATCAGGTGGTTTCTCCCATCTCTCGTCAAATTGGCGCGGCGCTGGATCAATTTGCGACCCAGCGGGGTGTCACGATGACTTTCGATGTGAGCAAAATTCTGCCGGCAATCCTGACCCTGGCGCCGGCAGTGGATTTGACGCAAGCTTTCATTAGCGACTTCAACAGTAAGAACCCGCGAACGGGCGCGCCGCCGAGCACGCCGAGACCGTAAGCATTCGCGGTCCGCAGGCGGGTATCCGACATCCGATGGACGGTAACGCGGGCAGAGATTATCAAGTTACGGCGCTGTGTCTCGGACTAAGCGCCGTACTTATTGGTGTCGCACTGTATATAAGCGGCGGCTTCTACAACATACCCGCTCTTCAGTTAGTTACGGTCGCTTACTTCTTGTGCGTGTTGGCGCTGG
>JBIOZK010000111.1:0-21513 GCA_044870975.1 Pyrinomonadaceae bacterium
GTTGACGAGCGATCGAAACGCAGTAGTAGATCGGCTGATCAACGAACCGAACATAGATCTGAAGGCCGAGAGCCCTGAAGGAATGACTGCGTTGATGATCGCGGTGTGGCATCAACGCGCTGACACGGTGCGGACATTAATCAAGAGAGGATCTGATTTCAATCATCAGGATCATGATGGCGACGTAGCTCTTCATGGCGCCGCGTGGTTTGAGAATCTGCAGATCCTGGGAATGTTGCTGGACGCCGGCGCGGATCCGAACGTGAAGAACAAACTCGGCGGCACTGCGTTGATGTGGGCGGCTTCGTACGGCAAAGACAAGGCGGTGCAGATGCTCCTGGACAAAGGTGCTGACCTGCGGCTCAAAGATAAAGATGGCATCACCGCCAGCGGATGGGCCGCGAAGAATCGACGCGGCAATACAGTTATGATTTTGCAGCAGGCTGAGAAGCCGGGCGGCAAAGAGCAAAGTGGTAAGAGCAAACAGTAGTACTTACACTTTGCTCTTAGCTCTATGCTTCTGGTCATCGACAACTACGATTCCTTTACTTACAACCTGGTTCAGTATCTGGGTGAACTGGGTGAGGAAATCGAGGTGCGTCGTAACGACGAAATTGGGATTGATGGCGTGGCGGAATTGCGACCCGAGCGAATCGTTATTTCACCCGGACCGGGGACTCCCAACGATGCAGGTATCTCGATGAAAGTCATCGAGCGATTCGGAAACGAAAATCCTATCCTCGGCGTCTGTCTCGGGCATCAATCGATCGGGCAAGCCTTTGGTGGTCGAGTAGTGCGCGCGCCGAAACTCTTTCATGGGAAATCATCGACGATACATCATGACGGCAGAACAGTTTTTGAAGGTCTTGATCAGGACATCGACGTCGGCCGTTATCATTCGCTCGTGGTTGATGAAAAGGAGTTGCCCGATTGTCTGGAAGTTTCAGCGCGCACGCACGATGGCATCATTATGGGTTTGCGTCATCGCACCATGAAAATCGAAGGCGTTCAGTTTCATCCTGAATCAATCATGACGACCGCAGGAAAGAAGCTGCTCGCGAATTTCCTGAAGCTCTAACCAACCCAACGTTTATGCCTGTCGGTTCCCCAACATTTCTCGCTCGTTTTATGCGCAACGAGGATCTTTCCCGCGCCGAAGCCGCGCAGCTACTCGAATGGTTGTTGGGTGGCGCGGCTAGTGATGCGCAAATCGCGGCGACGCTGATTGCGCTGAAACGCAAAGGCGAAACCGTCGAGGAACTTGCCGGATTGGCCGAAGGGATGCGCGCTCGCGCGACGCGCATCAACTCTCGTCATGATCGATTCATCGACACGGCGGGCACAGGATCGAGTTCGGCAAAGACCTTCAATGTTTCCACTGCGGCCGCATTCGTGATCGCGGGGGCAGGTTTGCCGGTAGCCAAACACGGCAACCGCGCGGCCAGCAGTCGCTGCGGCAGTGCCGACGTCCTTGCTGCCCTGGGTGTCAACGTGTCTGCTGACCATTTAGTCTCCGAAAAATGTCTAAACGAGTTCGGAATCTGTTTTATGTTCGCGCCGCTTTATCACAGCGCGACTGCTCGAGTGGCCGCGATTCGGCGTGAGCTTGGCGTGCACACGACGTTCAATATCCTGGGCCCGCTCACCAATCCAGCGGGCGCGCCGCGCCAAATAATCGGAGTATGGAATCGTGAACTACTCGAGCCGATGGCGAAAACGCTGGCGATGCTTGGCACCGAACGCGCCTGGGTCGTCCACGGCGCCGACGGCCTGGATGAAATTACGCTGGCCGATCGAACGATGATCGCGGAAGCAGAGTCTGGCACAGTTCGCCCGTTTGAATTGGCGCCCGACGACTTCGGAATGGCGCGCATGGATCTTAATGCTTTCCGATGCGATGATGCCGCGACCAGCGCAGGAATCGTACGAGCTGTGCTAACGGGCGAGCGGCAAGACGAAGCGAGAAGCCTTGTTGTGGTTAATGCGGCTGCGGCATTGGTGGTTGGAGGGGTCGCGAAGGACGTTCAGGTCGGTGTGCGTTTGGCGGAGCAAAGCATCGATAGCGGGCACGCGCTCGCAAAATTGGAGCAACTGATAGAGACGACCAACGTCGTTTCCGCAATTCAACAATGAACCGCCTCGCTGAAATCATTGACAAACGGCGTCGTCGAATTAGGGCGGCGAAGACTTTCGCAGATGATTTCGTGCTGGATGCTTATAAAGGCCGGTCCGGGCGCCCCGATCACTCGTTGGTTCAAGCCCTGAGTAACGGTGATGGTGTTAAGGTGATTGCCGAATTCAAGCGCCGGTCGCCATCAAAAGGTACGATCAAGGCCGACGCTGACCCGGCCACAATCGCTCAGCAATATGAACGCGGCGGCGCGGTTGCGATTTCCGTTCTTACCGAACCGGACTATTTCGATGGATCGCTCGATGATCTACGGGCTGTGCGTTCAGTTACTTCACTGCCGATCCTGCGGAAGGACTTTATCGTTGATAAGTTTCAGGTCTACGAAGCGGCGGCGGCTGAAGCTGATGCGCTATTGCTGATCGTGGCGGCCTTGAGTGATGCCGAACTGAACGAGCTGCGGCAATTGGCGGAGGATGACCTGGGGATGGATGCGTTGGTCGAGGTGCACACGTCCGAAGAGTTAAAGCGCGCCCTGGACTGCGGAGCCAGGCTGATTGGTGTGAATAACCGAAACCTGGCGACTTTTGAGGTCTCGCTGGACACCTCGATCGAGTTGGCTCGCGCAGCTCCACCTGACAGAATTTTGATCAGTGAGAGCGGCATCGAGACGAGAGACGATATTAGTCGCTTGCTCACTTCCGGGTATCGCGGATTCTTAATCGGTGAAACTTTGATGCGAGCGCCCGATCCGGCCGCCGTCATCGCCCAGTTGTCCCAACGCACTGAAACGGCAGATTGTCGCGGCCAATGACCAAGGTAAAGATTTGCGGAATCACCAACCTTAACGATGCGCGTGCGGCTGTCGATGCCGGCGCTGACCTGCTGGGTGTGAACTTCTATCGTCCCAGCCCGCGATACATCACGCCGGACGCGGCGCTGGAGTTGGTCAATCAGTTGAGAAGCGATGGCAGTCCCGTTGAGATTGTCGGTGTCTTCGTCAACGAAACGATCGAATCAGTGATCGATACCGCGATGGTTACGGGAATCGATGTCGTGCAATTGCATGGTGACGAGCCACCGTCGTTCTGCGAAGAGCTAAACACGCGCGATGGCCTCAGAGTCATCAAAGCTCTGCGAGTCAGTGAAGAATTCAATCCCAATGATTCTCAGAAATATCCTGTCGATGCGATCATGCTCGATGCGTTTCATCGCACTCTTCGTGGCGGCACCGGGCAGACAATCGATTTTGAAGTAGCGCGTCGGACGCGAGGGCTCGTCTCGCGGCTGTACCTTTCGGGTGGCCTATCAGCGAAGAACGTCGCTGACGCTATTCGCGAGGTCAAGCCTTACGCCGTTGATGCTTGCAGTTTGCTGGAGTCAATTCCCGGCAAGAAAGACGCGGCCCGAATGAAAGCGTTTGTGGCCGCGGTGCGCAACAGTTAGATTAGTGGGTGGCACAGACTTCAGTCTGTGGGTACGTTTTAAGCAATTCACAGACTGAAGTCTGTGCCACATGAATTGTCGATATGGAAGCGGTGAAGACCATTTCGGTGCCCGAGACGGCCACTCAGACTGATGATGCGAGTTTGCCAAGGCCGGCTTCGAATAACGCTCTGGCAGCTTCTAATTTGCGGAAGTCATACGGCCGGCGGCGCGTCGTGGATGACGTAACTCTGCACGTCGAACCTGGAGAGGTTGTCGGCTTGTTGGGGGCGAATGGCGCGGGGAAGACCACGACTTTCTACATGATGATTGGTTTGGAGACGCCTGAAGCAGGCCGCGTGCGCCTCAGCGGTGAGGACGTAACAAAGCTGCCGATGTATTTGCGGGCGCGGCTGGGTCTGGGCTACCTGCCGCAGGAGCCTTCGATCTTTCGCAAGATGACGGCGGCGGAGAATATTCTCGCGGTGCTTGAGACCACGGGCATGCGTCGGCGCGAGCAACGAAAACGCGTCGAAGAATTGCTGCAGGAATTCGGCATTGAACACGTCCGAAACACCCGGGGCGACTCGCTTTCTGGTGGCGAACGTCGGCGAACCGAAATCGCGCGCGCGTTGGCGACCGAGCCCCAATTCATTCTGCTCGATGAACCGTTCGCCGGAATTGATCCCAAAGCGGTTGATGATATTCAGAGCGTGATCCTGTATCTGCGCGGCCGCGGCATTGGCATTTTGATCACCGATCACAACGTCCGCGAAACGCTCGGGGTCACAGACCGCGCTTACATCGTGGCTGAAGGCAAGATTTTTCGGTCCGGGGCGCCGCGCGCTTTGACTGAAGATGCTGAAGTACGTCGCCTCTATCTCGGTGAGAAATTCCGAATGTAAATCGCCAGTGCACATCGCCAATGCACATCCATACCGCTTAGGTTATAATCCCTGCGAGCGAAAAAATCGCTAAGAAAATCTTCCCGGCAACTAAATAGAAAACGATTGACGCATGTCAGTTAGGTTAACCACCAGTCTTTCCCAACGTCTCGTATTGACGCCGCAACTGCGGCAGCGGATCGAGATGTTGCAGATGACTTCGCTCGAGCTGTCGGAGCTGATTCAGCAGCAAATGACTGAGAATCCGGTGCTCGAAGAGGTCGCGACGCAGGAGGAAGCGCGCGAACTCGCCGAGAAGATTCTCGATCACATGGCCAGTGGCGGCGAACTGGAGAATTTTGAAACACCGCAGGTGGAAGGCGCCGCACCTGGAATGGGAGAGCCTTCGTCGAACGGGACTGGTGATCTCGACGTTGAATCGTTCTCTGCGCCCGACGTGGAAGGGGAAGCGGTTGGAACCATGGACCTTGAGGGTGGGGCCGCTGAGAACTCCGAAAGCTCCCCCGACGATGCGTCCCGTGACCCTTTCGAGGAAGTCGATTTCGGCCGCGAATTTCAGGACTATCTCGACCCCGGTTACAAGACCCAGGAGTTTGAGTACAAGGAAGACGCGCCCACCTTCGAACAGTTTCTTACCAAGGCGCCTTCGCTCTCAGAACATCTTGAATGGCAATTACGCATGGACGTCGGGGAAGGAGCGGTCCTTGATGCGGCTGAATGCGTCATCGGCAATCTCGATCCGGACGGGCGGCTGACTGCCTCGAACGAAGAGATCTGCGCGCTCGGCGGCTGGTCGGAAGAGGCGGTTGAACAAGCACGCGCCCTCGTAATGCGGCTCGAACCGGTCGGATGTGGTGCGCGTGACGTTCGCGAATGTCTGTTGGCGCAACTTGAAGTGCGCGGCGAGAGCGATCGCCTGGCGACGCAATTGATTCGGGACCATCTTCCGGAGTTGCAGCAGCACAAATTGCCACATCTTTCCAAGCAGATTGGCGTTGACATCGAAACGTTGGCGGCCGAACTACAGTTTATTCGGACGCTGGATCCTTACCCCGGCCGGCGCTACACGTCGGAAGAGCCGATTCTCATCACCCCCGAGATTTACATCGAGAAGCTGGAAGAGGACAGCGAGTACATTATCTATTTCGCGGACGATGGCAGTCCGCGCCTGCGCATCAATCCAACGTACCAGACGATGCTGTCCCAGGGCACGACCACGAAGGAGACGCGCAATTTCATCAAAGAGAAGATGCGTTCGGCGGTGGACTTGCTGCGCAATATCGAGCATCGCCGGCAGACGATTTACCGCGTGGTCGAGTCAATCGTAGCCCGGCAGAAAGACTTTCTCGACAAAGGCGTCGAACATATCAAGCCGATGATGCTGAAAGACATTGCGGAAGACATCGGCATGCACCTTTCCACGGTCTCGCGCGTGGTTAATCGAAAATATGCGCACACACCGCAGGGTGTAATTGAACTGCGCCGCTTCTTCACGGAAGGCATGCTGAATGAAGAGGGCGAGGAAGTCTCGACGCGAATTATCAAGCTAAAGATCAAAAAATTGATAGAAGAAGAAGACTCCCACAACCCCATCACCGACGATCAAGTGGTAAAAATCTTAGTGAAAGACGGAATCAAGTTGTCGCGCAGAACTGTCGCCAAGTACCGCGATCAGATGCGCATTCCCGGATCGCGTGAACGGCGTGCCGTCGTGTAGAAGGCGCAAACTGTGCATCCTGGAGGGAGGACAAGGAGAAAAATGACTTTTGAATACACAGGTCGTCACGTTGAAGTAACACCCGCAATTCGTAGTCATGTCGAAGAGCAATTCAATAAGCTGAAGCCGTTATTCAACGGGAACGAGCTGCCGGTGCACGTGATTCTCGCGGTGGAAAAGAACCGGCAAACCGGTGAGGTGATCGTTCATTGGATGAATCACACGCTGCGGGCGGCTGACACTAACGCCGATATGTATCTGGCGTTGAGCCGCGCGATCGGAAAGATCGAGAAGCAGGCGCTGAAACTTAAGAAGAAGATCGTGGATCGCAAACACACTTCGGTTAAGACTTCGGTCGCCGCGCCCAATCCTGACGGCAATCTAAAAGCGGCGCCGGCGCCGGTCCGGATTATCAATGCGCGACGTTACAGCGTTAAGCCGATGACTGCCGAAGAAGCAGCCCTGAATCTTTCAGCCAAACCCGACAACTTCATAGTCTTTCGCGACGCCGATACCAGCCGCGTCGGAGTCTTGTACAAGAGGCAGGATGGAAACTTCGGGCTAATCGAGCCGTGAACGATTATCGAATTCCGGAAAATCGCAGGAGCAGCGCCAATCGGTGCTGCTCCTTTTTCGTGGCACAGACTTTAGTCTGTGAGTATTAACGGGTGAATCACAGACTGAAGTCTGTGACACTCAATTCGCAGTCTGTTCCGGATTCGATTAGACTGCGGTGAACTCGTGACTCCAAGAAAGCGCCAACAGCCAAACGTTCCTGATATTGTGATCATCACCGGTCTCAGTGGTTCAGGCATGTCATCGGCGGTGAATGCGTTCGAGGATCTCGGATACTTCTGTGTCGATAACATGCCGCTGACTCTGCTGCCGACGTTTGCCCGGTTGGTGGGCGCATCGGACGATGAAAGGGGCCGAATAGACCGCGCGGCGCTGGTCGTCAGTTTTCGCGAGGGCCAGTTTCTTACGGATTTCGCCAAGCAACTCCAGGTTTTACGAAGGCGTGGGTTGCGCGTCTCGGTAATGTTCTTTGAGGCGTCCGATGAAATTCTCGCGCGGCGGTTTAGCGAGACGCGGCGTCCACATCCGGCCGAACGCGGCAAAGGACTGCCGGACGCAATCCGGAACGAGCGCAAGACGATGCGACCGGTGCGCGAACTTGCGGATGAAGTCGTAGATACTTCCGACCATACTGTCCATTCTTTGCGCAAGCTCCTGCTCAACCGGTTCAGCGCGACGGGCGAATCGGGATTGATGCGCGTCGAAGTCTTGAGCTTTGGTCATCGCTTTGGCACGCCGCGCGATATGGAACTATTGTTTGATGTCCGCCATTTGCCAAATCCGCACTTCGTGCCCGACCTACGACCACTGACCGGCGCGGATCGTCGGGTAATCAAATATTTGAAGGACCAGCCGGAAGTGGAAGAGACGCTCGCACGATTTTCTGATCTTCTGTCCTACCTGCTGCCGCAGTACCAGAGAGAAGGGAAGTCGTACGTTACGGTCGGAATTGGTTGCACGGGCGGGCGTCATCGGTCGGTAATGGTTGCGAACGAACTTACCAAACGCCTGCGAGCGGCACAATTTGATGCGACCGCGACCCATCGGGATATTCGAAAGGGAGACAGTCGTTATAAAGGTGCGACTGATTCACGACGCCCGGGCAAAGTGAGCAAATGAAAGTAATAGCTAACCCGAACGGCACAACCACGACGCCGCGCATCGGCGCTGTGATCGTTACTCACGGACATCTCGCGAGCGAGTTCATCGCGGCGGCTGAAATGATTGTGGGGCCGTTGCCTCATTTGACTCACGCGTCCATCGATTGGCACGACGACATAGACGTTGCCAAAGCCGAACTGGAGCGCGCGATTGCTCGGGTGTCGCGCGGCCATGGGGTTTTGTTGCTTACGGACATGTTCGGCGGCTCGCCGACTGATATTGCTTCCATGTTCCTCGGTGATCCGGCAATCGAAGTGGTGACCGGGGTCAACCTGCCCATGATCTTAAAACTCGCGGAGCAAGCGGAGGACGATTCGCTCGCTGAAATCTCGCGCCGGGTTCGCGAGGCGGGCCACAACGGCATCCACGTTGCCGGAGAACTGCTGACACCGCCGCCTAAGTCCTGATCGTTGAGAGCGCCGACTCGCTTTTTTCCTGCCCAATCGCACTATTTTCTGAAAATCACCGCCTTTCAGCCGTTTATCTACAACGGGGAAGCCCGACCTTCTCTTAATTCGTAAGCCATTGCCCGGCGCGCGAATTATGACGGCTAACCATCGAGTGTTATGAAAAACGCTGTATTTGTAATCACTTTACTGGTGATTATTCCCACGATCGGCTCGGCTCAGACGCAATCCCGACAGCGTCTGGCGCCAGACTCAACCGCACAAAACGAACCGAATACACGCAGCCGCGTGGTCGGACCAAAGGTCGCTAATCACGCCGACAGCACGAAATCTCGACCCACGGCGAACTCTGAGGCGAGGCCGACTTCGCGAACCGAGGCCAAGGCTACTGAGTTTACCTGGGGGAATACGCCCATCGTCGGCAATGCGCCGCCGGCAGCTCAGCTGAAGCCGACAACAAACGCTGCGAGCGTTGTCGCTCAGCCATTGGCACGTACGGTAGTGCAACCGACGATTTTGAAGGTCAATGAGCCCCCGATAACTTCGCGCGTTGTGTCGTCCCCGGTTTCGCCGACATCTCCCGCGCTGTATGTTGTGGGAGCCGGCGACGTTCTGGACATTCGTCTTTCGAACACGCCATCACGCGAATCTACACTTTTCACGGTTTTGAAGAATGGCGCCATTGAATATCCGCTGCTCGATCGCCCGCTGGTCGTAGTGGGTTTGACCACGGATGACATCGCAAGAACATTGACGGCACGGATCAAGGTAATTAAGACGCCCAGGGTGAGTGTGAATGTGCGCGAGTATGCCAGCCACACGGTGATAGTTAGCGGACTGGTGGACAATCCCGGCACCAAGATCATTCGCCGCCAGGCTATGCCGTTATTTGCGCTGGTGGCTGAGGCCTCGGTTCGACCTGAAGCGACTACGGTCACCATCGTCCGTAACGGGAAAGAAGGAGATCCGATTTCCTTGAAGGATGAGACGGCGATGGCGACTCTGGTGTCATCAGGAGATGCGATAAGAATCAGCGGTGGCAGCTCGGCCTCGAGCCAATACGTTTACGTGGGGGGTGATGTGGTTGCTCCCGGCGAGAAGACTTTCCGCTCGGGCATGACAGTAACCCAAATGCTTCTGTCTGCCGGTGCGAGCGTGTCCACGACGAAGACGGTGAGGGTCGCGCGCCGCAATGCAAGCGGGCTGCTTTCGACGACCGAGTATGACGTTGCTGCAATTGCACACGGTAAGGTCCCTGATCCGCAGCTAGCTCCCGGTGATCGGATCGAAGTAAAACGCTCTAAGTAGCGCCGAGTCCAAGCGAACAATGTAAGGGCGGTTTTTAACCGCCCTTTTCCTTTTGCGCGGTTGACAGGATCAAAGTACACGCTAAACTCAACTGCTTGCATGGATAACAAGTCGCGCGCACGGTTAATTCACCTGCTTATCTCAAAGTCGATGGCCGAAGCCCTGCTAATTACGGCAGTGGCCGTCGGCTTTTATTTTGCGACGACAAATCCGAATCTGCGGGGCGTGCTCGACACTGCTGACAAATCATTGGCGACCGGATGGGCGGTGGACGAGTCGAATCCGTCCGCGCGGGTGGAGGTGCAGTTGTTTATTGACGATACTTTCACGGGCAATGCGACTGCCAATCAATTTCGTCCGGACGTGCACAACGCGAAGCACGCTGAAGACGATTGGCACGGGTTTGCGTTTTCGATGCCGAAACTGGCGCCGGGTCAGCATCAGGCGCGAGTATATGCGGTGCATTCCAATGGGGCCGGAGCGCGTCGCACGTTACAACTGATCGGTAAGCCTTACAATTTTCAGGTTGAATAGACTGTGACTGGATCGCGCACACCAACCGGAGATAACGCAGAAGCAGTTCCCAGCGAACGCGCCCTGGCGGCCTGGGAGATCGCTTCATTAGTATCGTCGGCCTTGATCGGCGAGTGGATTGTGTCTGCCACCGCCGGGCGTTCCAGGTTCATCGTCGCGATACCCATCGCTTTTGCTTTTCTCCTGGTAATCAGTTCGCAGGTTTTGCATGGAGAGAGTCTGCGCGACCTTGGGTTCCGTTTCGATAATTTTCTGAAAGCGATGAAGCTGCTGGCGCTACCGATGTTGGTGGTCGCTATCATATGTTTGGGACTGGGCCTGATCTTTGGCACGCGCCCCGATTTGTTCAGGTGGCACCCAGAGCGACAAATTGCCGCCCAACTGGCGCTCGGCTTTGGCTGGGGGTTTATCCAGCAATACGTGCTGCAGGGCTTCGTTAATCGACGCGCGCAGATCGTCTGGCAAAAGGGCACGTGGAGCGTCCTGTCGACGGCCATAATTTTCGCCGTATTACATTTTCCCAATCCGTGGTTGATGCTGGTTACGTTGATTGGCGGCCTCGTTTGGGCTTTTGTCTATCAACGAGCGCCGAACCTGTTTGCGCTCGCCCTGTCCCATGCACTGATGACGTGGGTGTTAGTTTCGACTTTGCCGACATCGGCACTAAACCATTTGAGAATCGGCTTCAAGTATTTTGCTTAAGAGCTCTGAACTAATCGAATTCTGCGGAAATTTCAGGTTTTTTGCCGATTTTTCAATGCGAGGTTCTGGCTGTACCGTTTGAACACTCGTGTTATAATCGCCAGGTCTTGCAAGAGAGCAAGTCGGGTGATCGCTGCTTCGTTTTTGAGATTTCAAATGTCACATTTGAAATGTTCGGGACGGAGGAGAGGAAAGTCCGAACACCAAAGGGCAACGAGCCCGCTAACGGCGGGGCGTCCGACTCAAATCGCGGATTTCAATTTGAAATTCAGACGAGAGCGGGCGACGACAAGTGCAACAGAGAATAGACCAGCCATGGTTTGGCTTGAGACTTCGGATTGAAATCTCAGGTTCAAACCAGGTGATGGGTGAAACGGTGTGGCCCCCAAGGGGCTAGTTTCGATCTGAAATTTCAAATTTGAAATCTGAGATTTGAGACGAGTAAGAGCGCACCGGCGCGTGTGGCGACATACGCGGCCAGGCAAACTCCTCGCGGTGCAAGACCAAATAGGGAGGTAACGAGATTTCAGATTTGAAATTTGAGATCTCAAAGGGCTGCCCGCTCGAGACCTCCGGGTAGGTCGCTTGATCCAAACGGCAACGTTTGGGCTAGAGGAATGATCGCCACTCCGCTTTTAGATTTGAAATTTCAAATTGAAGTTTGAAATCTGAAAGTGGAGTACAGAATTCGGCTTACAGACTTGCTCTCAATTGCAAGATATCAATCCTGCAAATCGTGCTCTTCAAAACTTATTCTACTCGCGCATAGCATGCGCGTTAGTTCGCCGGCTTTGTGATCATTACTGACAAGGAGACCCCGGACAATGGCCAATCGCAAAGGAGTGTTCATCGGCGCATACGTTCCCAATGAGCTGAAAGAGTCGCTCCGTCGCCGCGCGGCGGCTGAACATCGAACTCTTTCGCAGGAGATTACTCGCATCCTGACTGAAGCTATCCATGGCAGAAACCTACCGGCCGGCAGCATTGATCGCCGCGCTCCAAATTCGCCTTCACGCCGTCGCGGGAACGATCCTTTCCCGAGACGCCGCCGCGACGATTTGCCTTACGCGCCAGCCGAAGGCAGTCGCAGCGACGATAAGTCTTAGGCCGTCGACGAAGCTACAACAACACCGATTTTGAAATACGTAGTAGTCATCGCGCTGGTCGGGTTGTTGTTGTTCTTCCTCATCCGTAAGCTTCGCCCATATCTGATCGCTGGCCGGAATTTGCTGGTAACCATCCGGGAAATTAAGAATCAATTAACAAAACGCCCCACTTCTAAAAATGCATCTCAAAAGTTAATGCGTTGCGAGACCTGCGGCACCTGGGTGCCGGGAGCGCGCATGTTGGTGGCAAAATCCGGGAAGCTGTTTTGCTCGGATGAATGTCTAAGCGGTCAGCGTTTCGACAATAGCCGGCGTTATATCAACTAGCGATTGAATGCGCGAAGCGACTTGTCTCTGCTGGCGTCCCCAAATGATCGTGGGAACTGCGTTGAGAGTGTGATTGCGCACCGATAAGTCTTCAATATTCCCATGATCGCTGGTGAGAATCACCGTCGTATTGTTCAGATCGAGATGCTCGAGCATGGTGCGAATGAATCGAGCCAGCTGCGGCAACACACGCCGCGCCTCAAGATAATCCTGAGCATGACCGATCTTGTCGGTCATGAAGTATTCATACAACGTGAACCGGTGTGATGAGACTATGTGAGCGAGGACGCGCCCAGCTTCCTCGGCCGTTCGCAGCGGCGCACTCTCACCACGCTCGCCCAGCAAAGCGTTGGTAAAGTCGTGATAAAGCGCGCGCCCGGCGAGCAAATCGTCAACAACATTGAATCGGAGTCTTCCAGCTTCAACTGCTGCGGTCGTTGCGGATATCCATCGCGGCCGGCGCTCAAAGAATCTCTTCGTGTAGGTGTTCGCAAAGGTAATTGATTCAATCCCGCGGTTCCTTAATTGAAGAAAGATCGAATGCTCGCGAAGTATTTCGAGAAGCGGCGGATTGGGAAAGCCCTGCTTGTGCGAGCCAATCGCTTGCGGCGCGTTAACGCCGGTAAGAATGGTCGTCTGGCCCGACGCGCTTTGCGGCCGGCCGTCAACTCCCAGACATGCATCCGTTGGTACGACGAAGCCGTCAGATGGGACCCGGGAGGTTTCGTTTTGGAAAACCGCTAAAGGAGCGGCTTCGTCCAGTCCGTCGAAAGGATTGTGGGGACCGCGTGTGCCGATGCCGAGACCGTCGATGAAAAAGAGCAAAACGCGCGACTCATTTGTCATCACGGTCACCGAGCAGCCCGCGTGCGCGATAGTCGTTGAGCTTATTGTGCAGCGTCTTCAAACTGATGCTCAGCAATTGCGCCGCTCGCGTTTTGTTATTGCCAGTCTTATCAAGCGTGCGCAGGATCATCTGTCGCTCGATTTCCCGTAAAGGCGTACCGACCGGAAAAGTGACCGTATCTTCTTCGCGCCGTCGCTGTCGTTGATCGAATGGATAAGGCGCGAAATGATGACGTTCGATTTGTTCGCCCGAGCAAATGACGACCGCCCGTTCGATCACATTGCGCAACTCGCGCACATTACCGGGCCATGAATGAAACCGCAGCGCGTCGAGCGCGGCTGGGCTGATAAAGCGCGCCGGTCGATTATGTTTTGAAGCGAGCCGGCTGATCAGATGCTGAGTCAGCAGCGGCAGGTCTTCCAGACGTTCAGCCAGTTTCGGTAAATGAATCGAAATGACGTTGAGGCGATAAAGAAGATCTTCGCGCAGTGTGCCGTCTCGCACAGCGCCATGAGGTTCTTTGTTCGTCGCCGCCAGCAGGCGAACATCGACGGCAATGTCCTTGCGGCTGCCTAACCGGTGGACAACTCGTTCCTCCAGTACCCTGAGCAGTTTTGCCTGGAGCAACGTCGGCATCTCACCGATTTCATCCAGCAGCAGGGTGCCGGTGTTGGCCAGCTCAAAGCAACCATGACGACGCGATACAGCCCCGGTGAACGCGCCTTTTTCATGCCCGAATAATTCCGACTCCATCAAAGTGTCGGGAATCGCCGAGCAGTTGATTGCGAGAAACGGTGCGTTACGCCGCGGACTGAGATTGTGAATCGTGCGCGCTACCAGTTCTTTGCCAGTCCCTGATTCGCCGGTAATGAGGACCGACGCCGATGAAGAGGCGACTTGTTCAATTAACACATAAACTCGCTGCATCGCTTCGGAGTTTCCGACCAGCTCGCCAAAGGCGCCGCGGTCTCTTAACTGCCGCCGCAAGACTTCATTCTCGCGCCGCGCCTCAGCCAATTCAGTCGCACCCTCGATAACTGTGAGAAACTTTTCGGGATCGACGGGCTTCTCAAAATAGTGATACGCGCCCTCTTCCTGAATTGCGCGCATAGCGAGTTCAACTGAACCGTTGCGCGCCGTCAGGATGACGGGCGTGTGTGGTTGCTGAAGGCGCAGCTCGCGCAGCAACGCGAACGGATCGTAACCATCGGCAGACGGGTCGATGACAATCGCTGTGGGCGCGAATGATTCTGCTATTTCCAGGGCCGAGAGGCCGGGGGCGGCCACGCGAACGTCGTACTCAGCAGCCTTCATGCTGGCGCTGATCGCTTCGCCGTGCGGTCGATCGTCGTCGATGATGAGTACGCGGCCCTTCATCAAATTGAGTTTAGCACACCGCCTGTAGCGCAACTTGTTAAGTTGCAATCCAACAAGAGTCAATCAACCGGCGTGGCGACAAGGCGAGCAAAGACACGCACCAGGGGTTCGGCCGGCACGTGTAAGTTGCTGAGTCCGTATATGTTGGCGGTGCTGCTGGTAGCATCGTCGAGGCCAGCTGCGCGCAAACCGCGGAGTAGGGCTCGCAAATCATCGGTGTCGAACAGAGTGGCTAATTCATCCACGTCAGTGGGTCTGGTGAACGCGACCGAGTCAATCCCGCCCCCCGCAATCAGCGCTTTCAATTTCGACAATTCATCTGAACTTGAGCACGTGCGATAAGCGGTCACCGAATCTACGCGCGCCCCGGCTTCTTCTAACTGACGCGCCAGCGGCTCGCCGGTTATGTTTGCCGATGGAAGCAGGAGATTGAGGCCGGTGACCTTGCCGACGTATGACTCGAGCGTGGCGAAAACCTCAGTTGATCGCCGAGCCATGGCGTCTATGTGAATTTGCAATTGACCTAAAGTTTGATGTGCCGGTTCTCCAATTGCGAGCGTCTTTAGTTCGTCCAGCTCATGAATCTCATGATCCTGCTCAAATCGGCGGAGAAAATATTCGGCGGCGGCGGCGTTCTTTACGATTAACCAGTCGTATCCGAAGACGTTCGCGATTGCGTCGTCGAGCGCGAAGTAATCCGACGGTCCATCGATGTCCAGCCGCGGCCAATGGATTGCACGCGCGCCGAGCGTTTCCAACTCTCGCGTCAAATCACGCGTGTCAGATGGTGAGAGCAAAACGGTCGTGGTCATGATCAAACTAAAGTCTGGGCGGGTCAGCGGCGCGCAGTTTCTGATCCCTTCGCCATAACAACTCGACAATTCCAATGCCGAGGGCCCCGTAAGCAAGCGAGAGCAGAAGCGCCGGGAATTCGAGGATCAAGTTCAGGAAAGATCGAGTAAACGGGACACCGATGAGGGCGACGTAAATCATTGTCAACCCTACAATCAGCGCTACCTTCCAATAGCGCAGCGGCCGCGCCAGACAGAACAGAACCCAAACAGCAATAGTGACGGCAACCGTCAATGCAATCGTGCTGGAGAGTCGCGGTGAGCCGCCGCGTGCAGAACCCGTCAGATAACCGGCGAAGACTAATACGGCGATGACCACCCCGGTAGGCACGGCAAAGTTCAGCACGCGCCGGAGAAATCCCGGCCGGTACCGTTGTTGATTTGGCGCGAACGAAAGAAAGAACGCCGGAATGCCGATGGTTAACGAGGAAAGTACGCTGAGATGTCGCGGCAGGAATGGATAAGGAAATGCGGCGATGGTGACGACGACCGCCAACATCAGCGAATACACGTTCTTGATCACGAAAAGATTCGCGACGCGTTCGATGTTGCCAATTACGCGTCGTCCTTCAGCCAGCACGTACGGCATCTCAGAAAACTTGTTGTCGAGCAGCACCAGTTCGGCAATAGCTTTGGTGGCCTGCGCGCCGCTGCCCATCGCGATGCCAATGTCAGCATCTTTCAACGCCAGCGCGTCATTGACACCATCGCCGGTCATGGCGACCACGTGGCCTTTTGATTGAAGGGCTTTGACCATTGCGCGCTTTTGATCGGGAGTCACGCGTCCGAAGACGGCTTCCTTTTCGAGCAGGGAAGCGAGCTCATTCGTATCTGCAGGGAGTGTTCGGGCATCGATGGCCGCCTGCTCAATTCCGACCGCCGCGGCGATAGCTGCGACCGTGCGCGGACTGTCACCCGAGATTACTTTTAGCGCCACACCCTGTTGCGCAAAATAATCGAGAGTCTGCTTTGCATCGTCACGAATCTTTTCGGCGAAGACGATTAGCGCCACCGGAAGCTGGTCTGGTGGTAATCGATCAGCGCGCGGTTCAGTCCCCGTCTTGAGCAGCATCAAAACACGCTTGCCCAGTTGGGCGATGTCGGCAATATCCTTTGAGAGATTCGCTTCCGCGTTCGGCCAAACCATCTCTGGGGCGCCCATGATCCAGTATTCATCATCGACGGCCATCGCGCTCCACTTGCGAGCGGAAGAGAAGGGAACTACATATCGAGCAGCAGCGGCCGCTTTCGCGGTAATGCCCTCGTGCAGAGCTTGCAACGTAGGTGAGTTCGGCTCGGCGGCGAACGCCGCTAACACTTCCTCGGTCCGTTCTTTCCGCGACGGCTGAAGAGCGCGGAGTTCATCGAGAATGATTTTGCCTTCGGTCAGTGTTCCGGTCTTGTCCAAACAAATGACGTCTACCCGCGCCAGGCCTTCCACGGCGGGCAGTTGCTGGACCAAAACCTTGCGCCTGACTAACACCACCACCGCCATCATGAAGGCCAGTGAAGTCAGCAGCACCAGACCTTCGGGCACCATGCCGACGATGGCTGCGATCGACCGGACGATTGCTTCGCGCCAGTGACTACCACTGCGAGCAATCTGGCCCCAAATCAACAGCGGCGCCACCACTACAATGATCAAGCTGATGTAGCCGAGCAGCGTATTTGTGCCTTCAACTAATTCTGACCGCGCAATCTTGAAACGCTTTACCTGCGCGGTAATCGAGTGCGCGTAGGCATTGACTCCAACCGCCACGGCCCGCACATGACCCTGACCGGCGACCACTATCGAGCCCGACAGAACCTTGTCGCCGGCGACTTTCACAACCGGATCGGCTTCACCCGTCAAAAGCGATTCATCAATCTCCAATCCTTCGCTGTTGAGAACAACGGCATCAGCCGGCACCTGGTCGCCGATGCGCAACTTGATGACATCGTCGAGCACCACGGCCTTGACGTGAATCGTTTGCAAACTGCCATCGCGCAGGACCGCCGCCACGGGCGCATGCATGATGGCCAGGCGATCCAACGTGCGCTTGGCGCGCAGCTCCTGAAAGATGCCAATCGCGCTGTTGATGACGATGACGAAACCGAAAAGCCCATCCGCCGGAGATCCAACGATAAGCACCGCGACAAACAGAACCAGCAGCAGCGCATTGAACCGCGTCAGCAGATTCGCGTGCAGGATGTCCTTGACCGAGCGACTGGTTTGTTCCCCCGCGTCGTTGGTCTGGCCGGCCGCCACCCGCGCGTCGACTTCGCCGGCGGTGAGACCTTTGATCGTATCGCTATCCATCGTTCCTTTGGTCGCGCGTAACTCTACAGGATTCAAATAGCAGAGACTAACTGCATCCGGCAACATCGGCTATTAACGTTGGTCTTTCATCCCATTAGGGTTAGAATTGCCGCATCTTCCCAAAGCGACAACAGATCACGCCGTGCACGCATCAGAGCACCTGGCAAATCTGAGAGGCGAAACCATGAAAGTCCTGGCGCAAGCCCTGCTGATCGCAAGCTTCCTTTCAACCGGATTTCTAATTAACGCCCAGACCAGGCCGCGTACAGATGCGAATCCGCAATCCGAGTCTCAAGATATCGAGACCTTAAAGATTGATACGAACCTGGTCACCGTGCCGGTGATTGCGAGTTCGCGCACCGGCAATTACATCGCCGACCTGACCAGGGAAGAATTCAAGTTGTCGGAAGATGGCGTGCCGCAGGAGATTTCGTTTCTGGCGACGGTGAATGCGCCGTTAGCGGTGGTCCTGATGCTGGACACCAGCGACAGCACGCAGGAGAAGTTGCCACAGATTCAGCGGGCGGCCATTGCCTTCCTCGATCAGCTGGGACCACAGGACAAGGTTAAGGTGATTTCGTTTGACGGTGAGCTGCATGACTTGACGGAGTTCACCAGCAACAAGACGGTGCTGCGCAACGCGATTTCGCAGACGAAGACGGCGCACGATACGCGCGTGTACGACGCGGTCCAGTTGGCGCTGAATCAGTTGCGATTGATTCAAACGCGAAAAGCGATAGTGATCTTCACTGACGGCATGGATTGGCACAGTCAGGAGTCGACCTTCCAAAGTACCATCAAGGACCTCGACGAGAGCGGCGTTATTGTTTATCCCATTCGTTTCGAAACCCGTGCGGAGACGGAACGGCAAGCGCGCCAGCAGCAAGCTGAAAGCAATGGTGTGGGATTGCCCACGAGCGGTAGCATTCTGCGTTTGCCCACCGGCGGTGGAACGCCGCAGACATTTCCCGGGAGCGATTCTTCACCGATCCCGACTATGCCGCGAGGGTCATTGCCGTTGCCCAACCCGAATGTGATTTTCGGGCGACAGACACAGATTCCGCAGAGATCGCCTTCGCCAAACGATCCTTTTCCTGACATGGATCCGCGCGGGCGGAATCCGAATCGCAATCCCGATCCAACCGGAAGTCGACCACAGACTGCGCCACGGGATGACTCGCTCAGTGGAATGTTGGATAACCTCTACATGATGGCTGACAGTTACCTGAAGGAGCTTGCGGATCGAACCGGTGGGCAGCTTTACCGGGCGGATACGGTGGCGACATTGCCGCAGGCATTTGCCGCGATTGCGTCCGAGCTGCGGACACAATACCTGCTGGGTTATTACCCGACGAATAAGAATCACGACACCGCTTATCGCAAGATTCAGGTCAAGACCACGCGCAAAGATATCGCGGTTCGGGCGCGGCCTGGTTACCGAGCCAAGAGCAACTGAATGGAGCGCGGGCATCCTTGCCCGCAAAGCGTGCGCAGCACGCTCGAGGGTTCGCGGTTCGCCGTTCGCGCTTCGCGCCCATGCGGGCAGAGATGCCCGCGCTCCGCCAACTTGTTCCGTTACATTCAGCCGTGCTAGTTTTCCCTTCGCAAGCATCCACAATTTATGCCGAATAGAGAAGAAGCCTGGGAACTTCTGTGCGAATACACAAAGGGTGACAGCCTGCGCAAGCACGCACTAGCCGTTGAGACGGCGATGCGTGCGTGCGCGCCGCGCTACGGCGGAGCGGATGCCGACGTGGACGAATGGGGTCTGGTCGGGCTGCTGCACGATTTTGATTACGAGATGTTTCCGTCAGCGGACCAGCATCCGTTTACCGGTTCGAATATCTTGTGCGGACGTGGTTATCCGGACCGGATTATCAAGGCGATTCTGGGGCATGCGACGTACACCGGCGTGCCGCGCGACACCGACGTGGCCAGGGCGTTATTTGCCACTGATGAGCTATGCGGTTTTCTCGTCGCTTGTGCATTGGTTCGACCTTCGCGCAGCCTGGACGATCTCGAAGTGAAATCGGTAAAGAAGAAGCTAAAGGACAAAGCCTTCGCCCGTTCGGTTAATCGCGACGACATCTATCAAGGCGCACAGGAATTGGGCGTCGAACTCGACGACCATATTCGCTTTGTCATCGAATCGCTGAAGCCGGTGCAGCGAGAGATTGGATTGGGACCGGCCCCGGAGCAGTCAGCAGCTAGTTGATGAAATCGTGCGCGCGGCAAATGCCAGTCTTCGTTGAAAGAAGCGCATGACGGCGACGTACATGACCAGCGTGAGCACCAGCATCAGCGCCGCTGTCAGCAGCGCCTGGGTTTTTCGACGGTGCGCCGTATGACGATAGACGAAGATTGCACCGAAGATGCTCAACGATATCGGAATGAGAAGGCTGATTGATACAACGACCGGGTGACTTACATCGATACCGAATCGGCCCAGACCTGCAATTGTTAATAGACACCACGCCCCGCCGGCAACGAATGCGCCCAGAAAAGACGTTAACGTAATCAGTTTCCAGCGCATGGGACTGATGTAAAGGTCCGACTCCGTTCAGGGTTTTTGTTATTCAATTGTTATTATAGCCAGCGATCATCAACCAACAAATGCTTACGCGAAGCGCGCTCATCTACCTCTCTCGTCAGGAAGGGCTCAAGGAATTTGCCGCAAAGTTTGCTCCGTTCAAGAAGCTCACAACTCGTTTCATCGCGGGTGAAACGACGGACGAGGCTGTCGCCGCGATTCGCGACATCAACGCGCGCGGCTGCTCTGCCTCGTTTGATCATTTGAATGAAGGCGTCAGTAACGTCGCGGCCACGGAAGCGGAGGTGCAGGAATATCTGCATTTGCTGGAACTGATCGACCAGACCGGGATCAATTCGAATGTCTCGATCAAGCTGACGCAGTTTGGATTGGACATCGATCCGGAACTCGCCTACAAGAACGCGCGCCGGATTGTCGAAGACTCCGCCCGCCGTGGCAACTTTGTGCGTGTCGACATGGAGGGATCGAATGTCACGCAGGTGACGCTCGATGTCTTCAGGCGTTTGAGGTCTGAGTTCGGATTGAACGATGTCGGCATCGTGATTCAGTCTTACCTTTATCGGACTGAAGAAGACGCGCGTGAATTATTGAAGATTCCGGCGCGGATAAGATTATGCAAAGGCGCCTACGATGAGCCGGCCAGCGTCGCGTATCCCGACAAGAAGGACGTCGATGACAATTACGTCCGCGTCATGAAGTTACTGCTGGCGAGCGGAACGTATCATGGAATTGCCACGCACGATCCTAAAATGATCGATGCCACGGTTGATTTTGTGCAGAAAGAGGGCATCGCGAAAGACGCTTTCGAATTTCAGATGCTCTACGGAATTCGGCGCGACCTGCAGGAGCAATTGGCGCGTGACGGCTGGGGCATGCGCGTCTACGTGCCCTATGGAAAGCACTGGTACCCGTATTTCATGCGCCGTTTGGCTGAACGGCCGGCGAACATTTGGTTCGTGATGAAGAATTTCTTCAAGGGCTAGCGTCAGAACCGGGAGCGGTAGCGATCAAGTGAATCGTAGCCTGCGCGTGCCTTTGGAGTTTCCGGCTCATTTCTGATATCTAAGAAACCTTTTGATCCGGTGGCTACCGCTCCCGGTTCTGACACGCCGCTCGGGGTTCTGACACGAATGGAAAACTATCTTTGGATCTTTTGGGCCATCCTCGGGGCGATTCTAATCGTGGCTGAGATCTTCACGACGGGTTTCGTCCTGTTGTGGTTTGGCGTGGGCGCGCTGGCTGCGGGTCTCGCCGGCCTGCTGGGCGTGCACAGCATCATCCTGCAGTTTTTG
>JBIOZK010000112.1:0-3240 GCA_044870975.1 Pyrinomonadaceae bacterium
GCGGTAAATGTCGGGCGGCGGCTGTGGCGCCGCGCGCCGCAGGACAGCTTTTACGCGGGCCATCAATTCGCGGATCGAAAACGGCTTGGTGACATAGTCGTCCGCGCCGAGTTCCAACCCGACAACCTTATCAATCTCCTGGCCGCGCGCGGTTAACATGATGATCGGCAACGCCGGCTGCTTGAGCTTCAGTTGCTTGCAGACATCGAGGCCGCTCATGCGCGGCATCATGACGTCGAGCACTACCAGATCGGGGCTTTCCGACAGCGCGCGATCCAGGCCTTCGACGCCATCGACGGCGCTGATCACCTCATAGCCTTCATATTCAAAATTGTCGCGCAGTCCGGCGACCATCGCCGGCTCGTCTTCGACAATCAGAATGCGCGCGCGTTTTCCGACTAGCGGTTCAGCTGGTGGCGGCGGCACGTCGCTTATTTCGTTGAGAACTTTTCCGTTGTTGTTATGGCCGTTTGATTTCATATGGCTTGTTGTTGGACTGACGTTGGCGCCGTCTGTGTCTGTTCTTCCACAGCCGCTACCAGCGGGAGAGACATGATGAATTTACTGCCGGCGCCGGGCGAACTTTCGACTTCAATCGCGCCGCCATGCGCCTCGGTAATGTGTCGCACGAGCGAAAGCCCGAGGCCGCTGCCTTTGGTGTTGTGCACCAGCGGATCGCCCGCGCGGTAAAACTTCTCGAATATCTTCGTCTGATCGCGACGCGCAATGCCGATGCCATGGTCCGCGACCTCGAGCTTGACGGCACCGTTATCACGATACAGCTTCACGCCGATGTACTTATCGTCCCTGGAATATTTCAGGGCGTTATTGACAAGATTTACCAGGGCGCGCGCGATGGCTTCGCGATCGATGCGCACGGCCGGCAGCTCGGTGTCAATCTTCTCTTCCAATTCGAAACCCTGCTGCTCGATTTGATAGCGATAAGAATCCAGCGTGTTGCGCACCAGGTCGGCGATATCGGTGTCACGAAACTCATATTCCTTGCGGCCCGCTTCGATGCGCGAGAAATCCAGGATGTTATTGATAAGCGCGGTCAACCGCTCGCTCTCTTTACGAATGATGCGATAGTACTGATGCTTCTTCTCTTTGGTGCTGATGCGGCCCAACTCCAGCGTCTCAGCGTACAAGCGAATCAAAGCCAGCGGCGTGCGCAACTCGTGTGAGACGTTCGACACGAAGTCCGACTTCAATTTTGCCACCGCGATTTCCTTGCCCACCATGTGTTTCGTGAGCGCAATTCCGGCAATCATCATCAGCGACAGAAAACCGAGAATCAGAAAGCCATTGCGGATCCACGCGCGGCTCATCGCTTCAAGACTTGTCCCCTGATATTTGACGCCCATGGCCAGCCCGCGAAACACGTCGTCAAATTTTCTGACCACTTCGGGTTTGCCGGCATCCCATCCGGCTGAAGCAAGCGGCTTCAGGTCGGTCATGTCCATCTGATCCGACGTATAAATAATGACTGCCAGATTGTTCCCACCCTGGTCCGTGTACTTTTTCTTCACGAACTCATCCATCATGTCGGGAAAGAAATTGTTTTTCAGATAGCAGGGATCGAACGAGAGACCACCGATATAGGTATGGTTACCGTCGGCGCTGGGAAGGGTGAACAGCGCGGTGAGCAAGTATTGGTGACCGTCAGCTCGCTTGGTTTCCATGGGAATGAAACCGGTGTTGTGCGGCCTCTTCCCCAGCTGCTCGAGCATCGATTTGTACTCGTCTTTCGAAGTCAGCCAGCGAAGGTTGGTCAACATCATTTCGCGTTCTTCGCGCACGTACTTGTCATCCGGCTCCTGGCTCTGAAAAATGAAGTCGCCTCCTTCGACGATGAAGGCGTGCGAGAAACAGGAACACTTCGCCAGGACGTTACTCAATATTTGTTCCTGGTCGCCGCCATCAACTTCAGCCGGCGGGAATTGGTCTTTCGCGTCATCGACCTTGGCATAGATCTTCTTGTTCATCTGCTTTTCCCAGACGCCCAGGCTTTCCTGGAAATCGCGCTTGATCGTCGCTTCCAAAACCTTGTCGCGATCGAACGAACGCAACTGGCTGAAGTTGACGTAAATGAGCGCCGCGGCCGGTAAAAGCACCGCCAGTCCAAGCGTGATGAGCAGGCGAAATTGATTAAAGCCGCCGCGAACTTTTTGTCTCTTGAAATCCATATCGAACTGAAAAGCCCGTTAGCCGAGCCAAAGCGTGAGCATATTACTCGTCGAGCCCGGGTCGTGTGTCAACCGCAAGTAAAAAGATGTCAAGAATTGTAAATCGAGCAGGCCCAGACCGCCGTTGTTGCGAACCAGAATATTCCGTTAGTTAAGATTTTTTGCGGCTTCCAGAATCTGTCCCGGCCGCGCCCGCACCCAGTAATTCTCAGTCAGCATCCGCCAACGCACAGTACCTTTCGAGTCAATAAGGAATTCGGCCGGACGCGCGATGTCGTGCCCTTTGATTCCCTGCCCGGCGTGCACCAGGTCGTAACGCCGAATGGCATCCAGCTCGGGATCGGACAGGAAGGTGAACGTGTAGCCCGCCTTCTGACAAAGGTCGCGTGATTCCTCCGGGCTATCGACGCTGATGGCTACCGGGCGAATGCCCGCTTCATCGAATTCAGCCAGCCGCTTCTGAATGCTCCGCAACTCGGAGTTGCAGAGCGGTCACCAGTAGCCCCGATAGAAGACGAGCAAAACGCCTCTCGGTGGTTTGTTATTAATAGGTTCAGACAGCAGGTTGGTTAGCGAAACCGTTTTGTTGCCGGTGTCCTTCAGCTTGAACTCAGGCGCTTGCTGATTGACCTGGGGCGCGTTCGCCGAGGCCGGCAGCCAGCGCGGAACGATGAACGACGTGAGGATGAACATGGCGACTATCAACAAGCAGAGGATCGCGACGATAGGCGCTACGATTTTGGAAACCAGACGACGGCCGGGCGCAAAAGCGCGGCGGACGCCGAAGAACAGAAGCACGAAGGCGAGAATGAATAGCGGAATGTTGACCCAGGGAAAATCCCGCGTCGTCTCCCAGTTCGCGAAAATGAACGGATAGCTGAGAAACGAGAAGATGCTAAGGATCAAGCCCAACCAGAGCGGCCAATTGATTCTCTTCATAACCAAAAGTCTCCGCGATTCAAGGTCATTCATTCTCCCTTCTCCCTCTGGGAGAAGGGTTGGGGATGAGGGCCTAAGTTGATCAGGCTACGTGACCCTCTGGGGGTGAGATGAA
>JBIOZK010000113.1:0-12876 GCA_044870975.1 Pyrinomonadaceae bacterium
GTTGACCTGGATTCGATATTTGCTCACCAGGTTGCGGGCATTATCAATCTCGTCCTTCGTCGTGTTCACCGGCTTATATTCCATGTCGAAAACCTTGTCTTTCGGTCGCACGAACTTTTCCGGCGCCCGGTGACATTCCAGACACCATTCCATCTGTAGCGACTGCGCCTGAGAAACCACCGGCATCTGATCGATACGCCCGTGACAGGTCGAACAGCCCACACCCTTGGCCACGTGGATTGAATGATTGAAAATACGCAAAGTCCGGCAGGTCGTGCACCCGAATCCATTCCAGCGGCTTGCCCGTCTTAAAGCTGGCGCGCACCGGCTCGAGATACGGACTGTCGGCCCAAATCTGTTTATGGCAATTCATGCAAATTGCCGTCGAAGGCATTCCCGCAGACGCCGAAGTCTCCACCGTCGTATGACAGTAGCGGCAATCGATGCCGTCATCGCCGACGTGATGTTTATGACTGAATTGAATTGGCTGCTGGCGCTCGATGTGTTGACCGGTGTTCCATCCCGAGCGATAGATTTGGGCTCCCACCCAAAGGGCCGCCAGTAAGAGAAAGGCTGCGCCGAAGATCGTGGTTCGCGCGAGATAGTTTGTGCTGTGACGAAAAATCTGTGGCATTGCCGCAGACGAACTCTTCTAAAAGGCGGACTCTTCCTGTGGTTAACAGGCGGGGGCCTCGTCCTTAACGCTAACTACGAACTGCTGGTATTTCTCAGGTGCGATTACTTTAGCGAGATGAGAGACTTTTTTCAAACGGCGCGTTGAATTAAATGTTAGAGTGCGTGGCGAAATGTTCATTGGACACTACGCAGTTGGCCTCGCTTCGAAACAATTTGCGCCACGATCCTCGCTGGGAGCACTGATTGCCGCCCCGCTTCTGCTCGATCTGATTTGGCCGGTGTTTCTCTTGCTCGGTTGGGAGCATGTCTCAATTGTTCCGAACGGCAACCCATTTTTGCGGCTGCAGTTTGATTCTTATCCGATCTCGCACGGGCTGGTCGCGGTGCTGGGCTGGGCGACGCTTTACGCGTCAATTTATTACGGGGTTACCCGCTACGTCGCGGGCGCGATCGTCATCTGGCTTGGCGTGTTGAGCCACTGGGTAATGGATTATGTCGTGCACGTGTCTGATTTGCAGCTTTATGCGCAAAGCAGAATGTTTGGCTGGGGTCTATGGCAGCACCGTTGGTTGACCATGGCCCTTGAGGTTGCGCTGTTGGCCATCGGCATAGGTTTATATCAATGGCGCACCAAGCCGAAAGACAAAGTTGGTTTGTATGCGTTCGCAGGCTTCATCGCGTTCCTCTTGCTGGCTTACGCGGGAGCGGCGTTTGGCCCTGCGCCGCCAAGTGTGAAGAAGTTAGCGCTCATCACGATGCTCAGCTGGCTGATGATTCCGTGGGCGTGGTGGTTTGATAAGCACCGCGAAGTGGCCTCGTGACCAGACTTCGGTTTGTGGCAAATCGCGGGCGCAAACGCAGCCTAAAGTCCGAAACGAATCGTCACTAGACGCGTGGCCGGCTGATTAGATTGATCACAGCGACGAACAACGCGGAGCCGATGATCGACCAGATAATCGGGAAATGCCATCCGCCGATCGGCAATGAGATCAATTCCGGGAGTCCCAGCTTGCCCGCGAGCCACGTGCCCAGCAGCGCCCCAATAAACCCCAGGGCAATCGAGACCAGGCATCCGCCATGCGAGTAGCCAGTGATGGCCTGGCCCACAGCGCCGCAAATCCCCGCGACCAGCAGCAAGATTAAGATTGGAATGAGCATGACGTACCCTTTCTGGTTTACCGGGCAGCTGACATATTAGGGGTGCGAGAACAATTTTATAAGAGAGTCTTCCCAAACCTGTCGCGCAATTCGTATAATGCTTGGGCCCGGTTTGGTTGGCACCCTCTCCTTACCCGACCTCGACTTTAGCGCCCTGCGCAAGATTTTAGGAGTTACACCCTTATGTCAAAAGTTCTTTCGCTTTCCTTCATGGTTCTTACTGCATTTACCGTCGCGTTCGCGCAAGACCCAAGTCGCGATGATCCGCCCAGCACCGGACTCGCTCCCAAGGTAATCAATGGCATCGGCCGCGCCGACGTGCGGGTGCGTGACGAGAATGGCAATCCTATCAAACTTGCCTACGTCAAACTAGAATCGACTCGCACAGATGGATTTTTCTGTGAGAGCTGGAACGACACCGACGACCGCGGGATAGCCGCCCTGCCGGCGATTCATATGGGTAACCTGAAGCTGAAGATCAAAGCGAAGGGTTATCAAACGCAGGAGTTGGAAATTCCGCTCGAGCAACTGGGTGAGCCGATAAGGGTAACGCTGAAGAAGAAGTAGCCTGGGATACCTTCATCGCTTTGAGCCAGGCCGTTTCGTGCCCTAGGCACGAAATGTTATGCACACGATCGCGATCTGGAATTAAGACGAAGAAGGGCAAATGTTCCGATCGAACATTTGCCCTTCTTCGCATGCTTGTTTATAGGCGTGGGGCTATTAAAGTCTCGCCCTAACCGAGCGACGAGTCTATCCGACACCCACAGGTTCGGCTTTCTTCTCACTCACGTAATAAAGAATCCGGTTGCAGTTATCGCAGGTAATAATTTCTTCACCGCGCCGCACATCGGCCATGACCTGGGGACGCAGGGACATGTAGCAGGCTGTGCAGGCGCCGTTGCGGGCTTCGGCCAGGGCAATGCCATCGCGAATCCGCGCGCTGATTCGGTTGTAGAGCGTGCTGGTGGCCTTCGGCAGTTCGCGCAACAGCCTTTCATGCTCCGCGCGACCCTGCTCCATGAGTTGCTGTTGCGTCCTGGCCTGTTCGTCAAACGCTTTGAAGCTGGCTTCCATTTCGCCGCGCAGCTTTTCGACTTCAGGGGCGCGCTCGGCCAGTTCCTTCTCGGCATTCTCAAACACTTCCATCTGTTCGAGCACCTGGGTCTCAAACGCGGAGATTTGTTTCCGGGCGGCATCCGCCTCGCGAATGGCGGCCGTGTATTCATCCGGTTTCTTCGCGGCCATCAAATTGCGGTCCGCCCGGTCGGCTCGTTGCTTTTGATCGAAGATTTCCTTTTCCAGGCGGGAGCGCTCATGAAACGCAGCGTCGCGCTTCTCTTCCAGTCCGCGAATTTCAAAGGCGCGCTGATCGAATTCTTTTTCGATCTCCGCGCGCCTCTGTGGGATGCTTTCGATTTCGGCCTGTAGCGTTCTTATATTGTTATCTGCAATCTGCAAAGCGATTAACTGCGCTAACTCCGCTTTCACTTATAGGCTCCTCAGGTACTTAGGCTTGTGGAATATGACTTTCATTGAACACCAATAATCACATAGAGGACGGCGCAGCGCAAGGGAACGCCCACCATTCACCGTTCCCAACCTTGATGACTGTCCAAGCCCGTGTTATAGGAACGGTCAATGAGAAAATCGAGCGGCAGAAATCGAAGTAGGACCTGGTGGTTGCTGGTTTGGATGGGCGTCGGTGCGATCGCCACGAGTGCGCAGACACCGTCACCCAGTCCGACGCCCGCGGCCACTCCGCCCGGCAGCGACATCGTGATCGTGGACATCAAGACGCGGCATGACTACAAAAACGGCACCGACGAATTGTCGTTCGGGACGCCAAAGCGAATCACGGACTTTGTCGGTTATAACAATCAACCGTTCTTCATGCCGGACGGGAAGAGTGTTCTCTACACCTCGATCAGAAACAAGCAAGCCGACATTTATCGCTATGACGTTCAGACGGGGAAGACGACCCAGGTCACGAACACGCCGGAGAGTGAATACTCACCGACCCTGATGCCGGACAAAAAGAATATTTCGGTGGTGCGGGTCGAAGCTGACGGCAAGACTCAGCGGCTCTGGAAATTTCCGCTGGACGGCGCCGCGCCGTCTTTGATCGCTGAGGACATCAAAGGGGTCGGATATCACCTTTGGATAGACGATCATACCCTGGCGCTTTTCATCGTAGGCGGTTCCGGCAAGCCAAACTACCTGGAAACCTACGATCTGCGCACGCACAAGTCTGAATTCATCATCGAAAATCCCGGACGCGTTATGCGGCGTGTTCCTAACCGCGACCAGTTCAGTTTCGTGCACAAGGTCTCAAACGATCATTGGGAGATTAAAGCCTTTGACTTGCGCATGCGGACCAGCGCTTCAATGATTGCGACTGTGCCGGGTTCAGAAGACTATGCGTGGCTGCCGGATGGCCGGTTGTTGACGGCGAAAGATACGAAGCTGTTTATCGTCCTTCCGCTCAGCGGCAAGGAGTGGACACCGGCTGACGATTTCGCGGTGCCAGGCCTGGCGGGAATTACGCGCATTGCCGTCTCACCGAAAGGTGATCGGCTGGCCATGGTCGTTCGGCATTGAGACGCTATTTCTATTTCAGATCGCCAAATCGATTTTGCAACAGCGTAGCCACGGCGATGGCTGCCGTCTCGGCGCGCAACGTCCGTCCGCCCAGCGTCACTACAATCCAGCCCTCCTGGCGCGCATGACGAATCTCATCATCACTCCAACCACCCTCGGACCCGACTATCGCGGTCACCTGCGAAGGTGAATCGACCAGGCCACACGCCCGCTCGAAGGAAGTGCCATCGTGTTCGGCGAACAGCAATTTCGGTTCACGAATCGTCCGGTCCCTGACCAGGGTCGCAAACTCGATTGGATTCTCAACCTCTACTGAATCAGCGCGGCCGCATTGTTTCATGGCTTCCTGAGCTATGCGCCGCCAGCGGCTGGTCTTCCTTTCGGCCTCGCCGTTATTTCGTATTTTCACATCAGCGCGCCTGGTGGTGACCGGAATCAACCGGTTAACGCCTAACTCCGTAGCTTTCTGCACCACGAGATCGAACTTATCACCTTTTAATAAGCCCACCGCCAAGGTCAGCTCGAAAGCTGATTTTGATTGCGACTTTACCTGTTCGATGATGTCAGCGGTCGCCGAGCTCGAGCCAAACGCAACCAACTGGCACCGGTATTCGTTGCCTTTGCCGTCAAAAACAAATACTTCATCGCCCGGCTGCATTCGCAGCACGTGCTTGAGATGTCGTGTCTCTTTGGATCCCAACGTCACGAACGTTCCTGTCAAAGCAAACGCTTCCGGTGGTGCATGGAATCTTCTTCGAGTCATTGCCAATTGAATCCGTCTTGGAGGCGCGACCTTGTTGTTAAGCGATCAATGCCATCCATTCACCATCTTGATGGATTTCCAGGTCAATCAAGCCTAATTCGAGCGCCCGCGACTTAACCATCTCGATTTGTGAATCCAGTATGCCTGAGAGAATCAAACGACCGCACGTCGCGCCGATTAACGCTGGTAAGAGTTCGACAATCACCGGGGCAGTCAGATTAGCGCAGACGAGATCCGCGGACTGAGTCTGATCGTCAGCGCTGCCGATCTGGAAGTCGATTCGATCGACGACTCCGTTAAGCTCGGCATTTTCTTTCGCGATCGCAATCGCGTCTCCGTCAATGTCGCAGGTAGTTATCGTAAATAGATCCCCTTCACGGCCGGACCTCTCACACATTTTGGCGGCCGCGATGGCCAGAATTCCAGTGCCGGTGCCAACATCGAGAAAGCTCCCGCCACGATAGTACTTCTCGATCGCCTGCAAACACAGTCGCGTCGTTTCATGAGTGCCCGTGCCGAAGGCCATCCCGGGATTGATGCGAATCACAATCGTGTCAGAACCGGGAGCGGTAGCGATCGGATCAGGTGGTTCAATGGAGTCAATCGATCCGGTCGCTACCGCTCCCGGTTCTGACAACCACGGTGGGGCGATAATAAAGCGGCCGACCTGAACCGGCCGCCAATTCTTTTTCCATTCCGCCAACCAGTCGCGATTGGGAATTTCGCGGACCTGCAAATTAATCAGCACGGTCGAGGGAAGACCATAAATGCTCAAGGCCTCGAAGAGTGCTGACTTTACCGATTCAATCTCGGGTTGTCGTTCGAAATATCCGCGCACAATAGGGTTGGTGGCTTCGTCGACAGTCTCAGTCCCGAGCGCGTTTGCTTCCATCAATCCATATTCGATCGCTTCTCGCGCGGGCGCTTCGATGACGGCATCCACGACGTACCAAACTTGCATGGCAGACTCTTCGGTCATCCAACGTCGGGGGGAACTATCTATTGCTTAAACCCATCTCGTCGAGGACGTGCTGCTTGTCGCGCCAGTCTTCCTCGACTTTCACGAACAATTCGAGATGGCAGCGATGGCCGAGAAGCTTCTCGATGTCGTGCCGTGCGCGTATGCCAATCTGCTTCAAACGCTGGGCGCCGTGACCGATGATGATCTTCTTTTGTGATTCACGTTCGACGAAGATCGCGCAGTAAATGCGCGCGAAGTCTGCGCGCGTCTCTTCCCATTTTTCAGTGACTACTCCGGCGACATAAGGGATTTCTTCGCCCGTGGTTTCCAGAATCTTCTCGCGCACGATCTCGGCCGCCAGCGCTCGCAAAGGCTGATCGGTTAACTCGTCCTCGTCGAAGATCCTTTCAGCTTCCGGCAAGTTCTGGACGAGTTCATCAAGCAGTGAATTGAGCTGGTCGCCTTTGAGGGCGGAGACAGGAATGATCGCGCGCCAGTCGGTTTCCGATTTGTACCAGTCAATCAGCGGCAACAGCTTCGATTTGTCCGCCAGTTTGTCGGTCTTGTTGAGCAGCAGGATCGCTGGTTTCTCAGACTGCTTCACCAGATCGAGCACGAACCGATCGCCGTTGCCGGTCGAAACCGACGCGTCGCGCATCAAACAAACCAAATCGACGGCGAGCAGCGCATCATGCACCGTCGCCATCATGCGCCGGTTCAATTCATAACCGGGCTTGTGCACGCCCGGCGTATCGACGAGCACGATTTGACCATCGGCGCGCGTGACAATGCCCAGAATCTTAAAGCGGGTCGTTTGCGGCTTGTTGGATACCGCGGCGATTTTCTCGCCCACCAAACGATTCAGCAGAGTCGATTTGCCGGCGTTCGGCCGGCCGACGAGTGCGACGTAACCAGCGTGGAAGGATGTCGGCAATTCAGTAATTGCGGCCATTGCATTCGCGGCTCAGCCGCCGCACAGTGCGGTAAGCCTATGGCTTACCGGTAGGCAGACCCTCTTAATTCCTCATGAGGCTGAGCCTCATGAGCATATATGAGAAGGGAGGGCTGGGAAAGGCAAAGCCTTTCCGCCTTGGCGCTGTGGCAAAGCCCCAACAGCCGGTTCTTCATAATCCCTTCAACGGCTGCCCGAAAGTAAACTCGATCAAATGTCCGTCAGGATCGCGAATGGTCGTGAAGTATCCCACCACTCCGCCGATGTCGGTGGGCGGTTCGACGAGGATGTTATGTTTGCGCGCGAGTTCCGCAATCTGGGCGACTTCGTCACGTGAATCGCATTGGAATCCGAAATGATCGAGCCGCGCCTTCACTTCGTCCTGTACCATCACCAGGACGAATGCCGGGTCTTCATTATCAAGCGGCGATGGCCCGAGCCATACATTGTGTCGGCCTTCCCGGCGGCGATCGCGCACGATCGACAGGCCACAGATGCTGGTGTAGAAATCAACCGAACGATCGATGTCACTGACGTTGATGGTTATGTGAGTCCAGCGCGGCGGCATTTCAAGTTGAAGCGGGCAAACCTTTCCGCGCAATGTCCGCCAGGACTTCGCAGAAACGATCCAGTTCCCAAAGGGTGGTGTAAAGGTTTGGCGTGATGCGGATGCCGACGAACTCTTCGTGAGTGATGGGCGTCACGAAGATGCGATGCTTGCTGAATAAGTAGCTGCCGATCTTTCCCTGATCCATTCCTTCGAGCTGCACATTGGCGATCGCGCACATTTGGTTGGGATCGAACGAGGTATTGAAGCGAATCTTCGGCACGTCCTTCAGCTTGTCCATCCAATAGCGGGACAGATACCGCAGCCGCGCTTCCTTGCGCTTACCGCCGATGCCGTTGTGAAAGAGGATTGATTCGCCAATCGCAAGTTTGGGCGCGGCTGAATGCGTGCCAATCTCTTCGAACTTACGGATGTCGCCTTTCTGCTTGTCTTCAGCCGCGAACAGCGGCCAAATCTTGGCGATCTTGTCGCGCTTCACGAACAGCAAGCCGGTCCCTTTGGGCGAATAAAGCCATTTATGCAACGAGGTCCCGAAGTAGTCGCAGTCGAGATCTTTCTGTTTGAAATCAAACTGCGCGAACGAATGCGCGCCATCGACGATGGTCTCGACGCCATGACGCCGGGCCATCTGGCAGACCGCCTTAACCGGCGTAATTTGGCCGGTGATATTGATTTGATGGGCGATTTGAATCAGCTTCGTGCGTGGCGTGATCGCTCGTTCAAAGGCGGCGGTGATCTCTTCGATGTTCTTTGGCGGAATCGGAATTCTGATTAAGTTGAGCTTGATGCCTTCGCGTTGCTCGCGTTGCCGGATGGTCGTCAGCATGCGCCCGTAGTCCTGCGTGGTAGTCAGCACTTCATCGCCTGATTTCAGGTCCATGCCCAGCAGCAAAGTCTCGAGCGACTCAGAAGCATTTCGGGTGATAGCGATCTCTTCGCGATCGCAGCCGAACAATTCAGCCAGCCCGGTCCTGATCGTTTCGCATTGCGGCTCAAGGATCTGCCACATCGTGTAAGCCGTAGCGTCTTCCTGTTGCCAGGTGTAGCGCACCAGCGCTTCCGTGACCAGGCGCGGACTGGGACTGACGCCGCCGTTATTCAGGTTGATAATGCCGCGCGTGACGGTGAAAGCGTTCTGAATGGTTGACCAATAGCTTTCATCCATTGCCGCCTGCTCGGGCGAGAGATGCGCGATCGATTTCGTTGCGGCTTCGACTTCTTTCAGCAACGAGGCGATGGTTGATGATGACAGCGCCGCCAGGCCGAGGGATTTTCCGGCCAACGACAGAAAGTTACGACGGGGAAACTGGTTTTGGTTCATGGCAAATGGTCAGTGCCATCCGCGTGAACGGATGGAATAAAGATTCAGCTTGGCCTGAAACGATCCTGGTCCTAGGATCCGCCCGCTGACGCGGGCGGTACTGACTTCTCGACTCTGTAGCCGGCGTCGATCCAGGCGGACGTCCCGCCGGTTACGTTCAGAAGATTATGAAATCCCAGCTGTTGCGCGATGCTGGTTGCGGCGCTCGATCGATAACCACCGGCGCAGATAATTACGCTTGGCTTTTCGGGGTTCAGGCCGAGTGTCGGTAATATTTCACGGAATTTCGCCAGGGGCGCGGTCAGGGCGTGCGGTGCGTGACCGCTTTGATACTCCGCCGGCCGGCGGACATCAACCAGCTGCAAGTTCTTGTCGAATGCCATCATTTTCCTGAGTTCATCGACACTAATCTGCGGTACTTCAGCGACCTCATGACCGGCGGCGCGCCATGCTTCAATGCCACCGGCCAGAAAGCCAGTCAGATTTTCCAAACCGACTCGCGCCAGGCGGATTTGAGCCTCTTCCACCTGTGCTTCCGTATTCGCCACGATTACCATTGGCGCCGTAAGCGGAATCAACGAGCCAGCCCAGGACGCGAACTGACCTCCCAGGCCAATGTTGAGAGAGCCGGGAACATGGCCAGATCCGAATTCGCCCGCGTTGCGCACATCGAGAATTACACAACCATGTTCTCCGCAGTCGCGTACTTCTTCGGCAGACAGTGGTCGGGGTTTGGGTAAGCCGCTCAACGCGTGGGCCCCCGAGCGATTAAGTTCCGCGTCCTGCGAAAAATATGCGGGCGCCTCAGGCAGGTCAGTCGTCATCATCGCGACGAATTGATCTTTGGACATCGGCTGGAGCGCATAATTGAATTTCCGCTGCTGGCCAATAGTCGAAGATGTTTCTTTTGAGAGATTCTTGCCGCACATCGATCCCGCCCCATGCGCCGGGAATACTTCAACAGAATCATCAAGCTTAAGAATCTTCTCGTGCAGGCTGTCGTACATCATCCCGGCCATCGCCTGCGGCGTATAGCCTTTACCGCCGGCAAGATCGGGACGCCCTACGTCGCCGATGAAAAGCGTGTCGCCAGTGAGCAGCCTGTCCGGCCCATCCTTACCCGCATCATGCACCAGAACACAAATGCTCTCGGGCGTATGACCTGGGGTTTCAAAGATTCGCAGCGTAACGGCGCCAATCGTCAATTGCTCTCCGTCGCTCACCGCTCGATGGGGAAACGTCGCCCCCGCCTGTTTGCCGAAAACGATCTCAGCGCCCGTCTTATCGGCAAGTTCGCGGTGGCCGCTGACAAAGTCGGCGTGCAGATGCGTCTCAATGATGTATTTGATCTTCAGTTCCTGCGCGTTGGCTTCTGCCAGATACTGGTCCACGTCGCGTTGGGGATCGACGACCGCGGCTTCGCCTTCCGAGCCGACCAGATACGACGCATGCGCAAGACAGCCGAGATAGAATTGTTTGAAATACATCTGTCAGCGGATTGTTCGGGTGGAATTCTCGCCTAAAACCTACCTCACCCGCAACAGTGCAGTGCGGCCTGCTGAAAGGGAATCAGAAATCGACTACGCCGCCACGCATGTCCCGAGTCGCCTGTTGCCCGACCATTAAGTAAGCGGCGAGTCGAATCTCAAGCGGTCCCAGCCGGTCGGCAGCGCCTTTGGCCTTATCAAAATCCATCAATGCCAGACCGGCCAGGGAGGTGGACATTTGATTTGCCATATTCGCAATTGTGTTGCCGTTGTTGGTGATCAATTCGCCGTCGCGATAAAAGCGCTCGTTGAATCCGTTCATGACTACGGCGGCCGCGGCCAGTTCATTAAATTGCTCCAACAACGGATCGAGCAAATCAAACGCCCGACCAACGTCGTAACGCGAGAAAGCGCGGACCAGTTGCAGACGCGCGAACATATGCTGCTGGCTGCTGGCCTTTCCGGTGTCGAGCATCGCACCCAACTGTTCCAGATAATTCATCGCCGCGGCCCGTTTCAGGCCGGGGCCAATCCGCGTCACGATCTCACCGATGATTTGGACGCGATCGTTTAGCGGCCGAAAGTTTGTGAGGATACGCAGCGTCTCGTCAATGCGTCCCTTACTAACCGAGGTAAGAATTGCCTGACGATCGAGATTTCGCATCGCCGCCTGTCGCTGGCTCGGATTTGAGATTTTCTCCGTCACGATCAGGCGCGCTTTGTCGATATCGCCGTTCTGCACAAATCTATTCGAGACTTGCTCGTAAAGTGACGCGCGAATCTCTTCCGGGGCCGCGGCGATAGATTCCAGCGCCGCCTCAGGCGTGCCCTGGCCAACAGAGCTCTGATACTTCGCCCAGGCCTCTTGTTGCGGGTTGCCCGTCATTTGCACGGCGAGCAGTTTCTCATCCAGCGCTGCTTTCTTATCCGGAGCAAAGGCCTGCAAATCTGGCGTCATGCGCTTGAGCGTGTTGATTAAGTTCTGCGCCAGATTGCGCTGGTCGTCCCAACGGTTGGTGGTCGGCGGTTGGTACGCGAGCGCTTCCGCGACCATTTTCTGGAACAGATCGCGAGTGTCGTCCGGCGTGAGGAAGCTCATCGGCGCGCCGTTGGTCGCGCCGGCCGCGTTGCGCATAGATTGGTGCGCGAGATTGAGCAAACTGATTGCCAGAAAACCCGCTTGCGGATTTTGCCAGAACTTTTCATTTTCGACTTTCGCCGCGATGTCGTGGGCTAAGCGTGCTGCCAGCTCTGAATCCTTCGCGGCAAGCTGATATAGGACCCCGATCAATGCGTCAGAGGCGCCTGCTTTTAGACTTTCCTCGGCCATCTGAAAACTGCGGCGGGGATCGTTTTTCGCCAATTGTCCGATAAGCTGAAGCTCCAGTTGTTGCTCATTTCTTCGCTGATTAATGTTGTTGCCGGCGGGGGGCGTCATGCCACTGGTTGACCGCAGGGCGTCGAGGGCCTTTTCGGGATCTATCGGCGTCAGCGCGGTCACCAGTTCTCGTCTGAGTTGCTGCACCAGCTCATAATTCTGGTAATACTCGCTATCGCTGGTATCGGTCACGGTCACCATGATTTCTTTAATACTCTCTGTTGTCTGCTCGAACAGTTTCAGCGCTCGCTTTTGGTCGCTTTCCCACAGTATCTGCGCCGCTTTGATTTGGAATCCGGCGCGGGTTTCGGGGCGGCGAACTTGCGGAAACAGATCGACTGCTTGCGTAACCAGCGCCTGAGCTTTTGGTTTTAATTGATCTTGTTGATTGGCGGCGCGCAGTTCTTCTTCGGTCGCTTTGCGGATTTCCGTAATTTTGATCTCGTACTTTCCCGGTGACGGGTTGAATATTTGGCCAAGCGGCGTCACTTCAATGCGATATTGCCCGGCATCCGCCGCAATCACTGTCACATTCTCAGGACCATCATCGCCGTTTGGACTGTCGAATTCGCCTAACCTTCTGCCTGAAGGCGAGAAGACGCGCACGATGACGTCGATGCCATGCTGCTCGACCACTAACTGCATGAATTGATTCTGCTCGAGAGCGACGTTGTAATTGTGTGATTGATTGCCGCCGAGTGTGCGCTCGACCGGCGTACCGACTTGTAAACTGGTTTGACTGAGAGTTTGAGCCGCCGTCACCGCGACGCTCAATAATCCGATTGCCAAAGAGAAGAGTGGTGCGTAGGAACGACGCATTTTGGTTCCTTTCGGCGAAGGCTCACAGATTTGCGGTAACTATTCGATTATGACGCGCGAACGGAAGAATAGTTCCTGAGTTTCTGGGGTCGTTCGTGCTTAGGAACACTTTCGGCGTAAAAGCGTTGCCCGTAACGCAAATTGTTAATTTGCATCCGGCGACCGGAACTCAAATTAGGGCAATAACATATTTGACGCAGCTGACGATCATTTGGATTAACGATCTGCTTGA
>JBIOZK010000114.1:0-10365 GCA_044870975.1 Pyrinomonadaceae bacterium
AAGTCTGTGCCACGAAAAGAATCCCCAGACCGAAGTCTGGGCCGCGTGAATACGGAATTCTGTATAAGCAATTCGGGCATTCTGTTATGCTCAACGCACGTCGCTGCCTTCGTCAGGAGGTCCCAAGATGAAATTCACCGTCCGTCGTCAAGCCAACCGCTTGTCCCGTTTTGTTTCGAACCTCTTATTAATTGGATTGCTGGTCGCTCCGGCGACGGCGCAGCAACAAGCTCCGCCGAAGCCGCCGCCACAGACCGCTGCGGTCACGCCGGCGCCGCCATTCGAAGAACTGCTTTCGACCGACACCTATAAGCTGTATGGCGAGGTCCGAAACGTGGGGCAGTTGTTGAGTAACGGTGGCGCGGGAGAGATTGTCGAGCCAATCGTGAAGCTGGCCGATCCCGGGCCGCAATTCAAATCGGTTATCAGCTTTCTCAAAAAGAATTCTGAAGTGCTGGCGCAGGCGCGCCTGATGTTCGCGAGCTGGCCGGTGCGTAGCGATGTGCCGACGTTTTTTGTCGCAATTGAATTTCCAACCAACGAAGATGCCGCCAAGTTCTCGCCGAAGCTCGAGACGTTCCTGCCGACTGTGTTGCCGCCGGTGCCAGTGACGGATTCGTCGCCGGAACCTGAGGCAAAACCAAACGACAAGGCTAATCAAGCGATGCCAACTCCCAGCCAGAAGCAAGACGCCAGGCCACTTGCGACGGCTACGGCAGATCAGCCAACACTTAGCGTCAAAGTCACTCCGCCCCCGATTTCGAAGCCCGAAGAGCGTTTGCCTTTTGTAATCACCCGCGCGGGAAATCTCGTTGTCATCACCGACAAGAGTTTCAAATTCTCGAAGCTCCGTCCCAGGGACAGCTCGCTCTTATTTCGTGACCAAAACTTTCGCGCGGCGCGCGACCAGTTCTCATCAGAACCGATCTTCTTTTTCATCAACGTAGCGCTGGAAGATAAGTCCAAGCCATCATCGTCTCCGACGCCGCTGATCGTAAGCGTGGCCGACAAAGATGATGTGCCTGATGAGAAGCCGGAGAATCTGGTTCGCCCGGTTGAAACACCCAGTCCTGAGCCAATTCGAATTGAGGACCAGCAAACTGCCGTGCTGGTTGCGCCTCCGACGGTGGTGGCTTCGCCAACGCCGACGCCAACCAAAGAGCAACAGGCTCAACGAATCGCCTCGAATCAAATGGGTCAGCTGCTCGATTCAATAGGTTATGGCGAACCGCAATGGCCCGAGGCGGTCGGCCTGGCAATCGCGCTCGAAGGTAACGAATACATCGTGCGCGCGATCATGATCGATAAGCCGGAGTCGAAGAAGACGCCCATTCCATTTGTCCCGCAACTGATCGGTGGGCCGGCGTTCACGTCTGGGGCCGCGTCGGTGCTCCCGGAGGACACAGATATCCTGGTCAGTGCTTCCATCGATCTGATGCAGACTTATGAAGGCATGCGCAAGGCAGCGGAACTTAAGGCTAAAGCGACCATTGGTAAGCCCAAATCGCAAACCTGGGAGAACGGCGTGCTGGTCGCGGAAGGGCCGATCCGCACGGCCGCGACCGATGCGTTTACAGATTTCGAGAAGAAGGCCGGGTTCAAAATTAGCGAGGCGCTGCCGGCCCTCGGACACGAAATTGCGATCGCCGGATCGCTTGAGGCGCTGAGCGCTGCCGGCATGGGTTTTCCGGGAGCGCCACGTCCAAAGGCTGACCCTACCCCTGATAAAGACGGTAAGGTGGAGAAGAAAGAGCCGGCGATGCCGGTGCTGCTGATTGAAGTAACAAACCGCGATGCCGCGCGGCCGTTGATGCCGAAAGTTCTGACTGGACTTGGAATCGGCGAAGCGAACCTGCTCGCGCAGACCGAAAGGCGGGGCGACACGGAAACGGTAAATTATGCCGGCATCTTCGCTTATGCATTCGTAGGAGACTTTCTGGTCATCTCGGACGCGACGGGAGTGCGTAAGGTCGTTGATGCCTATGTAAATCACAGCACCCTGTCTTCAAACACAGTCTTTCGGAATTCACGACGCTGGCAATCATCGCGAACCACCGGACAGGTTTATGTTTCGCCCAAGTTGATGGAAGGTTATCAGGATGAGATTCGCAAAACCTCGGCGACGATGGATGCCACGCTGCGTGATTTCCTGCTCGGTCTCAACCCGAATGCTGAGGCCATTACCTATGCGCTGGCAGACGATGGGATGGGCATGCGGCATGAGCTACATCTGCCAAAGAATTATATCTTGATGACGGTGGCCTCGGTTTCTTCGATGACGAAGAACCCGCCGCCGGAGATGAACGAAGGCATAGCGATCGGCATGTTGCAGTACATAGCGTCCGCAGAAAATGAGTACAAGAAGGGCGCGGGTAAGGGCAGCTATGGCTCGTTTCAGCAACTGGTCGACGCGAAGGTACTGATGGCCGAGTCGTTCGACAAGTATGGCTACAAGTTTGAAGTGACTGCGAGCGGCGCCGCATTTGACGCCGTCGCCATACCCAAGGAATACGGGAAAAGTGGAAAACGGTCATTCTTTGTCGACCAGACTGGAGTCGTGCGCGGCGACGATCACGGCGGTGGACCAGCCACCGTTGCTGATAAGCCAGTCCAAAATTAAGGGAGGGGAAGTCAGCCGATTCTCGCGAGCCACTCGATCAAATCAGTCGCTTCACCGCGGACGCCCTTCACGGTAGTCGCAGGCCTGACGGCTTTCGTCAGGTAACTCAAGGCCATCTCAGGCTGGGAGCGAGCTGAGACAGTGTTTGCCAATAATTCCAGCACGGCCTTGCCATCGCTTAATTCGCGAGGTCGGAAACGTGTTCCTTCCTTGAACCGAGTAGAAACAATCAGCCCGATTGGTAAGGGCTTGGATCCTATTTGCGATCCAAACACAGTCGCGTTAATGCGTTGCGGCCAAACTGATTCAATCGAGCGGATGCGCAACTCTCTGGGATAGGGATGAACGCGGCCGCGTTCGTCAATTACCGCATATTCGTCTGAATAATACGTCGCACCGGCGCGCAATAGCTCGGCGACCAGGCTGGACTTTCCGCTGAAGCTGGAGCCCGGTAGCAGAATCGCCTTGCCATTCCAAGCCACGACTCCAGCGTGAACGAACACTCGCCGCGGCGCGAATTCAGCCACCGTTAGCTGGACGTGCGCTTCGAACTGCTCGAGAAAATCCGGGAAGGTGCGGGTGCGGACAAATTGGGAAAGGTTCCAATAGCCGAGATTGAAGCGACGCAGCCGTCCATTCGAACCGTTTCCGAACCCGGTCAAAGAATAAAGATGATGGACGGTGCGCACCGGAGAAGGTTTGGAGCCCGGCGGCAGACGCGCGATCAGGTCGCCCAGGATTGCCGCGTCGTTCACGCGCAAGCCAAACCGAACGCCGTAAGCCGTGAATGACCTGCCGTCCGCCCAGCCCAGGCGGTCGAGTTTGGCCATTCAAGTTGATGGAGTGCGGAACCGGGGAATCATGGGTGTCAGAAGCCCGACCGTCAGGAAGGGCTGCTATCGATGTCGTTCCTTCTTGAGACTGCGTCGCGACCCGGGTTTCGTTGCCTGTCGGTCTGACTTCCGAAACGATTATAGGTTCTCGATTTCGACCGGGTCGACTCGCTCCGCCAACTCAAACCCAAAGACTCTTGAATAGAAATAGAGTTCGCCATCGAGCGATCGCTTGATGTTTTCGGCGCGCCGAAAGCCGTGCTGTTCGCCTTCAAAAGGCACGTACGCTACCGGCAAGCCTTTCTGACGCAAAGCATCCACCATCATCTCAGCCTGGTTAGGCGGCACGACCTTATCCTCGAGCCCCTGGAAGAAGATCAGCGGACACGACAGACGATCGGTGAAATGAAGCGGTGAACGATCGTAGTAGAGGTCGCGGCGCTCCGGGTAAGGACCGATCAGGCTCCGTGAATAACGCGACTCGAATTTATGTGTGTCAACTTCCAGCGCTTCGAGATCGCTCACGCCGTAATAACTCGCGCCGGCTTTGAAGTAATCGCGAAAGGTCAGGGCACAGAGTGTCGTGTAACCGCCGGCGCTGCCACCGTCAATCACGGTGCGATTGCCATCGGCGTCTCCGCGAGCGGCGAGAAACTTCGCGCCATTCACACAGTCATCGACATCGATGATTCCCCACGTACCGTTCAAACGCTCACGGTACGCGCGGCCATAGCCGGTGCTGCCGCCATAGTTCACATCGAGCACTGCGATGCCGCGACTTGTCCAGTACTGAATCGTCAGCATCAGGATGGCCAGCGTGGCTGAGGTCGGGCCGCCATGACTTTTCACCAACAGCAGTGGCTTTTCGTCTGACCTTCCGGCGAAGTCACGGTTTTTTGGCGGGTAATAGAAAGCGTGGGCCGTCAAGCCATTCTCAGTTGGGAATTCAATAGGCTGCGGCTCTGAAATGTAACCGTCGTCAATCTCCAGGTTGGCGCTTCGTTGCAGGACTTTCATCTCGCGCGAAGCCAGATTCATTTCCACGATCGACAGGGGTTCGCGCGGAGATCCGGCGCGAAATACGACGCGTTCCGGAGAGGCCTGCACGTAATCAATGTCGGTAAAATGTGTGTCGATTGGCTCAAAGCTTCGAGCCCGCGTGTCTATGGTTCCGAGTCGCCATAGGCCTGTTTCAACAAACGCGCAGATGATTTTGTCTGCCGACGCAAACGCGTACGTTGACATGCCCATGCCCCACTGGGGCGCGCCGAATTCAGCTTTCATCTCGCACAGGCATTCGCTTCCGTTATCCAACGCGCGATAAATGTTCCACCAGCCGCTGCGATCTGAGACAAAGTACAGCACGCCGTCAGGTGACCATTGCGGCTGAAAGATCGATTCGCGAAGCCCGCCCGCGATTAGCTGGTGATTTCCGACCGAACCATCTGCGGCGATGTCACCCGTCCACAGTTCACATCCATCCCAGGGCATGTTGGGATGGTTCCAGGTGAGCCAGGCCAATTGCGAGCCGTCGGGACGGACCCGCGGCGACGAATAAAAGTCGTTCCCCGAAACGAGAACCTCTTCAGCACCATCATCCAAAGAGACGGCCGTAAGCGTATTCTCTGCTTCACGACCCTCCTGACGATGGTCTTCGCGAACTGTGATTAGCCGATTGCGGGTGCTATCGACAACCGCATCAGCGTAGCGCAAACGATCATCCTCGGTTTGCCGGGTGATTTTTTCAGGTGCGGAATTGCTGTCTACGCGATAAATCTGCTGGTCCGTGAAATTCGAAAAGTAAACGGCGCCGTCGTGCACGACATAATCGCCGCCGCCGTATTCGTGCACCCGCGTGCGCGCATTGAATTCCGGTGGATTGATGTCCGCCGTCTCGCCGCCGGCCGATCGCCGAACGATCACCTGACGGCCGCGCTCAGACGGCCGCATCTCAATCCAATAAACGTCGTCCCCAGCCAATCGCGGCTGACTCAATCCGACCGTCCCCTGGACAATTAAGTCGGAGGTTATCGGCGATTTCCACGAGCCGTAAGGCGCAGTCGTCACGGTTGTTAGGCTTTCCTTTGGAGTCTCAGAACGTGAAGCCGATTATGGCTGGAAAAACGGAAAGTTCAAGTGGCACGTGCCGAAAAGTAAAGGCGCCTAACCTCCCCCAAAGTTAGGCGCCTCACCCTTCAGTCTCAGTTCTCACAAGGAGAATCAATGAATGAACAGATACTAAAGGTATCTCGGACATCGAGGGTTGCAGAATTCTTGCAAAGACCTTGTGAACTGCTATCAGGATTTGAGCGAGACGGTTGACTGTGAGCCGAGAAGAGACTAAAGAATACGCATTGCGGAGGTGAATCTATGATCAATGGGGCGCATGTAATCGTCTATTCAAAGAACGCGGACGCGGATCGAGCTTTCTTCAAAGACGTGCTGGGCTTTCATCATGTTGATGCCGGGCATGGTTGGCTGATCTTTGCGCTGCCGCCGGCCGAAGTTGCTTGCCATCCGGGCGACGAAAACGATCAGCACCAGCTCTACCTGATGTGTGAGGATCTAAAGAAGACCATCGCAGCACTGGACGCCAAGGGCATTCAGTGTGGGGAAGTACAGGAACCACCCTGGGGTGTGTTGACGACGATTATGCTTCCCGGCGGCGGAAAGCTCGGGCTATATCAGCCAAAGCATCCGACAGCGGCCGACCTGAAATCTAACTGAACGAGCGAGCATGGCGGGAGCGAAAACAACATCAACCACGCCGGAACTGACTGTTCGGGCCATCGTCATCGGACTAGTCGTGGCACTGATCATCGGCAGCGCATATCCGTATTGTGTCCTGAAGCTCGGTTTCGGACCGAACCTTTCGGTGGTCTCAGCTTTCCTCGGGTTCATTGTGCTGGTGCTGATCCTGCGGGCCACGGGCACGAACTCGCGCGAAAACAACATCGTGCAGACGATGGGCACAAGCGCGGGCCAGACTGCGTTCATGGCGGTGTTGCTCGCGGCGTTCGACATGCTGAACACGCGAGGTGTGTTCAATCCGCCAATTCATCTCGGCACCTGGCAAATCTTTGCCTGGCTTTGCAGCGCCAGTTTGCTGGGAATTCTCCTGGCGGTGCCGATGCGCCGCCATTACATCGATGAAGAGAATTTGACCTACGCCGACGGATTGGCCGCCGGCGAAACCATCCGGGTGCTGCACGAAGGACGCGAGAGCGGCGTCTCTGCCGGACCCGTAAAGGCACTCGCCGTCGGCACGCTCGCATCGATGGCGGTGATGACCGCCACGACGCTGAAGTGGGTGCGCGAGAATTGGTACTTCCCCGGGCAGGACGCAATGAAGGTCGGTTTCAATATCAGCCTGCTGGGGTTCGGTTCAGGGTTGCTGGTGGGCTGGCGCATCTGTGCAGCGATGGGACTCGGCACGCTGATCAGTTGGGTCATCCTGCCGCGGTACCTCATGAACCACGGCATGATCACCGCGCTCGATTTCGCTTCCACACTTCGCTGGGTGATGTGGCCCGCGACCGGACTGATGGTCGCCGGCGGCCTGGTATCGCTCGCTTTAAAGTGGAACCTGATCGTGAAGACGTTTCGTGGCCTTAGGGGCAGCAAGATGCAGCAGACGGATTTTCCGATGCAGTACGTCGTCATCGGTTCAATCGTCATGACCATCGTGCTATGCGTGCTTCAGTATTTCAGCATGGGTGTGCCGCTTTATCTTTCGTTCATCGCCATCATTCTGTCACTACCGTTGATGCTGGTAGGCCTGCGCGTTTTGGGCGAAACCAATTGGGGCCCGATCAGCGCGATGTCGAACATGATGCAGGCGATTTTTGCATTCATTGCGCCGGGCAACGTGCCGGTGAACATGTCATCGAGCGGACTTACCGGCACAATCGCGGTGACCTCTGAAGCATTGATGCAGGACTTCAAAGCCGGGCAATTGTTGAAGTCCAATCCGCGCAGCCTGACGATTGCCCAGTTGATTGCCGCGCCGGTGGGGTCGATCGCAACTGCGATCATTTATCCGATTTTGCGCGACAAGTACGGGATTGGCGATCAGGGGTTGTCAGCGCCGATAAGCGTCAAATGGGCCGGCTTTGCTGAGTTGTTGACAAAAGGCCTGAAGGCGCTGCCGCCCGGATGCCTGGTCGGACTCGGCATCGGCATCGCCGTGGGCATTGGGCTGACGCTGCTGGCTGAACGTTGGGAAGATTACGTGCCCTCGCCGTCGGCGATGGGTATTGGCATGTTGATTACGCCCGCCGTCATTATTACGTTCGTGCTGGGTGGCGTTGGACAGTTGATCTGGTCAAGAGTTTCGCCGCAAACCGAAAAGGATTGGCGCATACCGTTAGCGTCCGGCCTGATCGCTGGAGAAGCAATCCTGGCAGTCGTCTTCGCGATTCTCGCCGCGACCGGGGTGAACTTTTAATCAGAAACCCGACCGTGAGGGAGGGTGCCGCTTTTCTATCGAGCCTCACAGGATCTAGCGGCACCCTCCCTTACGGTCGGGTTTCTGATACGAGTGCGGTTTGAGTTAATCTCACTCAATGACTTCTGATTGGCGCGACAACCTCATCGACGATTCCGCACAGATGCGCGAGCTGCTCTCGCAAACAAAAACCATCGCGGTGCTGGGCATCAAGACCGAGGCCCAAAGCAATCAACCCGCCTTCTACGTTCCGAAGTACATGCAGAGCGCCGGATTCAAGATCATTCCGGTGCCGGTCTATTACCCGGACGTCACCGAGATTCTCGGCGAAACAGTTTATCGAACGCTGGCCGACATCCCAGACGCAGTGGACATGGTCAATGTCTTTCGCCGCCCGCAGGACATTCCACCGCACCTCGAGGACATCATCGCCAAGAAACCCAAATCAGTGTGGATGCAGCTCGGCATTTATCACGATGAAGCTGCGCGCCAACTGGCCGAGGCCGGAATCAAAGTGGTGCAGGACCGTTGTTTGATGGTCGACCATCGGCGCTTGAGTTTCTGATTGCGAACCTCTCGACACGCTAAGACGAACCGTGATACAAGCTGCTGACCGCAGTCCTATCACGGAAATTGAAGCCCATACTATTCCAGAGAATTGCCGTGGCGTTGCTGCTCGCTGCGGGCAGCTTGCTAATAATTCCAGCCGCGAGTCCGGCTGGGCGAAATAGACTTTCGCAGCAGCCTGGTTCAATTCAGACTGCAGTCGCGCAAGATATTTCAGGCCCGCTTCGTGATCTCTCTCCTTCTGAAGAACTCTTCGCCGAACCTCAACAGTCGCCGACGCCCGTTCCAACTCCGCCGGACATGACCAGCCCGGCCGGAGCCGCCGCCGTTGAACAGCGGTCACAGGGTAATCGACCGTCGGCCGCAATCGTCGCCAGCTTTGACGGACTCGGAGTTGGATTCAAAGGGCCGCAAGGCACAGCCAACCTGCGCAATCCTTCAGATAACAGTCTGGCCGTCGGTCCCGATCACATCTTTCAAATCGTTAACGTGCGGATGGCGATCTTTTCCAAGAAGGGTAGGAAGTTCAACGATACCGGCAACGTCCTTTATGGCCCGGTGGCGACGAATACGGTTTTTAAAGGTTTTGGCGGCGCGTGTGAATCGACCAACAATGGTGACGCGGTGGTGCGCTATGATCAGCTGGCCAATCGATGGCTGATAGTAATGCCGACTTTTCGGCGCGCTCCGGTTCGTCCCGATCAACCGCAGCCCGGCCGCGATGGCGAGCCGGCGCAGGTAAGCGTCATCGGTCAAAAGAATCAGCCAGGCGCGGCGACTCCGTTGTTCGTGCCGACACCCAGCGCGACGCCGGCGCCACCGCAGCCACGCGGCCAGCCTACTCCACCGCAACCGCAGGGTCCTTACTCGATGTGTTATGCGGTGAGCACGAGCAGCGATCCGCTCGGGTCATATTATCGCTATGAATTCCTGCGCGCGCTCTTTCCTGATTATCCGCGGCCGGCTGTTTGGCCCGATGGTTATTACATTCCGACCAGCACCGGCGACGAAGTAATCCAAAAGCATGCCTGCGTCGCGGACCGCGAAAAGATGTTGAAGGGCGGGCCCGCGTCGGAACAATGCGTCATCATCGACGGTGTGAATTTCCTGAATAACGCCGATCTTGATGGTCACCACCTGCCGCCGCGCGGCGCGCCGAACATCATGATGGCCGCGGGCGGAACGCAGTTGAAGAAGGTTCTCGAAGACGATCAAATCCTCGTCTGGAAGTTCCACGTCGATTGGCAGAACCCCGCCGACACCAGGGTAACCGGTCCGGAGAAAATCAAAGTAGCGCCTTATCACTACCTCTGCGGCGGCCAATTAACTAACTGTGTGCCGCAGCCGGACGTGCCGACACGGCTTGATGCGCAGGGTGACAAGATCATGGCGCGGCTGGTGTATCGCCGGATTGGCAACCGTGAATCGGTGGTGGCGGTTCATTCGGTGAACACTTCGCTCGGCGGCGGTGGAGTGCGCTGGTACGAATTTCGGATGAACACGGATCGCACGCTCTCGCTTTATCAACAGGGCACATTTGCGCCGGACAATTTCTATCGCTGGATGGCGAGTCCGGCCATCGATAAGAAGGGCAACATCGGCATCGGATATTCGTTTGGCGGATTGCCACACTTTGCCGGACAACGCTTCGCCGGCCGTTTAGCCGGTGACCCGCGTGGGCAACTCACGCTGAAAGAAACAGTGCTGGTTGAAGGCGAGGCTGCCCAACGCGCAATGCGCTGGGAGGACTACACGCAGACCGCAGTCGATCCGAGAGACGACTGCACCATCTGGTACGTCGGCGATTATCTGAAGAAGGGTGAGACAAACTACAGCAGTCGGATTGCCGGTCTGCGCATGCCAGGCTGCAAGTAAGAGATCGGAAGAGCGTCGTGTAG
>JBIOZK010000115.1:0-24204 GCA_044870975.1 Pyrinomonadaceae bacterium
CGGGCATCCCTGCCCGCATGAGCGCGGAGCGCGAACCTCGTGAGCGCGCTTCGCACGCTTTGCGGGCAGGGATGCCCGCGCTCCGTTATGGCTTGACTTTGGTCGGGCAGAGCCATTACTTATTCAGCTAGCGAAATTCTTCCCCGCGACAAATCGATGGTGAAAGAGGAAATCAAATGAGATTCAGGAAACAATTCTGCGCGCTAATCATCGCGCTATTCAGCTTACAAGCGCTGCCCATCAGCGCGATGGACGAGGGCATGTGGCCCTTTAACAACATTCCGCGCGCGGAGATCAAGAAGAAGTACGGCTTCGACGTCACCGACGAATGGCTGAAGAAAGTGCAGCTCGCCTCCGTCCGCTTCAACAACGGTGGATCGGGCTCATTCGTTTCGCCCAACGGCCTGGTGCTGACGAATTATCACATCGTCGAAGACTTTGTCGGCGAGTTGAGTTCAGCGCAGAAAGACTACGCGAAGGAAGGCTTCGTCGCCCGCACGCAGGCCGACGAGATGAAGATTCCGAGCGTCGAGTTGAACGAACTGATTAGCGTCGAAGACGTCACGACTCGCGTGAACGGCGTAGTGACCGCCGGAATGTCGGACGCTGACGCGTTGGCGGCGCGCCGTAAGGAAATTGCCGCGATCGAGGCCGAATCGACCAGGGCGACCGGGCTGCGCTCCGATGTGGTCACGCTTTACCAGGGCGGCCAATACAATCTCTATCGCTACAAAAAGTACACCGACGTGCGTTTGGTGTTTGCGCCGGAATTTCAGGCGGCCTTCTTTGGCGGCGATCCCGACAACTTCAACTTCCCGCGCTTCAACATCGACATGGCGCTGGTGCGCGTCTATGAAAACGGGCAGCCCGTGCATCCCGCCAGCTACTTCAAGTGGTCAACGGTGGGGGCCAAGGAAGGCGACCTTGCCTTTGTGATCGGCAATCCAGGATCGACTGCGCGTCTCAATACGGTGGCACATTTGGAGGAACTGCGCGACACGAGCATCCCGCTCATTTTGCGTCTGTTGGAGCACCGCGAGGCAATGCTCAAGAAATTTATGGCGATGGGTGAAGAGCAGACGCGCCTCGGACAAAACGAACTGAACAGCATCCAGAACAGCCTGAAGGTGTATCGCGGTCAAATCGCCGGCTTGAAAGACAAGGCGCTGATGGATCGGAAGATGCGCGATGAAGCCGCGCTCCGCAAATGGATCGCTGCCGATGCTGAGCGGCAAAAGAAATATGGCGATGCCTGGGATGCTATTGCGAAAGCCCACCAAAACTTTTCGTCATACGCGCGCGAACGACGGATTTTCGATCTCGCCAACGGCTTCAATACGACGTTGTACCCATATGCGCGGACGCTGGTGAGATTGGCGACTGAGAAAGAGAAGCCCAGCGCCGAACGCCTGCCGGAATTTGCCGACAATCGTTTGCCCGGTATCCAGGCAGCCATGGCTGCTGATGCGCCTTTCCAGGCCGATTTTGAAAAACTGAAATTGACAGATTCGCTTAGCTATATGATGGAAATACTGCCGAACGACCCGCTGGTCAAACAGATCATGCAGGGCAAAACGCCGGAAGCACGCGCCGCAGAATTAATTAGCGGTTCGAAGCTGAACGATGCGGCGTATCGCAAGCAGTTGGCTTCCGCGAGCCGCGCCGACATTGAGGCTTCAACCGATCCAATGATCGTGGTGGCACGAACTGTCGATGCGAAGGCGCGTGAAGTCCACCAGCGTTATGACAATGAAGTCATCGGCGTCGAGCGTGCGAACTACGCGAAGATCGCGCGCGCCCGTTTCGATCAGGAGGGCACGAAGCTTTACCCCGACGCGACGTTCACGCCACGGCTCTCGTACGGAACGGTAAAGGGCTACATTGAGAACGGCAAACGGGTGACGCCGTTTACGACGCTCGGTGGGTTGTATGACCGCGCCGCCAGCTTCAAATATCAGTTCCCGTACAACTTGCCGCAGCGCTGGATGGACAAGAAGTCGGCGGTTAATTTGAAGACGCCCTTTAACTTTGTGTCTACGGACGACATCATCGGCGGCAATTCCGGCTCGCCGACGGTGAATAAGGACGGCGAACTAATTGGCTTGATCTTCGACGGCAACATTCAATCACTGGTCGGCAATTTCATCTACGATGAATCGGTTAATCGGGCGATCTCAGTTGATGTGCGCGCGATGACTGAGGTGCTCCGGAAGGTATTCGATGCCAACCAGATCGCGGATGAATTGACGAAGGGTGAAGCCGGTACCTCACGGCTGGCCCGCGCCGCAGGGCGGTGACATGCTAGAGATTAGACGTTAGAGATCAGAGGTTAGTGGTGTTGATTCTGACCCGTCCTTTTCAATGGAGGCTACAGTTGGGGGATCGGTGTTCTTACTAACCTCCAGCCTCTGTTCTCTAACCCCTTCCTTGAATTAATAACTCGAGAACTTCATCGAGGCCGCGCCTTCTTTACTGCGGGCGCGGCCTCTAATTTTGATTGCTCATCGAGAATGTTAGCTGTTCCGGTGGCGGCGAACACACACGTCCACTTGCTCTCACCAAAAGCCCGATCTAAGCTATTCCCATAATCTTTCCCTCAACAACTCTCTTCGAAGCGTGAATCAGTCGGATGATTCAGTGAATCTTATTTGGCGAAAGGAACCTTATGAAAAAGATAATTCTTGCTTTGGCGATTGTGTTTGCTACCGTGAGCATCGCCGCCGCCGACACGTTTTATCTCCGCGACGGACGCACGGTGCGCGGGACGCTGCTCGGTTTTGTTAATGGACGCTTCGTGGTGCGGGTCGAGAATCGATATGCGACCACGAATTCTGAATCGAACATCCAGCGGAATCGCGACAACCAGGGCGACATTCAATATTTCCGCCCGGAAGAGATCGAACGCATCGAGATTGAAGGGCGCACGATGGATGATGCGCGTTGGGAAACGCGCAACGTACAGGTTGGCCTGGAATCAAATTGGATCGACAGTGGTGTCCGTGTCCGGCGCGGTGAACGCGTGCAAGTCTCGGCCACTGGGGTGATCACCGTCGGGCGCAACCGCATAACTCCCGACGGACTCCGTTCTACCGATCCAAGCGCGCCGCTGCCGACCGCCGCCGAAGGCAAATTGATCGGCGCAATCGGCAACGATGCGAACTCGCCGATTCTGGAAATCGGAAGCAATCGCGAGTTCACGGCCGAGCGCGGCGGCCGGCTATTCCTGACTGCGAATCGTGGTTCGTTTAGCGACGCCCGTGGGGCATTCGAGGTCCAGATCAAACGTGAAAGGGATTTGACGGCGCGTGACACGTCTGAGGATCGCGATACCGGCATCCGTTCTCGCGGCTCTGATCGCGGTGGCTATGATCGCGGGCGGGGCAATCAACGCGAAACAACCGTCGAAGTGCCGGGCAACTCGCGCGGCCTCGATACACGCCTCGACGTGCGCGCGGGAGAACCGATAACTATTTCCGCTACCGGTACCATCGTCGCCGGCAACAGAGTTGGCCAGGTTGGACCGGACGGCGCCACCAGTACCGGTTTAGGCATAAATGCGCGGCCGGTTCCCAGCGCCGGCGTGGGCGCGTTGATCGCCTACATCCGCATGGCGAATGGACAACTGAGCCCGCCGTATTTGATCGGCAGTAATCTGACCACCAGTGTTCCGATGGATGGCCGCCTGATTCTCGCGGTGAACGACGATAACTACAACGACAACAGCGGAAGCTTTAGTGTGAGGATTCGATATTAGTCAGAACCCGGAGCGGTAGCGACGGGATCAAGAAGGCTCACTAACTACAGAACGCCGCCCGCGGCAAGGGCGGCGTTCTTTTTTTTTGAGAGTGTCGCCTCAAGTCTTAAGTGTTAACCTGTCTGCTCAATGAATCTGCTGCGGTCGCCCTGCGATGATGGTGCAATGCGCTCGCGTAAGCCGGCAAAGACGGCTTGCGGCCGCGCGCAACGCCGCTGGACTCTGGCCGCAACCATTCTCGGATCGAGCATGGTCTTCATCGATGGCACGGTGGTAAACGTAGCCTTGCCGGCGTTGCAGTCGAATCTCAATGCAAACGTTGCCGATGTGCAGTGGGTGGTTGAAGCTTACACGCTGTTCCTGGCAGCGTTGTTACTACTGGGCGGCTCGTTAGGGGATCGATTTGGGCGCGCGAAAATCTTCACCGTCGGCGTGGCTCTCTTTGCCTTGGCTTCAATCTGGTGCGGATTGGCGCCATCCGTTCATCAATTGATCATGGCCCGCGCGGCACAAGGCATCGGCGGTGCCTTGCTGGTGCCGGGCAGTCTCGCCATCATCAGCGCGACCTTCAACGAAAAGGAACGCGGACAGGCGATCGGCACATGGTCAGGAGCTACCGCCATCACCACCGCGCTGGGCCCTCTGCTTGGTGGTTGGTTAATCGAACACGTTTCCTGGCGTGCCGTTTTCTTCCTGAACGTGCCGCTGGCTTTGGCGGTCATCGTCGTCGTCGTGTTGTTTGTGCCTGAGAGTCGCGACGAAGAAGACGCCGGCAAGATCGATTTGATCGGCGCCGGGTTAGCGACGCTCTCTTTGGGGGGCATAGTGTTCGGACTGATCGAATCGTCGCGATCCGGATTTCAGAACGTCATCGTAATGACCGCGTTACTTGGCGGCATCGTCCTGGCTGTTACCTTCGTCTTTGTCGAGTCACGACTGCAAAGTCCGATGATGCCGCTCGGGCTGTTTCGCTCTCGCAATTTCACCGGCGCAAATCTGCTCACGCTCTTCCTGTACGCTGCCCTGGCGGGAACGCTTTTCTTTCTGCCGCTCAATCTAATCCAGGTGCAGCACTATTCAGCCACGGCTGCCGGCGCCGCTTCGTTGCCATTTATCCTGATCATGTTCGGACTGTCGCGCTGGTCGGGTGGTTTGGTGAAGCGCTATGGTTCGCGTCTGCCGCTGGTCATCGGGCCTGTCATCGCCGGAGCCGGATTTGCTCTTTTCATTCGACCCGGCACAGATAGCAATTATTGGACAACCTTCTTTCCCGCCGTAGCCGTGCTCGGCTTCGGAATGGCAATCAGCGTCGCGCCGTTGACTACGACGGTCATGAATTCCGTGCGCGAGAATCGCGCCGGGATAGCCTCAGGAATTAACAACGCGGTCTCACGCACGGCCGGATTGCTGGCCATCGCGGTGCTGGGTCTGGTCATGTTTCAGGTATTCAGTAACTGCCTGGACATTCGGCTCAATCAACTGGCAATCAAACCTGAGGTGCGTGAAGCTTTGGCTAATCAACGGGTGAAATTGGCCGCGGCCGAATTGCCGTCCAACATCGATCGGCCAACCCATGACGCCATCAAGCAGGCCATCGACGAATGTTTTGTCAGCGGTTTCCGGCGCGTGATGATTTGCGGCGCTGCGCTGGCATTCGCCAGTTCATTAGTCTCTTTCCTAATAATTCGGGCGCGATAGTAACGCAAATTGTCAATTTGCGATTTCGCTCAGTTGCCATTGCCCCGGCACCAAACGCAAATTAACAATTTGCGCTACAAATCACCGCAAGACAACCGCAAGACAAACATCGAATCACTGCCATGTCGCCGGCCCCGCCGGTTCTCTATCTTGGAAGCATCGCTCGGCGGTCCTGTTCAGAAACTGAATCAATCGGAGGTGTGATCCCGATGCCTGAGAATCCTTCTACCATCCTTGTGGTCGATGATTACATCGACAACCGGGTGCTCCTGGCGGCGTGGTTGCGGGCCAAGGGTTACAAAGTCCTCGAGGCTCAGGATGGCAAGGAAGGCGTGCGGCAAGCGAACCGAGCGCATCCCGATTTGATCCTGATGGACCTGGCGATGCCCGAACTCGACGGCATCGAAGCCACGCGGCAACTTCGCGAGCGGCAGACGTTCTCTCGCACTCCGATATTTGCAATCAGCGCCTACGCCACTCACGACGTAAAGGACGACGCGCTGGCAGCAGGCTGCACCGAAGTGTTCGATAAGCCCCTCGACCTGCCGCTATTGCTGGGCAAGATCGAAGCGTCGCTCCACGGACCACCGAGGCAATATGCAACTGCCGGCAGCTCCTAGGCTCGCTTACCGGTCAAGTTGTCGATCGAGCGACAATCCGCGAATTAGACCTTCCAAATCAGCCTGCAGTCGCAACCGCTCGTCATGCAGTGATTGCTTATCCTTATTCAATTGCTCCAGCCGCGTCTCTTGCGTGTCGGCCTTAGCGACATAACGCGAAATCAATTGCTTCGCTTCGGCGGTCGCCGTCAGCGCTTTAATGTTGTCGCGCAAGCGGCCCTGGTCTTCGCCAATCTCGTTGACTTCCTTGTCGATCGATTCAATCCGCGCATCGGTAGTCGTCATCTTGCTTTTCAGATCGAGAATCTTCTCCAACTGCGCGCGCGTTGTCGCATCGATGTAATTGCGCGAGATGAACAGTTCCAGATCCGGGCGCGAAAAGTTTGTGAGCGCGTAACTATCCATCAGCGCGCGCCGTTCGGTGACCGGCAACTCGATTTTCTGATGCGGCTCAAGCGGCACGCGGAAACGATAGTACCGCGCCGATTTGCTGTCCGGTTTTGTCGTATCGTTGCTCAGTGTCCAATCCTGTCGCACCGGGTGCTCGATAAAAACCACGCGCGCTTTATCGGTCTGATTCACCAGCGTGTAAACTTTGCGAAGCGTCTGATAGTAATGGGCCTGAAACACGCCATTCACTGCCCGCACCATAAACGTCGGCGCGCGGTCTTCTTTCATGGTCGAATTAACCAACGTTCCCAGGTCAAGCGCGAAAGATATCAACCGTTGTTCGCCCGGCTTAAGCCGTTCCATCAGCGCCTCGCCCGCGTAAGCGTCACCATCGATCACCGTCAGCGCGCCGCCCTCCAAAGTTAAGGGCGAGGTGTTCTTGAGCAGCATTCCACCCATCGCGCGATCACGCCGGTTGCCTTCGTTGTAGATCGACACACGCTCACCTTCCATCCGCGTTTGCAGAATTGGGATCAAGGCCGAACGATCGCGCAGCACGGTGACCGGTTGATCGATCTTGTATTCGAAAAGATCCCCGACTTCAGTACCGGTGGCGGCTGCTTCAATTCCAGAGTCAGGGCGAGTGATGGCGTCACTCAGACTGGTGGCGCCACCCGCATAGGGAGCAGAGGCTGAAGTCCCCGGTGCAAGATTCATAAGGTTACTTACTCCGCGGCCTTGCGACGGGAGCTGATATATTTGCCGCTGTTGAAGTTGGCCGCTATTTACGGTAACGGTTTCGTTGACGCCGTCTTTCAGGTTCACCGCACCATTCCCGCCGCCACCGCCGCCGCCGACGCCGCCACCTTCGCCAGGTTCATAAGTCTGCGGGGCGAGCCTCAGATCATCAGGCATCGGCACAATCGGGCGATACCGGTAGAAGGGTTTTTGGATTGGTTGAATGAATGACACCGGCGAACCCGAGACCAGCGAGAGCGAAATATTATTCCAATCCTCTTCGCTGACGTTGTCTACGATCGCCCAGCCCTGGAAGAAAGGTTTGCCGCTCGAATCGAGCACCACGCGATAGGTAGTCTTCCAAATCGGCGCGGCCACCGTGTAGCTCACCAGCATCTCGCGCGAGCCGGCGCCATCAGAAGTAACCACGATTGTCTTCGCGTCCCGTCGGCGGGCTGAGGCACTGGCATTTGCGAATTCGTTAACGTCGCGGCGGGTGCCTTCATCGACCAGCTTGATTGATCGCACGTCGGCGAGATCGAAGCTCATTAATTCGCCGCCCTCGGAAGCGATGACGAGCATGTGCGAGACCTGCGCTGGCTTGTTGGCATCGATCTGCGCCTTGCGTTCTTCAACTGTCAGGATAGATCCGTTCGCCGTTCTGCTACCTGTCGATACAACTACGCGCGCGCCTTGAAGCTGGCTCAGAACGCCCGCCAGGCCGCCGTTGTTTTCATTGTCGGTGTCCGCTTGAATTGAGAAGGGGATGTCGGCCATACGCGCCGCCGGTGGCGCACTTGAATTGTAGCTAACCGCGCCGATGCGGCCCTGGCCCAAATCGAGCACCACCATCGATTTCAAAACATCATCGACCTGCGACTGTTTGAACGACAAATCAATCTCGGCGTGACCGGTGACCGTGCCGCGTCGCTCGATATAAGCGACGCCGTTGCTGTAAAGGATCACGCGGCGAATCGGCAGCGTCTGATTAGCCGTTTTTGCGGTCTGCGGGTTCGCGACGGCGCGGCGCTCAATCGTCGCGCGGCGACGGGTTTGCGCGAAAGAGTTGAGCGAAAGTGAACAGAGCAGGATTATCAGGAGAGAACGTTTCATTGGCTTGGCCTCCAAAGGAAATTGTTAGAGCGCTGGGGAGACGCAATAAAGGAACGCGCGAAGAGAATCGCACTTGCGAGAAACTGAATTGTCGTCCGGCTAATTGATGCTGATAATGCGTGGCCGCGTTTGCCAATGAAGGTGGTTTATGCGCCTGGTACGCGATAGATTTTGTAATCGGCGGGTTGCTCTGTCTCGCGTTGGTTAGCTGTGGGCTCTATACAGTCTGGCCGGGCAAAAACTATTCGCCGGAAGTTTACTCGATGATTGATTCGCAGATTTGGGTTCACGCCACGCGTGAAGGCTGATTACCGCTTCGCGCAGCCTCAGGCTGGGCGACCATTTCGCGGTCTACGAGCCGACTCGGGCTGCGATGATGTTTCAAGGGCCGCGCCACCAACACGGGACAAGGAGCCTGACGCAAAACTCGATCTACGTTTGATCCGAATAAGGCGAGCAGCCCAAAGCCGGCGCCCTGCGCGCCGATGCAAACCAGATCGATCTCATTCTCTTCGGCGTAGTGAATTATCTCGCGATAGGGTTGGCCCTCACTCACCACGTTCTTGATCTTGCACCAAAGATGCGCTTCATCGGGCACCGCCTTTTGCAATTTACGCGCGGCCTTGTGATAGACGCCCTCGCTGCCCAGCGGATACCAGGAGATCTCCGGTTCATTCAGCGTGAACGGCGGCAGAACGTGAAGCAGGTGCAACTCTGCCTGATACTCCTGGGCGATTAGCAAACCAAGTTTCAGCGCTTGTTCTGAGTGATCAGAAAAGTCGAAGGCTACGAGCACCCGCTTGAGTCCGATCTCGAGCCCGCGTCCATTCACCCAATCGCGTTCGTCCGAGTGCACCACCATCACCGGGCAGGGAGCTGTCCGGCTGACGGACTCAGCCACCGAACCAAGCAGCGCGGCGCGATGGGGCCGGCGACGCGAACGCATGATGACGAGATCGGCGCCAAAGCGCGCTGCCTCTCGCGTAATACAGTCTCCCGGATCGTCGCATTTGACCATCTTCGCCTGCCACTGTCTTCGTTCGATCTCCGCATCGGATGCGTGTCGGCGCAAAGTTGAATCGAGCAGGCCCAGAGGGTTTGCGATCGACGATTCCGGCGAGGCAGATTCCGGCTGGCAATACATCAAGGTCAGTTGGGCGTCGTAGGCCCGTCCCAAAGTCGCTGCATAGCGCAGCGCCGCTTCTGAATCAGCCGTGAGATCAGTCGGACAAAGTATGCGTTCGATTCTCATAAGAGTCTCGTCCTTCTGCACACCGTCGCTGGAGCAATGATTGTGCCGAGCAGCGATAAACTATTTTCCAGCAGATTTCAGGCTAAATATTTGGAATTGCGGATTCTCACGTCCTTTTCCTCAGCGCGTGCGAAACTTTGCTCATGAAGTCGCGACGTCGTCAATAACCGACGCGCCACATCCGTGACTCAATGTTCTGAGCTAACTGATCGAGGTCGGCGATCCTGGCGAGATCGCTATGGTGAGCTTCGACGGCCACGGCTAACGCGACGCTCTGCGAAATGTCGCGGACATCTTCCAGGTTTGGATAGAGCGCCGCGTTTTCGTCATGCGTCGCGGGCGCGAAGTTGCTCAAAACGCGAGCCGCCGCCACAAACATGGCGTCAGTGACGCGCCGCGCGCCGGATGCGATCACGCCCAGCCCCACGCCGGGGAAGATGAATGAGTTGTTGCACTGCCCGATGCGGACAGCGCCGCGACTGGTTTCGACCGGGGCGAATGGACTGCCGGTAGCCACCAGGGCCCTGTCGTCCGTCCATTTGAAAAGGTCGACGGGTGTGGCTTCACTCCTGGAGGTGGGATTCGACAGCGGAAAGATAATTGGACGCTCGACGTGTTTCGCCATCTCGCGCACGATCGCTTCGGTGAATGCACCTGCCTGGGCCGAGGTGCCAATCAAAATTGTCGGCCGCACGTTGTGCACCACGTCGGCAAAACTGATTGCGGAAGCATCATCGAGTTTCCAATTCGCGGTCATTTCACATGGCTGCGCATATTTCTTCTTGAATGGCTCGTCGATTGGCCGGCTGTCGTGCACCAGTCCTTTGCTGTCAATCAGCCAGATTGATTTGGCCGCATCGACACGGGATGTGCCTTCGACCTGCATGGCCGCGACAATCTGGTCTGCGATGCCGTTGGCGGATGAGCCCGCGCCGAGGATCACGATGCGATGTTCTGAAAGTTTGGTCTTCGTAACTTTTGCGGCGGCCATCAGACCGGCCACGGTCACAGCGCCAGTTCCCTGAATGTCATCGTTAAAAGTACAGAGTCGATCACGGTAACGCTCCAGGATGCGCGGCGCGTTGTGCTTCGAAAAATCTTCCCATTGCAGCAGGACGTTCGGGAACTTCTGCGTCACCGCCTGAACGAACGCATCGATGAAGTCGTCGTATTCCTGCCCGCGGATGCGTTCATGGCGCCAACCCAGATAGAGCGGATCGTCCAGCAGCTCGCGATTATCGGTTCCCACGTCGAGCATGATTGGCATGGTGGTCGCCGGATGAATTCCCGCACACAGCGTGTAGAGCGAAAGCTTCCCGACCGGAATGCCCATGCCGCCCACGCCGAGATCGCCGAGACCGAGAATGCGCTCGCCGTCAGTTACCACGATTACATCGACCGCCAGGTTGGGCGCATTGTCGAGCAGCGTTGGAATTTGATTGCGATAAGGATAAGAGACGTAGAGACCCCGGGGCCGGCGAAACACGTGACTGTATCGGCGGCAACCTTCGCCCACCGTCGGCGTGTAGATGATGGGCATCATCTCGGTGATGTGCTTTTGCAGCAGCCGATAAAACAACGTCTCATTACGATCCTGAAGCGCTGTGAGAAAGATATAGCGCTCGAGGTCGTTGCTCTTGCGTTGGTAGTTTCCGTAAACGCGAACCAACTGTTCATCAATCGTCGAGCAGTGATAGGGAAGTAAGCCGAGCAGGCCCAGCCGCTGGCGATCGCTTTCGCTGAAAGCACTGCCTTCATTCAGGAGAGGATGGTCGAGTAGCGTGTGTCCCACGAAACCCGATCTGGCTGCTTCGGACATCACGGTTTGAGGAGCTGGCATTACAGTACCCATCATTCTCACACTTTCGCTGTCACAGTTTTGCCGTTGCGCGCCGCGAGCGGGATGTAACTACGCGTACGTTCACCAAGGTAGAGCTGTCGGGGACGCGCAATTTTCTGCTCCGGGTCGTCCAGCATTTCAGACCACTGCGCCAACCAACCTGATGTCCGTGGAATAGCAAACAGCACCGGAAACATATCAACCGGAAAATTCATGGCCTGGTAGATGATGCCGGAATAGAAATCGACGTTAGGATAGAGCTTGCGCTTGACGAAGTACTCGTCCTCAAGCGCGATCTTTTCAAGTTCCAGCGCAATATCCAGCAGCGGATCTCTGCCGGTCACCTCGAAGACTTCATATGCCGCTTTCTTGATTATCTGAGCGCGCGGGTCATAATTTTTGTAAACACGATGTCCGAAACCCATCAGCCGAAACTCGCCGGCCTTCACTCGTTTGACGTATTCCGGCACGTTCTTGACTGAGCCGATTTCTCTCAGCATGCGCAGCACCATTTCGTTCGCGCCGCCGTGCAGTGGGCCATACAAAGCCGCCGCGGCGCCGGCCAGCGACGAAAACGGATCGGTCTGCGCGCTGCCGATGCTGCGCATCGCGTTCGTGCTGCAATTCTGTTCGTGATCGGCGTGCAGAATAAAGAGGATCGACAAGGCGCGTTCAAGGATCGGATTTGGCTCGTATTTCAATTCCGTAGTCTTGAACATCATGTTGAGGAAGTTGCCTTCATAACTGAGATCGTTGTCGGGATACGCGTAAGGCATGCCGATCCGATGGCGATAGGCGAACGCGGCAATCGTGGGAACCTTGGCCACCAGCCGAAAGATCTGTTTCCGCCGCGAGGTTTCATTGAAGATGTCCTTCGCGTCCGGATAGAACGTCGCCAGGGCGCCGAGCGTGCCGATGAACATGCCCATCGGGTGCGCGTCGTAGTGAAAGCCATCCATCACCTGCTTGATGTTCTCGTTGATGAAGGTGTGATGCGTGATGTTCCACGTCCATTCCTTCAACTCGGACTCGGTGGGCAACTCGCCGTGTAGTAACAGGTAAGCGACCTCGAGGTAGCTGCTCTTTTCCGCAAGCTCGTCAATCGGATAACCGCGATATTCAAGGATGCCCTGGTCACCGTCGATGAAAGTGATGCGGCTCTTGCACGAAGCAGTGTTCATGAACGCCGGATCGTAGGTCATCAAACCAAAGTCATCTTCGTTCACCTTGATCTTCCGCAGGTCGAGCGCTTTGATCGTTTCATTCTCAACCGGCACCTCGTATTGTTTGCCGGTGCGATTGTCCGTAATCGTCAGGGTGTTCTGGCTCATGCTGGTTTCACTTTCGTGGAGATTAATTTGCGGGCGTCGGTTAGAACCGGCCCTGGATGTCAAAGCCGAAGCGGTAGCGACAGGATCAAGCATTAGATCCTTTACGCGACCGCTCCTCTTCCTACCTGCAGTGCGTTTGATCCGGTCGCCATCGCTCACGGTTCTGACCGGTACGATGTATTCCTGCACCGTGTGTCATTGACGCGCGAACTCGCTGGATGTTTCCGCTACTTCCCGAGCGGCGTCATGTGCGCCTCGGTATGGCCCTTGAACTGATATTCACGCAGTTCGTTGAAACCATTAATAAGTTCCGTGCGAACCACGAAGCTGCCTACTTTCACACGCTGCGTCGGCGTGCAGTGGAACGACACAACCAGGTTCTTTGAAATCTCGGCTTCGCCCTTGTACACGAACGTGCAGGCTTCGCCGCGCGCCATCGCCGCATCGTCGTGAACAAACAGATAGGTACCCTTAAGCATTACGCCCATTAATCTCACCGGGTCGTTGAATTGGGTGATTGCTTTGTGCTTCCCGGTTGGACTGCTGGCGACGCCGGCGCTGCTACTGATTACGACTGCACAGAACAGCGCGGTAAGGATCAATAAACTTTTCATGATGATCTCCTCTTCACCTCAGGTTTACCGCATAGGTATGCCCGGATTTCAGCAATGCTTGTGCCGACTATCTGCCTGACAATCCTCAATAAATTACCTGTGTGATGACGGTCACTTGCGCAAACTTCCGCAAGATTCATGTGAAAGATCGCAATGCCGAACGCGTGAAAGCTTGATTTAGTGGCTCATCATCGAAGGGAATACGCTTTGCTCACGATGGCGTTGCCTTTTCTTTATGGGTTAAGAATCGAGGGTCCCGATTATGGAAGGAGTTCTACTACAAACAGTCGAAGGTTTGGGCGAGTCGCCGTTGCCAGGAGAATTATGGGAGCTGCTGCAAGCTGAGAAAGAGAGCATTGCCAGCGAGATTCTCGCCGACGGGCCAATCCGTCATGAAGCCCCGGCATTCAATGAATGCGAACCCTGGGACGACGCCGAGGAGTCTATGCAACGTCGCCATCGCTGTCTTCTGGAAAGCCGGCTGCGTGAACTGAATGACGCGCAGGATCGCTTGTTTGGCGGAGGCTATTTTTTCTGCACCGAATGTGGCACGCCGATCGGTGAGAAACGATTGCGCGCAAATCCTGCAGCCTCCCGGTGCATTACCTGTCAAGCTACTGACGAAGCCAAACAAGTTCATATCTTCTGATGGGAGACAGCCTTTCCATTCTTCAGCAGTCGTACGGCGTGAGCAATCCCGCCGCGCGCAACCGCGTGGCGGCGGCCCCCGTGCCAGCCAGGTGCAAAGCGTTGAAGCACATGATTGGCAACACTCCGTTATTGGCGATCCGGCTGCGCTACGGCGGCAGGCCACGCGTCGTTTATGCGAAGGCCGAGCACCTGAACCTCACCGGCAGCATCAAGGATCGAATGGCTTTCCATATTCTTAAGAAAGCCTATCAGGAGCAACGCATCAATCCGTCCGACACCATCGCAGAGGCCACGAGCGGTAACACGGGAATTTCTTTTGCGGCGATTGGCCGCGCCCTGGGTCATGAAGTCGTCATCTTCATGCCGGATTGGATGTCGCAGGAACGCGTCTCGCTGATTAAGAGTCTCGGCGCGAAGATCGTCCCGGTGCGTCGCGACCAGGGCGGCTTCGTCGGCAGCATTCGCATGACCGAAGAGCTGGCCTTGAACCGGCCGCATGTTTTCCTGCCGGCGCAATTCGCGAACGAAGCAAACGTCGAAGCGCACGAGAAAACCACCGGACCCGAAATCTGGTGGCAACTCTACTTTCACTCGATTGTGCCCGATGCGTTTGTCGCCGGCGTCGGAACCGGCGGGACGATCATGGGCGTCGGCAAGTACCTGCGCCAGCGAAATCCAGAAATCAAACTGCACCCGTTACAACCTGCTGAATCGCCGACCTTATCGACCGGTCATAAGGTTGGCCATCATCGTATTCAGGGCATCTCAGACGAATTTATTCCTTCGATACTTGAACTCGATCAACTTGACTCGGTGGTGAGCGTGCATGACGGCGACGCAATTCTGATGGCGCAGAAACTCGCGTCAACGTTAGGACTTGGCGTGGGCATTTCGTCCGGCGCTAATCTGCTTGGTGCACTGAAGGTGCAGGAAGAGATGGGCGGCGACGCGATCGTTTCGACGGTATTCCCCGATGACAACAAGAAATATCTAACCACCGATCTACTGCGCGAAGAGCGAGCGCAGTCGGATTACCTCACACCCAAAGTGGAATTAATCAGCTACGAAGCCATCAAGCGTGTTTGCTATACGTGCTTTGACAGCGACGACTAAAGCCGCATTTGGGCATTCCAGCGTCATGCTGAGCAAATTGCAACCAGTCGCATCTCCCAGAATGCTAGCACTTGACATTCAACTTGCAGCAAGTACTTGCAGTTACACGGGTGTTAAGCCTATGCTGCGCAACCTAGAAGGTCTGCTTTGCAATCATTGATGCGTAAGGCGCCTTCAAGTTCCAGGGACACAAAGAGTGAGTCGCCAGTGACAGACTAGTCATTGACAACCAACGCCGTTGCAGAATTGCGGACGACTGAACTCGCTAGAACATAGTCAACGCGTTCAATGCGAATTCAACCAGCGAGGGCAACTCGACTGAGATTGACTCTGCAACAGCAGCAGGTGGCCCATTCATAATATCCGGCGAAGTCAGATCGTCGGACGCCGGTTGGGCGGAGGGAATGCACGGAGGCCCTTCCATTTGTCCTGGGACTGGGCAATCCGCAAAAGCGGTAACTCCGAGCGCGAAGACTAGAACTAGGACAGCGGCTAGTTTTTTAGAGTTCGTCATGTCTTTCTCCTTAGCCAAGACTTGGCTCTGCGATTGTTTTTTGAATTGAGCATCGAGAGGCTGGTTTCAAGCGCGGACCGAGCTAGCGATTCTCGATGCAAACAGTTTATCACCGACTTAGAAAGTGAGGCCTCACATGAAATTCGCGACACAATTGGCGACAAGGAAGCAGATCACCGGCGCGGATCGGATTGAACAAGCGAAGCACTGTTGTGACGTGGCGAGGGAGTTAGAGAAGGCTGGTGAGTATGAGGAAGCAAAAGGCGCCCTAGACGGCCTTTGGCTGGAAGCCGGCGAACAAGAAGCGCTGGGAGGACTTGACCCGGAGACGCGAGCCGAAGTTCTCCTTCGCGTTGGAACTCTAGCAGGATGGCTCGGGAGCGCTCATAACGCCAACGCCCAAGGACGCGCGAAGGATCTAATCACTCAGAGTCTAGAGATCCTCAAACAACTTAATCGGGCTGAAAGAGTGGCGGAAGCTCAGTCAGATTTGGCTCTGTGCTATTGGCGGGAGGGCGCATTTAATGAAGCCAGGGACATTCTTCGGAAGGTAATATCGGAGCTCGGCAATCGTGAAAACGTCATAAAGGCAACAGCCCTAGTTCGTCTCGCAATTGTCGAGAAAAGCGCGGCCAGATACACCGAGGCCTTCCATCTTTATCAAGAAGCGGCGCCGTTGGTTCAGGCAACGAGCGATCCTGCAATTATCGGATCGTTTCATATGGGCTTTGGGACGCTCTTGAATCGTATCGGCCTTGCTGAAAATCGCTTCGAACATATGGACCTAGCACTTATTCAGTTCACTGCTGCGAGTGTTCACTTTGAACAAGCGGGTCACACTCGTCAACGTGGTCGAGTCGAAAACAATCTCGGTTATCTCTATACCACCATCGGAAGGTTCCCCGAGGCGCATCAGCACATCAATCGCGCGCGTGCCATCTTTCTCTCCCTGGGTGATCAAGGACATGTGGCGCAGGTTGATGACACGCGGGCGCGGGCGCTGCTGGCCGAGGGCCGCTACCGTCAGGCTGAGCGTTATGCGCGGGCGGCGGTGAGGACGCTCGACCGCGGTGATGAGTGCTCTCTGCTGGTTGAGGCGCTCACCACGCATGGCATCACGTTGGCGCGCTTAGGCTACTCTTCGACCGCGCGCTCCAAATTGAATCGGGCCGTTGAAATTGGCGAGAACTGCGGCGACTTGGAAGGCGCGGGCCGCGCTAAATTGAGCATCATCGAAGAACTATCGAGTCAGACACCGACGGCGGAGTTGGCGTCGATTTATAACTCTGCGGTCGAACTGTTGCAAAAGTCGCAAGATCCCTCAGCGACCCAGCGGCTCGTCAGCGTGGCTGCAACAGTTATCAGAACGTTGATGGATGGGCAGTCTCAGTCTCCAATCCTGGAAGTAGAGAGTTGGGAAGATTTTTCTCTCAAAAAAGAAGTGCATGCGTTTGAAAGAAACGTGCTCGAAAAAGCACTGAGAGATGCCGGCGGGTCGGTAACCACTGCATCTCGCATGCTTGGATTCAGGCATCATCAGAGCTTGATTTCTTTAATTAATACGCGCCACCGTGAGCTGCTCAAAAGCAGGTCGGCGGTTCGAAAACGAAGACACGCGCTGCTACCGAAGCAAGCGCAGGTCGGCAGGGCCAGAAAGTCATCCACCGCGAAAGCTGACACCGGGCAAATTTCCGTGCTGCATATCGAGGACAACAAGGAGGTGGCCCAGGTTATTAGCGATTACCTCACGGCATCAGGCATGAAAGTCACGGCCTGTGCCAACGGAATGACCGCACTAAAACTTCTCACGGGCGACACTCATTACGACATACTGATCATCGACCACGATTTGCCGGGCTTGAGCGGTCTTGAGCTAGTGCGACGGGCTCGTAAGATCTACCATCGCCGCCACACACCGATCATCATGTTTTCCGGCGATGATATCGAACGCGAAGCCTGGCGCGCAGGGGTGCAGCAGTTTTTGCGCAAACCGCAGGACATCGACCGCGTAGCATCAAGCGTCGAACGATTGCTGAAAGAAAAAGACAAGTCGCTTGAGCGTTGAGATGCCGTGGCTCCCAGGTGCCCACCGTAGCTTTGGAATCTATGAGGGGAACGCTGAGGAGAATTGTCGGCCCACGGAGTTCCTCAGAATCTCTGAGGATTGATGGCATTTTTCCAGCCTGAAGTTAGAAATCCATACGAATGCCGAACTTGATTTCCCGCGGTCGCATCGTGCGCGTCGGAACGAGGAATGAATTGATGAAGGCTTGCCGCGTCGCCGCCGATGAGGTAGGGCCGAACGAGTTGAAGTCGATAAACTCACTTCCGAAGCTGAACACAGCGGCGTTGAGCACGTTGTAGAATTCGACCTGCGGGCGGAGATGTATCCGTTCCGTGAGTTTGAAATCTCTGGTGACGTTTAAATCAAAGAAGAATTGCGCCGGCCCGGTCCCCGAGTTGCGGGGCAAGTCGCCGGTTTGACCAATCGTCGGTAACGCAAACTGATTAAGAATCGATCCGTCGAGCGCCTGTCCGGGTCCTCGCCACTTCAAACTCTTGATATCGCCGGCGAAGATCGGACGATCATTATTGATGTCGTCGAGATTTCGATCTGCGCCCAGACCGATGTTGAAGGGCGCGCCGGAAGCGGCGCGCACAATCGGCGAGATGCGCAACCGGCCCAGATAGTTTGGCGTGTCCAGCGTGCCTGAGAAGACAAAGCGGTGGCGGCGGTCCTGCAAGCCGTAGACGAATTCGCGTTGAAAGTCCGCCGCCACCAGCGCATCGGAAGTATTCACCACGCCGTCGTCTTTCAAAAACGAAAGTGTGTATGCGACATGAAACGAAAACGCGGCGCCCTTCTTTGATTGCCGAAACCGATTGCGCATTTCCAACGTCAGGCCGTGATAAACGCTACGCCCGACCGGAATCAGAACTTCTACCTCGCCTTTAGAGGGATCAGGCCGGAGTGAGTTCAACGCCGCCAGCGCGGTGGTAACTGAAGTGGTTGAGGTGAACGAGTTGAGATTCACCAAAGACACCGGCACGCCAAATTCGGTAATGCGGATAACTGAGTTTGGATTGGCGGGATCGGGTGGAGCCAAAACGAACCGCACCAAATCTCCCGCGGTCGTGGTGTTTAGAATCGGTCGCACGCCGCTCGGCTTTGAAAGAAAATTCGCGAAATCACGCGACGCCAAATAGTCGGTAAAGTTATTGAAGCCCTTCGGCAGTGCCGGCGCGTTCGCGTTGTATTCGCGCCACAGGTGCTGACTGCGATTCCAGGTGTAGTTTGCTTCGATGACTAACGTCTTGCTCATCTGCCGCTCAAAGCCAACGTTCACCTGGTAACTTTCGGGAATACGCAACGTCGGGTCGAGCCGGCGCAGGACACTGCCGGCGCTGGTGGTGCCGCTATTTCCCACCGCAAACTGTTTCACTAAGGGCGAGTCAGCAGTCAAGGTCGTCGGAAATTTTAGATTCGCCGCGATGAAGGCGCGTCGTTGCGCGTCGGTCATCACTTTGCCCGTCGCCGGATCACTCAGCGCGTTCGTATCAAAGAACAATTGCTGCGCGCCCGTCGTGAAATCATCTATGGTGCGCAGCAGCGCGCGGTTGTAGAAGATGCCGGCCCCGCCGCGGATCACGGTCTTACCTGACTTGAACGGGTCGTAGGCGAAAGCCAGCCGCGGCCCGAAGTTGTTCAGGTCGTGGACGATGCTTTCGTTTTCGTAACGCAGGCCGTAACTCAACATGAAACTCGGGCGAATGCGCCACTCGTCCTGGACGAAGACGCCCGCGTAGGTATTGCGTTGCGTGGAAGTCGTCAGAAAATTCTGGCGAAAGCGGCTGGGGATGTTCGCGAGAAAATCGCCGGCGCTATCGAAATTCCAGGTGCCGGTCACGTCCGAGAGATCGATGAAGGTCGATTTGATTCGCTGAAGATCGCCGCCGAATTTCAACGAATGCGATCCGACAATGTAAGTGAATATCTCCTGGCCCTGAAATCGATCTTCCTGGCGATCGGTTGCGCCGGTAGTGGAACTGCCGGCAATCAGCGTCCCGGTATTCAATGCCAACGAGTCTTCGATCGCCATCAGCACCACCGGTTTGGTTGCGCCGCCGGTCGCCAGAACCGCCGGAGTCAACCGTGACAATTGAAAGCGTGTCTGCGCCACCGCCTTTGCCGAGAGGACGAGGTTGTCCGAATAAGCGATCGATTCAGTGTTGCGAGCTTTGCCGACAAGAGCCGCAGCCAGACGGTCGCCGCCGCCAAACTGCCGCAGGTTATTCAATCTGCCGAACTGAAAGAGAAACGCGCCGTCGTGCGACTTTGTCCATTTCTGATCGATTCGTTGGGTGAAGATGTGATTTCGTTGGGGCGTGCTCACCGAAGAAATAAATGGCGCAATGCCGTTGGTCGCGATCAGCGCCGGAGCTGATGGATTTTCCGCGCGCTGCAAACCTGGGTTGGTTGGCGCCGGCAGCGGAAACAGCGGATTCTGATCGACCGGAACGAGCGTGTCGATCAGCGTCGATTCCAGGAACGTGTCGTACTCGTATGAAGTGAAGAAGAACGTTCGATCATTTCCGCGATAGAGATGAGGGATGCGGACGGGTCCGCTCAACGTAAACCCCGGATCGTGTTCCTGCAGCGGCAAGCGCTTGATTCCGAGCGTGTTGTTCTTCCAGGTGTTCGCATCAAGCGACTCGTCGCGAAAGAAATAAAACGCTCGGCCGCGGAACTTATTCGAACCACCACGGGTGCGCAGATTGATGCGGCCGCCGGAGGCGCGACCGTACTCAGCCGCGAACTGGTTACGAATGACCTGAACTTCTTCAACCGCATCGATTGACGGACTGAATCGTTCCTTCGCTGAACGATCGTCGTTGTTATCGAGGCCATCGATCGTGATGTTGTTCGAATATGCCGTCCCGCCAGAGATCGAAAAGTTTCCGGCCTCCTCCGGAGTCGTGCGCGCAGAGGGATCGGTTGCCAGGTCGCGTACTGATAAAGGTTCTTCGGCCACGCCACCCATCGTGAAAATCAAATCGAGCGGCGAGCGCGAGGCGATCGGCAGGCTTTCGATCTCGCGGGTCTTTACGGTCCCACCGACGACCGTGCGCGTCACATCGACGGGCGACGCGTCCTCAGTGGTGACCACGACCGTGTCCAGCTTGAGGCCCGGCGGCAATAAAATGAGATCGATTTGAGCGTTTCGGCCGGCGATGAACTCCAGGCCCGTCTCAGTTGTGGTTTGAAATGTGTTAGCTGACGCCGTAAGTGTGTACTTGCCGGGAGCTAGTTGAATAATCTTATATTTGCCGTCGCCGTCGGTAACCACTGTGCGCTCGAGCTTGGTATCGTCGCGGGTCGCTTTGACGGTAGCGCCGGGAACGACCGCGCCATTCTGATCGGTTACTTTGCCGGTGATGGTAACGGTATCGAGGTCCTGCGCGGCGAGCGGGAGCATGCCGAGAGAAAAACTCAACGCGAGGACGAAAGCCTGGGCTATTCTGCGGAAAGGGGGCATGTACATCTGCAGTCTTAATTGACCAGAAGATTAGGGCGCACACTTTAGCATCGTGACCGAACGGCCTCAAGCTTAAGCTGTAGCGCAAATTGTTAATTTGCCCACGGACGCAAGTTAACAACTTGCGCTGCAACGCGCCAGTCGCAGAGTATAATCAGCTACCCATGATGAACCTTAGAACCTTGCGCATAAATTGCCTTCTCGGGTTTTTTCTAATCGCCAGTATCGCTTGCGGGCTTACGGCATCGCGGGCAACGGCGCAAATTCCCGACGCAAACGAACTACTTAAGAAGGTTGGCCGGAAGCCGGGGCCGGCCCGGGCGGAATATCGCGGGTTGATTGGCGAGTACGCTGCCGGCGACTCGGTCGTGATCGTGCTCGAGGAGAGCGGGCGGCTCCTGGTGCGGCGCAATCGTGAGTCCGACGGGCTCCGCGAGATTTCGCGCAACACCTATGAGGTGACATCGGAACCGCGCCAGGGAGAGCGCGTCATCTTCACTCGCAATGCCGCCGGTCGCGCGATCAGGATGCAATACGCCGGCTTGCCGTATCAACGCCGCAACCTTGAACCGGAAACCGGAAATCAACTGCGCATTCAACCTCTGCGTCCGGTCCGCGAATTGATGAAAGAAGCCCTTGCGGCACAGCCTCCGGCCGAAGACGGTGAATTTCTTAAACCTGATTTAGTTGAACTGACAAAGTTGGATCCGACGATTCGCCTGGAGATTCGTTACGCGACGACCAATAACTTTCTTGGCACCGTGTTCTATTCACAGCCGCGCGCATTCATGCAGCGTCCCGCCGCGGAAGCTGTGGCGCGTGCGAACGCTCGCTTGCATGTGTTCGGCTATGGCCTGCTCGTTCACGACGCTTATCGTCCCTGGTACGTGACCAGGGTTTTCTGGGACGCGACGCCCGATGACAAGAAGGTGTTTGTAGCCGATCCATCCAAGGGATCGCGTCACAACCGCGGCTGCGCTGTTGATATAACGCTCTACGATTTGCGAACCAGGAAGCCGATTGAGATGGTCAGCACTTACGACGAGACCACCTCCCGCGCTTATCCTGATTATCCGGGCGGGACGTCGCTGCAGCGTTGGCATCGGACGCTGCTGCGGGCGGCGCTGGAAGCAGAGGGCTTCACGGTTTATGAAGCTGAGTGGTGGCACTTTGATTACAAGGACTGGCGGAAATATCCGATTGGCAATATTACCTTCGAGCGCATCAAGTGATGTCAATGGAATTCCCTGAACGCTTCAACATGGCCGATTACTTCCTCTATCACAACCTTGAGGAAGGCCGCGAAAACAAAACCTGTCTCTACTTCAACGATCAGTCGTTCACGTACGGCGAAGCCGCGCGAACATCGAACCGCGTGGGGAATGCTCTGCGGATGCTGGGCGTGCGCATGGAAGAACGGGTGCTCATCGTGCTGCCGGACTGCCCTGAATTTGTTTGGACGTGGTTCGGCGCGGCTCGCATCGGCGCGGTGATCACGATGGTGAATCCGCTCTTGCCGGCCGATGATTACCGTTATTACCTGAAGTACACCCGCGCGCGCGCCGCGATCGTGCACGAATCATTTCTCAAGCCCTTCGCTGAGGCGGCGGCCAATGCTGAGTACCTGCGGTCAGTGCTGATAGTGCAAAACGAAGAAGCGCTGGACGCGGAGACCATCGACTCTCACAGTCACATCAAAGCTTTCTCATTTGCTGAAGTAGTCGAATCGCAATCGACGGGGTGCCGGGCGGCTGATACGCATCGCGATGACATTGCCATCTGGTTATTTACGTCGGGGTCCACCGGCCATCCGAAGGGCGCAGTTCATCTACAGCACGACCTGCCCTACAACACCGAAGTATTTGCCAAACGCACGATGGACGTGAACGAAACCGATGTAACCGTCTCGGTCCCGAAACTGTTTTTTGGATATGCGACGGGCACGAACCTTCTGTTTCCCTTCGCTGTCGGCGGCGCGACTGCCTTATTTGCCGAGCGTTCGACGCCGGAAAAAATGTTCGAAGTAATTGCGCGCCATCAGCCGACGATTCTCACGACCGTCCCCACCATGATCAATTCGATGCTGAATGCCGAGGACGCGAGAAGCCATGATCTATCAGGCATTCGCTTCTGCTATTCGGCGGGCGAGGCGCTGCCGGTCGAGCTTTATCATCGCTGGAAAGAAAGGTTCGGCGTTGAGATTTGCGACGGCATTGGATCGGCAGAGATGTTTCACATCTACATTACGAACCGGCCCGGTGACGTGAAGCCAGCGAGTCTGGGTCGCATCGTCGAAGGCTACCAGGCGAAGATCGTCGATGCCGATGAGAAAGAAGTCGCGACTGGCGAAATGGGTACACTGAAAATCAAGGGTGACTCAGCCGCGCTCTGTTATTGGAACGCGCATGAAAAATCAAAAGCTACTTTCGCTGGTGACTGGTGCACGACGGGTGATCAATTCCATGTCGATGAAGCAGGATATTACTGGTACCACGGCCGCACCGATGACATGCTGAAGGTGAGCGGCATCTTTGTCGCGCCAGCGGAAATCGAAAATTGCCTCCTGCAACATGAAGCCGTGCTCGAATGCGCCGTCATCGGTCATGAAGATGAAGATGGTCTGGTGAAACCAAAGGCTTTCATTGTCCCGCGCGACGAACTGGCCGCGAGTGACCAGCTCGCTGAAGACATCAAGCACTACGTAAAGAACCAGATTGCTCTCTACAAATATCCACGTTGGATTGAGTTTGTTGAGGCTTTGCCCAAGAACGACCGCGGAAAAATTGACCGCAAGCTGCTCAAGAAATAGCGCCGCAATTCTCCAGGCTCCGGCAGTTTCTCGCCCCTAAACCCGCAAAATTCGGCGAAAATAGGGGCTTTGTTGCAAAAGTCGATTGGCTACGTCCGCGAAACGGACTGAATGCCAATAGCCCAGCGCTTTAGCGCTGGGACAGGGGCAGGTGAATTCGCAGTCCGCTTCGCGGACGGCTGAAAACCATAGGCATGAAGAAATTCCTTCAGTCGTCCGCTGCGCGGACT
>JBIOZK010000116.1:0-16965 GCA_044870975.1 Pyrinomonadaceae bacterium
GGGCAGTAGCCCGCCGCTAAACGAAGAGTTTTGCTTTTCATATGCATCAAGTTGAAATAGCCACCACCCGAGAAGCCCTGCTTGACGCGCCAGAGATGACGCTCAACATGGGGCCGCAGCATCCGTCGACGCACGGCGTGCTGCGCGTGATCCTCAAGCTTGATGGCGAAACTGTGATCGATCTCGATTGCGACGTCGGCTATCTCCATCGCGGCATGGAGAAGATTGCCGAGAACCGCATGTACACGATGATCGCGCCGTATTGGGACCGGCTCGATTACATCGCCGCGGTTTCGAATGGCCTGGTTTGGGTTGAGACGGTAGAGCAGATGTGTGGACTCGACGTCCCGCGACGCGCTCATTATATAAGGACGATTCTGACGGAGTTGAATCGCATCGCGTCGCACCTGCTGTGGCTTGGCACCCATGCTCTCGACATTGGCGCAATCACGATTCTGCTGTGGGCGTTTCGCGAGCGCGAAGAGATTCTGAAAATCTTCGAGCGGCAGTTTGGCGCCAGGTTAACGTGTCATGCATGGCGGGTGGGCGGCATGCCGAATGACGCGTATGACGGTTTCGTGGAAGACGTGAAGCGATTTGTCGATATCTTTCCGAAGCGAATTGACGAATATGAGACAGTGCTTTCGGAGAATCGAATCTGGCTCAGCCGGACGGTAGGCATCGGCGTCATCTCAGGTGAGGATGCCGTGGCCATGGGTTTGTCGGGTCCGGCCCTGCGCGGTTCGGGAGTCGCCTGGGACATTCGCAAAGCGCGTCCGTACGCCGCCTACGGCGAAATGGATTTTGAAGTGCCCCTTGGCGAAAACGGCGACACGTACGACCGTTACCTGGTGCGCATGGAAGAGATGCGCCAGTCGCGCCGCATCGTCAAACAGGCGATCGAGAATTTGCCTGACGGCCCGGTGAATGCGAAAGTGCCGAAGCTGATCAAGCCGCCTGCCGGCGATTACTACCATTCGATCGAAGGACCTAAGGGCGAGATTGGTTGTTATCTGGTTTCCGATGGAACGCAACAGCCCTGGCGCGTGCGCGTGCGACCGCCGTCCTTTATTAACCTGCAGGCCTTGCGGAAGATGAGCATCGGCCATCTGGTCGCGGACGTGGTTGCCATTATCGGTACTCTGGACATTGTTTTGGGCGAGATTGATAGATAGATGTTTCTATTCGCTGCGCCAACTTTCATCGACAGCCTGCTGCTGAAATTCTTCAGCGCGCAGACGGTGAATTACGTCATCTGGCCGTTTATTCAAGTCGGGCTGGTCGTGGTAATCACGACTGGTTGGGTCGCTTACGCGACTTATCTCGAAAGAAAAATCTCCGCGTTCATGCAGGCGCGGCTGGGGCCGATGCGTGTCGGACCTTGGGGATTGCTGCAGCCAATTGCCGACGGAATTAAGCTGCTGACGAAAGAAGACTTCATTCCTGAGGATGCCGACCGCTGGATCTTTTTCGTCGCGCCCTATATCGCCGTGGTCGCGGCGTTCATCGTCATGGCCGTGGTGCCATTCGGACCCGATTGGGCGGTGATCACCGACGTCAACATCGGCGTGCTGTTTGTGCTGGCGGTGTCGAGCGTCGGAGTGCTGGCGTTGATTCTCGCCGGTTGGTCTTCGAACTCGAAGTACGCTTTGATGGGCGCGTTACGCTCAAGTGCGCAAATGGTCTCCTACGAAGTCTCGATGGGAATGGCGATTATCGGCGCGCTGATGTTTGCCCGGACGCTGTCGTTGTCAGGCGTGGTGAACGCGCAAGCGTCAAATTCAATTTGGTTCATTCTATATCAGCCGATCGGTTTCATGATTTTCCTGGTTAGCGGCATTGCGGAAAACAATCGCGCGCCGTTTGATTTGCCGGAAGCTGAATCGGAACTGGTCGCCGGTTTTCACACAGAGTATTCCGGTTTCCGCTGGTCGCTTTTCTTCATGGCGGAATACGCCGCGATGGTGGTAGTTACGGCCGTCGCCACGACCCTGTATCTCGGCGGCTGGTATTTTCCATTTGTCTATCGTTTGACCGAGGCGAAGGGTTACCACACTGTCTACGTGGCCATCAGCGTACTGGTATTTCTGGCGAAGGCCGGCCTGCTCCTTTATTTATACTTCTGGCTGCGTTGGACGCTGCCGCGTTTTCGTTACGATCAACTGATGGACCTCGGTTGGAAGTGGATGTTGCCCGCGGCGCTTATCAATATTGTGATGACGGCAATCGGCGTCGGCGTGATCCAGGGTTTGAATAATCCAACCGGCATGCGCACTATCAAGTCGTTAGAGAGCGGGCTTGGATTGACGGCCAGCGGCAAAGCGATTGCGATTGCCATCGGAGTCGTCAATCTCTTTATCACGGCCGGCCTGTTGTCTTTGATAAATTGGCGGTCGCGCGATTTTAATTTGAAGAAGCAGCGCCGGCAGATTAAGTTGGTGGATCTTCCGAAAGGTAAACCGGCGGTGATGCCGGTCGAGAGTGTGTCAGAAGCCCGACCATGAGGGGGCCACACGCACGACGAGTTTCATTGAAGTAATCCAGTTCGAAAGTGGCCCTTCCTTACGGTCGGGCTTCTGAGACGAATTCAAATGCCACTAGTTCCGGTTCCCAAATCAACATTCGCGCAGAAGCTCAAACGCTTCTTCATGGTCGATCTCCTGCAGGGGATGGCGGTGACGTTGGGCTTTAACATTGGTGCGTTGACGGACAAGGATGCCGTCGCCGGGAAGGGAATCTACACGGAGCAATATCCGAAGGTGCGGCCGGATGTGGCGCCGCGATTTCACGGCGCGCCGCGTCTCAATATGGATCCGGAGACGCACGACACGCTGTGCATCGCCTGCAACCTATGCGCCCTCGCGTGTCCCGAAGACTGCATCGATGTAATTCCGATGGACGTGGAAGTGGTCGTCGCGGGCAAGCCGCGGCGTAAGAAGGTGCTCGACGAATTTATCTTCGACACTTCGCGCTGCATGTTCTGCGCTTTATGTCAGGAAGCATGCCCGACGTATTGTCTGGAGTTGACGCAGGATTTTGAGCTGGCTACCTACTCGCGCGCGGGTTTTGTTTGGAACAGAGAAATGCTTGAGCAGGGGCGTGAGACAGTCAAGTACGAAAGTTAAGTAAGAGACTCATCTATCATTTGTCATTTGACATTTTTCATTTGGCCATTTTCTTGAGCGCGCGACCGCTACTCCGGACGCGTATCATCGTAAAGCAAATGACAAATGACAAATCTCAAATGATAAATGTCAAATGAGTTTGTCTAGTACTTTAAGCGAATGATCCTTTCCGGCTGGGAATCAGTCTTTTTCTGGGTCTTCTCAATCGCTGCGATTCTGGCGGGTCTGTTAACCGTCATGGCGCGGAATGCGGTGCACTCTGCCCTGTTTCTGATTTCGTCGCTGGTTTCAGTGGCCGCGCTGTTCATCCTGCTGGGAGCGGAGTTCATCGCCGGCGTGCAGATTCTGGTCTATGTCGGCGGCGTGATGGTCCTCTTTCTGTTCGTGATCATGCTCGTGAACGTCGGCGCCGAAGAGGAAGGCCGCTCGCCAATTTTCAATCGTCCGGCGCAGGTTACGGCGGCATTGGTGTTCCTGCTCTTGTTAGCGGGCGTGCTGGTGGCGTACGCGATTCCGCGCGGCTATTCAGCCATGGCTGAACGCGATAAGGCAACGCTGGAGCAGGCGAGTGCGAAACGCGCTGCTGCAGAAAACAAAATGGACACCGGAGCGACCGGCGTCAGCAGGGTAACCAAAGAGACGGAGCGCGTCGGAACGAGCCTGTACACGTACGCCTCGTTGCCGTTTGAGATCGCCAGTGTGCTGCTGCTGGTGGCGATCATAGGCTCAGTGATGCTGGCCCGGACGCTAAAACAGGAAATGGCTGCGGACGATGTAGACCCGGAGTTACTGCGACCGTCAGCCGAGACGGCTGCTGGGCAGAACCGGTTGATGAGCCTCGTCCTGGTCCCGGCATTTATCTTTTTTCTCCAGGAATCGTCCGGAGGTTTTTGGGACGGGCTGATGCGCAAGTTGGCTGATGCCTGGACCAGCATCAAGCATCCAGACCTTTCAAAGTTCCTGGTGATCGCGGCGATTCTTTTCATCATTGGCGTGGCGGGCGTGCTGACGCGTCGCAACCTGCTGGTCATCTTCATGTCGATTGAATTGATCCTGAACGCGGCCAACCTGAACTTTATCGCCTTCTCGCGTTATCTACAGGACACGGGGCGCGGCGATCCGATGTCGGGTCAGATATTCACAGTTTTCGTGATCGTAGTTGCGGCGGCAGAAGCGGCCATCGGGTTAGGGATCGTGATCGCGCTCTATCGCAATCGCGAAACAATTTGGGTTGATGAAATTGATCTAATGAAGTGGTGACTATTGGTTTCAGGTTTCAAGTTTCAGGTTTCAAGTTAGATGGAACCTTAAACTTGAAACCTTAAACTTGAAACTATGTTCAAGTACATCTGGCTAGTTCCGTTGTTACCACTCGCGGGCGCCGCGCTTAACGGCATCCTTGGCCGGCGGCTGCGCTTTCCCGAAAGCTTGATCGGCGGCATCGCAGTTGGCACAGTTGCGCTCTCATTTATCATCAGTCTTACGGCGGTGGTTCAGTACGGATTTGGCGGCAGTGCCGAGGCGCAATGGCCCAAGCCTTACGTCACAACTCAAGCGGCTTTCAATTGGATTCCGGCCGGCGCTGTGGAACAGACGCTGGGCCAGGCTGAGACTTCACAAACCGTCAACGTCGCCAACCAGCCGGTTACTGTTCTAAAGGGAAAAGCCTCGCTGCTCAACATTCAATGGAGCTACCAGCTCGATCCTTTGTCGAGCATCTTCATGCTCATCATCACCGGCGTCGGCTTGTGCATTTTTGTCTTCGCCACCGGCTACATGCATGGCGAGACCGGCTTCTATCGCTTCTTCGCCTACATGGGTCTCTTCATGTTTTCGATGCTCGTGCTGGTGATGGGATCGAACTTCGTGATGATGTTCGTCGGCTGGGAAGGCGTCGGTCTGTGTTCCTATCTGCTGATTGGTTACTACTTTGAGAAGCAGGAAGCGGCGAATGCGTCACGCAAAGCTTTCATTACAAATCGGGTCGGCGACTTTGGATTCATGTTGGCGATTTTCGCCGTCATCGCCACCTTCGGCACCGCGCAATATACCGACGTGGTTTCAAAAGCCGCCGGTTATCCGGTCGAAACGTTGGGTCATTGGGGATTGATGTCGTGGATTGCGTTGGGCCTGATGATTGGCGCTTGCGGCAAGTCGGCGCAATTTCCGCTGCACGTCTGGTTGCCGGATGCGATGGCCGGTCCCACTCCGGTCTCAGCGCTGATTCACGCGGCGACGATGGTGACTGCCGGGCTCTACATGCTGACGCGGACCAACGTCATCTTTCAGCATTCCCAGACGATGATGCTGGTAGTCGCGGTCATCGGAGCGTTCACTGCGATTTTCGCGGCCACGATCGGCATCACGCAAAACGACATTAAGAAAGTTCTGGCTTACTCGACGGTCTCGCAACTCGGCTTCATGTTCCTGGCCTGCGGCGTGGGCGCGTTTGTGATCGGCATCTTCCACGTGATGACGCATGCGTTCTTCAAGGCGTTGATGTTCCTCGGTTCCGGCTCCGTCATTCACGGCATGCATCACGAGCAGGACATGCGCAAGATGGGCGGCCTGAAGAAGTACATGCCGATCACTTACATGACTTTCATGGCGGGGTGGCTGGCCATCTGCGGCATCATTCCTTTCAGTGGCTTCTGGTCGAAAGACGAAATCCTTTGGAATGCGGCTTCGACCACGATCATTCCCTTCGGCTGGTTGGTTTGGTTAATCGGCACTATCGCGGCGATGTGCACGGCGTTCTATATGACGCGGCTGATGGCGATGACCTTCTGGGGCGAAGAGAGATTTGGCAAACATGCGCACGGCAAGGAGCATGAAGGACACGCTCAGAAAAAAGAGCATGGGACGCCGCATCACGATGCGCACGTGCCGCACGAGTCGCCGAAGTCAATGGTGCTGCCATTGGTAGTGCTGGCGATTCTCGCTACGGTCGGAGGCTTTGTTGGAATTAGCACGGCCTTCACCGGCGGCAAGCACGTTGGCGGCAGAATGAATATTGTCACCTGGCTGAATCCGGTTATCTGGAATTCTTCGAGCGGACAATTCGGCAAGTCGGAAGAAGGCGAGGAAGGCAAGCTGGTTGCCGACGCCCACAAGCCGACCGAACTACCGGAAACTGCAGGCCGGCCGCACGCTGAGGGTTTCAATCTGGCGCACTCAATTGAATCCGCCGTTCATAGTGAGACTGCTACCGAATGGGTGTTCATTATTCTCTCGTTGGTGGTCGCTGGAATTGGCATTGGTCTCGGGTTTCTTTTCTACGTCAAGAGGCCGCAGCTTACGGATATTTGGGCGGCGCGGCTCGCGCCTTTATATAAAGCCAGCTACAACAAATATTGGATTGACGAGTTCTATGGCATGGCGGTCACGCGCCGCACGATGGATTTGGCCCGCGGAGTCTTTGCGTTCGATTCGAAAGTCGTCGATGGCGGCGTGAACGGCACGGCGGGGCTCACGCGCTTGACGAGCAAGATCACCGGAGTCACCGACAAGTACTTTGTCGATGGCCTGGTCAACACGATCGCCAATTTTGTAATCAGTTTGATGTCGCCCATCGTGCGAGCTGCGCAGACGGGCCTGACCCAGAACTATGCACTGGTCATGGTGATTGGCTTGCTCCTGGCGGTGGCGTTCTACTTCATTAAGAGTTCTTAGAGTGGCACAGACTTCAGTCTGTGATTCATAGACGCGAGGTGGTCCACAGACTAAAGTCTGTGCCACGATTTAGAGGACTGACGTGTTCACAAACAATCTTCTCTCGATAATCACCTGGCTGCCGGCGGTCGGCGCGATTCTGATTCTTGGTGTCTTCAAAAAAGATCAGAACGACGTCATCAAGAAGTTCGCGACTGGTTGGCTGGTGCTGGACTTCATCGCCTCGCTCTGGCTGTTTGGTTATAACCGCGACCTGGGCGGCTTCCAATTTCTTGAAGACCGCCAGTGGATTCCGGTGATTGGCGCGCGCTATCAGATGGGCGCGGACGGCGTCGCCGTGCTCTTGATTGTCTTAACCACCTTCCTCGGTGTGCTGGCGGCGCTGTCGTCGTGGAAATACATCGCCAAACGCGAGAAGGAATATTACGTGCTGCTGCTGATGCTGCAGACAATGGTGCTCGGCGTTTTCTCGTCGATGGACCTGTTCCTGTTTTATCTGTTCTTCGAAGTCTCGCTGGTGCCCATGTATTTCCTGATTGGAATTTGGGGCGGCGACAATCGGCTTTATGCAGCGATCAAGTTCTTCCTGTACACGTTGGTTGGATCGGTCGTGATGCTGCTCGGCGTTTTGAAAATGTATTTCCTCACGCAGGACCCGGCATTAATCGCCAAAGCCGGTCAGGCTGTTAACGTGCTCGCCGGGAACACCGGCGCGATCGAGATGGTCACTAACACGGCGAAGCTTGCCAGCCAGAACGGCACCGGCACTTTCAGCATCGTCTACATGCAGGCGATTGGCGGTGCTTTGCCCATGGGCACCTTGCAGGTGCTGCTGTTCTTTGCCTTCGCCCTGGGCTTCGCGATCAAAGTTCCGATGTGGCCATTCCACACATGGCTACCAGATGCGCACGTCGAGGCGCCCACCGCCGGTTCGGTGGTCCTCGCCGGCATCCTGCTGAAGCTCGGGACTTACGGTTTCTTTCGTTTCAACTTGCCGATGTTTCCCAAGGCGTCTATGGACGAAGCCTTCTTCGGCAGGTTCGGCGTCCGCAGCCTCATGATTTTCCTGGCCATCGTCTCGATCATTTATGGCGCGTTGGCGGCGATGTACTTCGTCGTCAAGAAAGATGGCGACGTGAAGAAGCTGGTCGCTTATTCGTCAGTCTCCTCCATGGGTATTGTGATGCTGGGCTTGTTCGCGCTGAATCCGAACGGTATTAACGGCGCGGTGATGCAGATGATCAACCACGGAATTTATTCCGGTGCGTTGTTCCTGCTGGTCGGCATCATTTATGAGCGACGGCACACCCGCAAAGTTTCTGAGTTCGGCGGACTGTCACATGTAATGCCGGGATACTCTGCAGTCTTTCTCGCGATGGCCATGACTGCGATCGGGTTGCCGCTATTGGCGGTCTTCATTTCAGAATTCCTGGCGATGCGAGGCGCGTTCGAAGCTAATCCGGTTTGGGCCGGTTGGGCCGGATTGGGAATCATTCTTAATGCCGCCTACATGCTTTGGCTCTATCAACGGATGTTCTTCGGCGAAATCGAAAATGAAAAGAACAAGTTGCTTCCGGATCTCAGTGGCCGTGAATGGGCCTACATGTTACCGCTGGTAATTATGTCTTTGTGGATTGGTGTTTATCCCGCCCCTTTCCTGAAATACATCGAAAAGCCCATTAACGCCGTAGTGCAGGCGGTCAGGCCCACCTATGGAAGGCCAGCGCAACCCAACCTGACCGTCATCCCCGGTCAGCCCGTTCAGACAACCACGAGCGCGCCGGTGCAGGTTGTACCGGTACAGAAATAGAAGCTGATGCTCTTTCTTTTTCAAACCTCCGGCATCATCAACCCGCGCGACCTGCAACTGATCGCGCCCGAATTGATCATCACTATCGCCGCGTGCATAGCGCTGGTGGTGGAAGTCATCCTGCCTTACAAGCTCAGCAAATGGACGGCGTATGTTTCGTTGGCGGGCATCGCTCTGGCCTTGGTGTCGCTGGGCGCCCAGTTCATCAGCATGGGCGGCACGTTCCGCTTTGACTCGTTGCGGGCGCTGACGCCGGCCGACGGATTCTACGGCATGGTGCATGTCGACGGATTCGCGCTCATCTTCCGAGCGATCTTTCTCATCGCCGCCGCGCTGGCAATTGCCATCTCAATTCGCTATCTGGATATCGAGCGTGAGCAACATGGCGAATATTACTCGCTGATTCTTTTTGCCACGGTTGGCATGATGTTCCTCGGCGCGGGATACGATCTTATTTCGCTTTATATCGCGCTGGAGCTAATGGCGCTGACCTTCTATGTGCTGGTGGCTTTCACCAAGCGTGACCGTAGATCCAACGAAGCAGGCATGAAGTATTTTCTGCTGGGCGCGTTTTCGTCCGGCATTCTGCTTTACGGAATGTCCGTCATTTACGGGCTGACGGGATCAACCAACCTGGCCGAGATTGGAAAAAATCTGAGCAGCGTCAATGAGCTTAGGCCGTTGATGCTAATCGGCATGATTGCGCTGGCGGCCGGTTTGTTCTTCAAGATCGCCGCGGTTCCGTTTCATATGTGGGCACCTGACGCCTACGAGGGCGCCCCGACTTCAGTTACCGCGTTTCTTTCCACCGGCTCCAAGGCCGCCAGCTTCGCGCTTTACGCCCGCATCTTTTTTGTGGCGTTGGGTCCGATACACGTGGACTGGGCGCCGCTCCTGGGAATCGTGGCCGCGCTGACAATCGTGGTGGGCAACTGGGCCGCCATCACCCAGGAAAATTCGAAACGACTGCTTGCCTATTCTTCGATCTCTAATGCCGGCTATTTGCTGCTGGGAATTATCGCCAACAACTCGTACGGCAATATCGGTCTGGTCATCTATCTCGTCGTCTACACGCTGATGAACATGGGTGCGTTTGGCGTCATCATCAGTCTGCGCCGGCGCGGCATCATCGGCGACAATGTCGATGACATGACCGGGTTGGCGCAGAAGGCGCCCGGACTCGCCGCGATGATGGCGATCTTTATGCTCTCGTTAGGTGGATTGCCCGGCACCGGCGGATTCATCGGCAAATATTTTCTGCTTTGGGGTTTGCTGGCTCGCGCTGATACCGATCATAAGACCTGGCCTTACTGGCTCGCCGGCTGGGCGGTCATCAACATCGTCGTCTCTTTCTATTATTACATCCGCTTCATTCGCGTGATGTATCTTGGCGATCGCGTCGCGGACGATCAGCCTTTGACGATGTCACCGGCACTGCAGACGGCGATGGTCGTGGCTTTGGTGGGCATCCTTTTCATCGGCATTTATCCACAGCCTTTCATCGTGCTGGCCCAAAAACTCATTCCCGCTGCGGCGGCCGTTGCCGCTCCGACCACTCCTCCCGCGTCTTCGCAATAGCCAACGCATTCGTGCTCCTGCTTTTCTATTTCTTTGCCGTTATCTCCTTATGGCTCGGTCTGCTCTCGCTCCGAGGTGGGATTCGGTTTGTTCATTACCTCCAGCATGAGTTAGCAGCAGAGACGTTGGAGTTCACTCCATACGTAACGGTCTTTCTGCCGCTCCGTGGAGTGGATGACGGACTTAGCGAGAACCTCGCGGCGATCTTTCGTCAGGATTATCCGGCCTTCGAGATTGTCTTTATCGCTGACCGAGCTGATGATCCGGCGTTGGCGCTGGTGGCTAATGAACGAAGATCCTTCACCCGCGAGGCCGGCCCGGCGATGCAGACCGTGGTCGCCGGTAAGGCGAAAGACCGTGGGCAGAAAGTTCACAATCTCGCATTCGCAATTCCCTACGCCCATCGCGATAGTGAAGTCTTTGTGTTTGTAGATTCCGATGCGCGGCCAGGCAGGGATTGGCTGCGGTCATTGGTGGCACCGTTGCGTGATAACGCGATTGGCGCCGCGACCGGTTATCGCTGGTTCCTGGCGCTGCGCGGCGGTGTTGCTTCGCACCTGCTTTCAGTCTGGAACGCGGCCATCGCTTCCGCGCTCGGTGCTGACGGAAAGAAGAACTTCTGTTGGGGCGGAGCGACGGCAATCAGCAAAACTACCTTTGAAGATTGCAGGGTTCTGGATTATTGGCGCGGAGCCGTGTCGGACGATTTCGCAATGACCCGAGCCCTGCACGACGCGCATCTGCCGATTAAGTTCGTGCCGCAGTGCCTTACGCCGTCGATAGTTGATGTAGGGCTGGGCGAATTGCTCGAGTTCACCACGCGGCAGCTCAAGATTACGCGCGTCTATGCATCGCACCTCTGGAAATCGGTATTTCTTGGGAGCGTCATCTTCGTGCTTACGTTCTTCGGCGGCGCCGCGTTGGTCGCATATCGCGCGCCGACCGGCTCGTCATTCGTAACGCCGCTGGTTCTACTACTGATCATATTCGCCATGGGCGCGATGAAGTCTCATCTGAGACTGCGCGCAGTAACTTTGGTGACTGGCGAAACGTCGCTCAGCACGACGCTGGCGCACGTCGCTCTGTGGCCGCTGGCTTCGGCCCTCTATCTTTATAACGCAATCGCTGCCGCGATTTCACGACGTATCACCTGGCGCGGAATCACCTATCAATTGAATTCACCAAACGAAACTGTCATCATCCAAAAGCAGGAAGCAGAAGTCGGGAGTCTGGAGTCGAGATAAGCCTCACGACTGTTCAGTCCGTTTGTTATGTCATCAAAGGCTGCTCAATTGGTTCAGCTTATTCGCTCCACGAAACGTGAGAAACGTCTCGGCACCCTAATCCTGTTCGTCACTTCACGTTGCAATTCGTTTTGCCGGACCTGCTTCTATCACGAGGAATTGAATCAACCGGGCGATCTTACCTTCGCTCAAATCGAGAAGGTTTCGCGCACAATGCCGCCCATTACGGATCTGTGGCTTTCGGGAGGCGAGCCCACGCTAAGGCACGACGCGACCGACATCATCGATTTGTTTGTGCGCAACAATGGCGTGCGACGGCTGATCATTCCAACCAACGGCCTGGTGAAGTCGCGCGTTTTTGAAATCGTTGACCACGCTCTGGGAACACATCAATCACTCGATCTCTATCTCAACATCGCGCTCGATGGTCAGGGCGAGACGCATGACCGTATTCGCGGCGTTCCCGGGCATTGGGAGAAAACCCTCGACTGCATTGACGAGTTGTATCCGTTGAAGGACAAGTACCGTGACCGTCTGCGGCTGAATGTGAACACGGTCGTTTGTGCTGAGAACTATCAGGAGCTTGAGTCACTCGCGGAATTCATGTGGAACGGGTTCCGGCTGGACGGCCACTACTTCAACATCGTGCGCGGTGACACACCGGTCGGAGATGGGATCAAGCAGATTCCTGACGACGCACTGCCGCGAATGTACTCGTACGTTGCGCAGCTCACCAAGCGCTACGGTGATCGAATGTTCGCGGACGATGATGCGGCGAAAAGGTTCGTAAAGAACGTCGCGTACGTTGGCACGATTACGACTCATTACCGAACTCAACGGGCCAATTTCAGCCAATCGACTTCGTGGGGATTTCCCTGTACCGCCGGCGAGACAGTCGCGGTGATTGATTACAACGGCGACGTGCGTGCCTGTGAGTTGCGACAGAAATTCGGTTCCTTGAGAGATTACGACTATGACTTCGGCGCGTTGTGGCAATCAGAAGCGCGGGCGTCGGAGTTGAGTCAGATTGATGGTGGTAAGGCGTGTTGGTGCACGCACGTCTGCTTCATTCATGATTCGATGCGGCACTCTCGTCGAGCTCTTCTCTACGAGGCTCCTAAAAATTACCTGACCCGAACGCAATGGCAATAGCGTGAACCGCCGTGGCCGACGAAGAGAACAAAGAGCAAATCAATCGCAAGTCAGGAATGGCTTATGCTGCGGCCTTTTCATTGTTTGCTTCGGTGGTGTCGGGACTGATTGCTGGATGGCTGGGTGATCGATGGCTGGGAACTGCGCCCTGGCTGCTGGTCGCCGGAATTGTGCTCGGCGCGGCGGCCGGATTTTACGAGTTCATTCGCATAACCTCAAAGATTTCCTAGCAGGATTTCTCCGGAAATTTCTCGCCCAAATTGACCGAACACCCGTCTAACAAAGTTGTTGACCTTGCTCCTGTGGCGCGTGCTATAGTCGGTTGAACACAGGGTGCATGGCCCGGTGGCCCCTCCACCAAGCTTTCAGGTTGGACCAACCTCACATTACGAATCATTCGGTCAGATTATCCATAGAGGGCCTACTGTATGAGAATCCGAGCGTTGGCTGTCCCCCAAGTTGTCGCTTTGCTGGGTTTCGCTGGTTTGCTGGTTCTGGTATCCGCGGCAACTTCTCCGTCCTTCGCGGCGCCGGCGATTTCCCCTTCCTTGTTCACCGTTTCGTCAACGTCAACGCGGGCCGTCGCGCTGGAAACAGTGTCAATGCAGGCGGAGCCTTTTTCGCTCACCGCCGAAACCAATTTCAATCCGGCCGATCCGCGCACACGCATCACGCTCTTCTGCATGAACCTGGACTTGCTGGCGGGCGAGCCGGCGAGCGCGTTGACCGCGGATGCTCAGGATGCAGCCGGCACGCTCTATCCGCTAAAAGTGGAATACGTCGGCACGGTGCCGAACTTCGATGGCATCTACATGGTGGTGGTGCGACTAAATGATTTGATGCCGGCGAACGTAGGCGATGTCCTGGTGCGGTTGAATCTGCACGGCATGGGAAGCAATCGCGCCCGCGTGGCCATCGGACAGATTGGCGGTGGCCCGGCCGACGATTCAGCTCCGAATCCCGCTCCCGCGACTCCGCCGGGAGCATCGACGCCTCTCACGCTGGCTCAGTTCCAGGCCCAATACAACAGTCCGTCGTTTGCTTCTGATAACGATCTAAAGCGATTTCTGGAACAGTCGAGCTGGGGCCAACGCGGCGACGACGCGGACTTCAATCATTTGAAAGCGGTGGGCATTCCCGCGTACATCAACGAGCAGTTCAATATGCCGCCGCTGTTTGTCGACTCGACCACCGATCCGAAGTTTGCGCTTTCCTCTGATTATCCGTTCCAGACGCCTTATCCGCAGTTCTATCCCGCCAGCCCCCCGGCGGTTCCTTGCGACGCGACCTGCACGCGTGATAACTACACGCTCTACCCGCTGCAAAAGCAGTTCATGTTGAATGCGCTGACGCAGCCAGATCAATTGCGACAACGCACCTCATTCGCGTTCCACAAATTCATCGTCGTAGGCGGCCAGCAGCTCAATAACAATCAACCGTTCTGGTATGCGTCTTACCTGCAAACTATCGATCGCAACTCGTTTGGAAACTTTCGCAACATGCTTTATGAGATCACGCTCAACCCGAGCATGGGCGAATATCTGAACATGAGAGGTAATTCGGTTGTCTCTCTCACAAACCCCACGCCGAATGAAAACTACGCGCGCGAAATAATGCAGTTGTTTTCGATAGGGGTGGACACGCTCAATCAGGACGGCACGCCGATCCTGGACGCCCAAGGCAATCGCATTCCGAGCTACGACCAAAACACCATTACTAATTTGGCGCGGGTGTTTACCGGTTGGGATCTCGATCCAGCGAATAAAATTGCCAGCTTCGATGGCGGCGTCACCCAGACTGCGATTACCAACTATCAGGACCCGATGGTTCCCATAGGCGGAAGCAGTGGCCGGAGCAGGTATGATACCAACGCGAAAACCCTATTGGTGGACATCCGCAGTCCAAATCCGGTCGTGGTTCCCGCGTGCGGTTCACCTTGTACCACCGGCACCACTGCCCAGCAGTTGGCGGCCGATCAGGCTTACGCGATCGCTTCACTTCCGCTGGCAATCGACAACCTTTTCTATCATCCCAACACTGGTCCTTACGTTTGCATGCAGATGATCCATCAACTGGTGACCAGCAACCCGAGCCCTGCTTATGTCGAACGCTGCTCAGCGGCTTTTGCCAACAATGGCGGGGGCGTGCGCGGCGACATGAAAGCCGTAATCACCAGCATCCTTTTAGATCCTGAAGCTCGCGGCGACGTGAAAACGGATCCAAATTACGGCCATTTGCGCGAACCGGTGTTGCTGATGACTCACCTCCTGCGCGCCTTTAACGCCACCGACTCGTCTAAGACCGACGGCGTGCTGGTCTCGAACAGCCCGACCAATTTCAGCAACGCGCTGGGCCAGAACGTCTTCAATCCACCGACAGTCTTCAGTTATTTCCCGGCTGATTTCAATTTGCCAGGGACGAATTTGTTCGGTCCTGAGTTTGGCATTTTGGATACGTCGTCGAGTTACGCCCGGGCGAATTTTCTTAATACTTTGTTCGTGGCAAACAGCGGCAACGGTATTCCGGTGAGTTTGCCGAACCGGCCGCAGGGCACCCAGATTAACTTTGCAAGTTTTCAAGCTTTGTCGACCACGCCCCAGCAGTTGGTTGATGCGCTGAATGCCAGGCTGATGCACGGCACGATGTCGGCGCAAATGAACGCCAGCATCGTAGCGACCGTCACGGCGATCACGAACGCGAATGCGACCACGCAGGCGCTCCAGCGTACGCAAACTGCCATCTATTTGGTGGCCACTTCCTCGCAATATCAGGTGGAGAGGTGAACATGAAAAGATCCCGAAGAAAGTTTTTGCGAGACACGGCCTGCGGCTTAACTGCGGCCGCCGTGGTGAACAGCCTGGATCGCCTGTCGATCATGAACGCCATGGTGCAACAGCAACCCGAGGTCGCTTCCGATTACAAAGCGCTCGTGTGCGTGTTCCTGAATGGCGGATCGGACGGCAACAACATGGTGGTTCCGTACACCGGTTACAGTGATGCGAACGGTTATGACGCCACCCGCACTCCTTCGGGACTGGCGATTCCGAAGTCTGCCTTGCTTCAGATTTCGCCGCCGAACCAGGGCGGGAACGTTTTTGGATTGCATCCAAACCTTTCGCCAGAGGTTGCGACTCCGGCGCAGTTGCCGGGCTTGCTGAAGCCATGGACTGACGGCAAGCTCGCGATTCTTTGCAACTATGGATCACTCAAACAGCCCACGACCAAGGCCCAATATCAAAGCAATGTCGGGGGCGCCTTCCGGCCCTATCAACTCTTCTCGCATTCCGATCAAGTCAATCAGCAAATGACTTCGATCGTGAACACCACCGGCCAGACAGGTTGGGCCGGTCGCGTCGCTGACAATACGGGCTCGCTAAACGGAGCTACTATTCTGCCGATGGCCCTGTCGGTTTCCGGCACAAATCTGTTGCAGACGGGAGCGACCACGCGGCAAATCGCAATCGGAACGGGCTCGCTATCAAGCGTCTTGTCGCTGTCATGGAACGGGCCCTCAGCGGCTAATCCATTCACCAACAACAGCGGTTTCCGGCAATTACTGAACTTCGATCGCGGCCAGGTGCTGATTAAAGGAGCCAGTGATACGACGAGCGCAGCGCTCAACGCAGATCAAATTCTGAATCAACCTGATCCGACGCTCACCGCCACGTTTCCCGGCACCGGTCTTGGCAATCAACTCAGGCAAGTTGCGAAACTGATCAAGATCAAAGACACGCTTGGCATGCACCGGCAGATATTTTTCTGTCAGCTCGGCGGTTTCGATACTCATACGAATGAGACCAACACCGATCCAACACAGCCGAATAACGCCGGCGGACAGGGCAATTTGCTGACGCAATTCAGCCAGGCCGTGCGCGCGTTTTATGACGAGATGGGGGCGCAGGGAAATAGTAACAATGTGACGTTGTTCACGATTTCGGACTTTGGCCGCACTTTCCAGGCGTCCGGTTCCGGCGCCGCGAGTGTCGGATCGGACCACGCGTGGGGTAGTCACGCATTTATCATGGGAGGCGCCGTGCTCGGCGGGACTTTCTACGGCAAATATCCGACCCTGGCACTGAATGGACCGGATGACGACGGCGGCAATCGCGGCCGTTGGATTCCTACCACGTCGATCGATCAATACGGTGCGACGCTGGCGCAGTGGTACGGCTTACCGGCGAATCTTTTGACTACAGTCTTCCCGAACTTGAGTAAATTCCCGACACAGAATCTTGGTTTCCTGGGCTAGTTGTTAGAAATCAGGTTTGCGATGAAAGGATCGACCGGGTCGAACGGTTAGAATGCGTTCGATCATTCGATCCTTTTTCTTTTACACTGTAGCTTCGCAGGGTGTCAGAAGCCCGACCGTTAGGGAGGGCAGGTT